>JAOPYH010000023.1 GCA_025964715.1 Streptosporangiaceae bacterium | reverse complement strand
ATCCATCGCGGCCCAGTCCTACCCTGAGCTCGAGGTCCTGGTGGTGGACGACGGAGCCGGGGCCGCGGCCTCCGTCGTCCTGCCGGACGAGCGCTTCCGGCTGATCCGCGCGGGCGCGCCGAGCCGCGGCCTGGCCCGCAACCTCGGCGCCGCGCAGGCCACGGGGGACTATCTCGCGTTCGTCGACGGCGGGGACGCCGTGACACCGGGGGGCCTGCGAGCGCTGCTGGAGACCCTGACAGAGACCGGCTCGGACTTCGCGGCCGGCCGGGTCGAGGTCCGGCGCGCGAAGGTCCCCCACCCTTACCGGCAGGCGTTCGCGCGGCCGTTGCGGCGCACCCACATCACCGCCCATCAGGCGCTGCTGGAGGACCGGGTCGTGGGCAACAAGCTGTTCCGCAGGCGGTTCTGGGACGCTCACCTGCTGGCCTTCCCGGACGGCAGCCGCTATGAGGACCTGCCGGTGTCGATCGGCGCGCACCATCTCGCCAAGGCCGTCGACATCGTGCCCGAACCTGTGGTCGTACGGCGCGAGGGCCTCGCCCCGCGACCGACCACCGAGCCCCGGGACGTCGCCGACGGGTTCGCCGCGGTGGCCGCCGTGTTCACCCGGCTCGACGGCGTCTGGAGCAGAAAGGACCGGCTGCGCTTCGAGGTCAGCGTGCTGGGCCGCGAGCTGCAGGTCTTCCTGGACGCGATGCCCGACGCGAGCGACGAGGAACGCCTTCAGATCGTCGAACTGGCCGCCCGCCACGCGGCCGGCGTGCGGACTCGCGCGCTGGCCGCGTTGCCGGCGCTCAGCCGGCTCAAGTGGCACCTCGCGAGCCGGCGGCTCCAGACCGAGCTGGTCAAGGTCGTCCGGTTCGAGCGAGGCAAGACGGCGCCGGCCATCGTCCGGGACCCGATCCGCCGTTACGTCGTCTACCCGTACTGGAAGGACGACCGGCTGGCCATACCCCGCGAGATCTACCGGGCCCACGACGAGGTGCGGCTGCGCAGCCGGGTCCACGAGGTGACCTGGGTGGACGGCCGGCTGCGGATCACCGGGGAGGCCTACATCAACTCGGTCAGCATGCGGCGGCGCTGGACCTCGGTGAAGGCGCTCACCCTCCGGTCCGGGGAGGGCCGCCGGATCGTGCTGCACGCCAGGCAGACCCCCAGGCCGGGCAAGACCGCGGGCGCCTGGACGGGCTTCGAGGCGGCCCTGGCCCCACGGAGGCTTCGGCGCCGCCGCGGGTGGAGCGACGGCACGTGGACCGTCGAGGCCCTGATCTTCAACTCCGGTGTCTACCGCCGCGGCCCGCTGCATGGCGGCACCTCCGGCAGCGGCGCCGACCCGCCCTACGCGTACGTCACCGAGGACGTACGGATCGTGCCCCGCGTGGCCCGGGGGGAGCTCAGGCTCGAGGTCGAGACGGTCCGCGCCCGCGCCACCGCGCTCCGGTGGTCCGATGAGGCGCTGGAGATCGAGGGAACCGCCCAGCCCGGCGTGCCGGTGGAGCTCGGCCTCTCCCGCGGTGGCGCCCCGGTGCCGATCCCGGTCACCATGGGGGATGGGAGGTTCTCGGCTCGGCTCGAGCTCGCGTCCCTGGACGCCGACCCGGCCGACCCGGACGCGGTCGACGACACCCTCGAATGGCACCTCTCGCTGGCCGGCCGGCGACTCGTCCTCGCCGAGGGCGTCGCCGAGGCCAGGCGGCTGGCCGGCACGCGCGAGCTGGTCGCCGGCCGCGACGCGGCCGGATATGTGCGTGTGCAGACCCGTACGGCCCGGCTCGTCGTCACCGCCTGCTCGTGGGACGAGGGCGGCACGCTGAGGCTCACGGCCACCCATCCGGCCTACGCCGGTGCGAACCTGCGCGGGGACATCGTCGTGCGCAGCCGCGGCAGCCGCAAAGAGCTCGCGTTCGCCGCGACGGCCTCCGGCGGGCGGCTGCGCGCCCAGGTCCCGGCCGCGGCGGTCCCGACGCTGGCCGGCGCGCTGCCGTTGCGCCCGGGGCACTGGGATGTGCTGTTCCGGCCGCCCGATGGCCGCGCTCTGGCCGTACGGCTCGACCCGGCGGTCGGCGAGAGCCTCCCCGCGGCGACGGAGGTGGCGCGGCGGGGCTACACGCTCGAGAGCCATGACGGCCGGCTGGCCCTCGATGTCACCGGGGACCTCACGGCCGAGGAGCGCGGCGCGGGCACCAAGCTGCGTGCGGAGGCCCGGCGCCGGGTGTCCCGCGAGGGGCTGCGCGACGCGGTGCTGTTCTCCTGCTTCAACGGCCGGCAGTACTCCGACAGCCCGCGCGCGTTGCACGAGGAGCTGGTCCGGCGGGGCACCGGCCTGGAGCAACTGTGGGCCGTCAACGATGCCATGGTGCAGCCACCCGGGACGCTCGAGCCCGTACGGGTGAACGGCCGGGAGTGGCACGAGGCGGTGGCCTCGTCCCGCTACATCGTCACCAACCACCGGCTGGGCGACTGGTTTCATCGCCATCCGGATCAGATCGTGCTCCAGACCTGGCACGGCACCCCGCTGAAGAAGATCGGCCGGGATGTGAAGGAGGTGCACTTCGCCTATGCCCCGGGCCTGCGTAAGGCTCTCGGAGCGGGCGGGGGCAAGAGCCCGTCGCTGCCGGAGTGGACGCACCTGCTCTCCCCGAGCCCCTTCAGCACCGAGATCCTGCGGCGGGCGTTCGATTTCAGGGGTGACGTCCTCGAGGTCGGCTATCCGCGCAACGACGTGCTGCACAGTCGGTACGCCGACGCGATCGCCACGCGGGCCCGCTCTCGCATCGGCATACCGGACGGTAAGAAGGTGGTCCTCTACGCGCCGACCTGGCGCGACGATCAGTACTACAGCCGGGGCCGCTACAAGTTCGACCTGCGCATGGACCTGAGCCGGGCACGGGCGGCCCTCGGCGACGACCATGTGCTGCTGGTCCGGCTGCACTCCAACATCGTGGACGGCGTGCCGGGCGACGGTGACGGCTTCGTCCATGACGTGTCGCTCTATCCCGACATCGCGGAGCTCTACCTGATCACCGATGTGCTGGTGACGGACTACTCATCCGTGATGTTCGACTACGCCAACACCGGCAAGCCGATGCTCTTCTTCACCTACGACCTGCTCGACTACCGCGACCGGCTGCGCGGCTTCTACTTCGACTTCGAGAAGGAGGCGCCGGGGCCGCTCGTGGAGACCTCGGACGCGCTCATCGAGGCGATCCGCTCGGCCGGGGAGGTCGCCTCCCTCTACCGGCCGAGCTACGACGCCTTCGTGGAGCGGTTCTGCCCGTTCGACGACGGCAAGGCCGCCTCCCGGGTGGTCGACCGGATCTTTCCCGGCTCGGGCTGAGGGACCAGCGCGCGGATCCCGATCGGTCCCGCGCCGGCGATGAAGGCGCACAGCAGCCCCGGAAGTGCGAGCGCGAGGGGCAGTGACGTCGCGTCGGCCAGGTGTCCGATCAGCGGCGGGCCGCCGAGCAGTCCGGCGTACCCGCACATGGTGACCGTCGAGAGCGTCCGGCCGGAGGCACTGCCCGCGGATCCGACCGCGCTGAACACCACCGGAACGATGGTCGCCAGCCCCACGCCCGCCAGCGCCCACCCGGCCCACGCAGAGGGCAACCGGAGCCCGCCCGCCGCCGGCGCGAGCAGCACCAGAAGATAGCCGGCGGCGGCGATGATCCCGGCCAGCCTGATGGTGCGAGGCGCCCCGAGCCGGCCGCGCAGCCCGTCGCCGAACAGCCGTACGGTCGTCATCGCCACGGAATAGATGGTGAACGCCAGCGGTGCGGTGGCCGGGGAGACCTGCAGCACCTGGCGGGCGTGCACGGCCGCCCAGTCCATCGCCGCGCCCTCACTGAGGTGCCCGGAGAAGACGACCGCGCCGAGGAGAAGGATCAGTCCCCAGCGCGTGGTGGAGCGTGACCCGGCGGCCGCGGCGCCCGCCTCGCGCTCCTCGCCCCCGGCGGCACTGGCGAGCAGCCACCGCCCGGGCAGCAGGTAGAGCCCGGCGCCGACGATCGCGGCCACCACGATCAAGCCCTGGGGGTTGACTCCACCGCGCAGGGCCGCCGCGGTCAGCATGCCACCGGCGGCACCGCCCAGGCTCCACATGCCGTGGAAGGCCGACAGGATCGGCTTGACGTGGCGGCGCTCGACCTCGACCGCGTGGACGTTCATGGCGATCTCCACCAGGCCCAGGCCCATGCCGAAGACCGCCGCCCCGGCGATGAGCCACCCGTACGAGGGGGCCAGGGCGGGGCCGAGGAGGGTGAGGCCGCTGACCGGGCCCGCGACCAGGCACACCCTGCGGCTGGTCCAGCGGTCGCACAGCCGGCCGGCGACCGGCATGGAGATCAGCGCTCCGAACGAGATGAACAGCAGCGCCGTCCCGAGACGACCGGCGCCGAGCCCCAGACGGTGGTCCAGCGCCGGCAGGCCCGCGGCCCACAGCCCGACCTGCAGACCGCAGAGCCCGAAGACTCCGGACACGGCCACCCTGGCCCGCCGTACCTCCTGCTCCGCCAAACCCGTACCTCCTTTTGCTCTCACCGCGAGCATAAAGACTCGCAGCTGCTGGCACAATGAGGGCGTGCCACCGGAGAACGGAGCGAGGACGAGCGGTGAACTCCGCGTCCACAACCTGCTGCGGGTGCTGCGGGCCGTGCACGACGGCGAGGCCGGGCGTACCCGCTCCGAACTCACTCACGCCCTGGGGCTGGCACGCGGGACGGCCACCGTGCTGGTGGGCGAGCTGACGAACAGCCGGCTGATACGGGAGGAGCCCGCGCCGCAGCGGGCCCGCGGCCGGCCCACACGGGTGCCCGGACCCCACCCAGAGGGCCCGGTCGCGCTCGCCGTCGACTTCCGGGAGGACTCCTGGTCGATCGCCACCGGGGAGCTCGGCGGCCGGCTGACCATCCGCGAGACCCGCTCACACCCACCCGGACCCCCCGGTGTCGTCCTACGTGAGCTGGCCGAGGCCGTCCACAGGCACGCCGCACACCTCGGGTCGCGGACGGTCGGCGTCGGGGTCGCGGTCCCGGGACCGGTGCGGGCGGGCGGGTTGCTGGACGTGCCCCACCTGGGCTGGCGGGACATCGCCGCGACGGCCCACCTCCAGACGGGCTCCCTCACTGTGCTGCTGAACAACGACGCGACGCTGGCCGGCCTCGCGGAGGCCAGGCGCGGAGCGCTCAGAGGCGCCGACGTGGGCCTTCACCTCCACGTCGACTTCGACGTGGGCGGCACGCTGGTCGTGGCCGGGCGCCCGCTCACCGGCGCGAGCGGCACCAGCGGGGAGTTCGGCCACATGCCGCTGACCGGCGCGACGGGCACCTGCGCCTGCGGCGCCACGGGCTGCTGGGGGCTGGACGTCGGCGCCAACGCCCTGCTCCGGCACACCGGCGGGCGGGTCACCCCAGGCGAAGGCCGCGAGGAGGCCCGGCGGATCCTCGCCGAGGCCGCGGCCGGACGGCCTCGCTCGGCCACCGCACTGCGGCACGTCGCACAGGCCCTGGGAACAGGCATCAGTGCTCTGGTGAACGCGCACGACCCCCGGCTGGTCACGCTGTCAGGTCTCGGAGCCGACCTCCGGACCCACGCCGGCGAGACGGTGCGCGCGGCCTATCTGGACGGGCTCATGGCCTTCCGCCGGGACCGGCCGCCAGAACTCATCGCCTCCACACTCGGTGCGCAGGCCCCCCTCATCGGCGCCACCGAATCGGTCTTCGACGCCTTCCTGACCCCGCGCGGGATCCACGCCTGGCAACAGTCGAATGCCGATGTCCACCCAATGCAGGTGTCATAGCGCGATCCTGGCCCAGACGATCTTTCCGTTCGCGCCATCCTTATTTCGCGCGGGATAGGCGCCGTAGGAGTCGGCCGTCTTCGACACGATCACCAGGCCGCGGCCCGACTCAGCGTCCAGCCCACCCCCGCCTTCAGCCGGCAGCCGCGGACTGGAGTCCCAGATCCCGACGGACACCGACGAACCCTCATGTTTGGTGACGAGGGCGATCTCCATTCCGGGTGTCTCCGCGACCGCGTTCGTGGCCAGCTCGGAAAGGATGAGCTTGACGTCCGGGATGAGGCGTTCCAGCGCCCAGGACCTGATCACCACGTCGGCCATCTCCCGGATGGCGCCGACGCTTTCCGGCGTAGCCGGGTACTTAAATGTATGCTCCAGCCCATTCGGAACTGTCGCCCTTGCCGGAATAAGGCTCATATGTCCCGCCCTCTACCACAGTGACTATGGGCCTGGCTCGCACATGACCTGCGGTTCCACCGCGAAAAGCATGGCCTCTCACTGGCACAGCTCGGGCGAGTTATGGGACGGTCTAGAGGAAGTGTTTCCAACTGCGAGGCCCGCAGACGCCGGATCACCGAGCAGGAAGCTCGGATCCTCGATCGCCACTGGGACACTGAGATGTCGATCTTCCTTGAGACCAGTCGTCTGATCCTGCGCCGGTTCACTGAGGCTGACGAGGACAATCTGGTCGAGCTCAACAGCGATCCCGAGGTCATGCGATTCCTCAACGGGGGCAAGCCCGTCTCCAGGGATGAGATCAGGAGCCGGATCCTGCCCGTGTACTTCGGCTACTACGAGCGATTCGAGGGGTTCGGCCACTGGGCCGCTGTCGAGAAGGCCAGTGACGAGTTTCTGGGGTGGTTCCACTTTCGGCCCCGCAAGAAAGAGCCCCGTGACGGCGAGATCGAGCTCGGCTATCGGCTCCGTAAATCGGCCTGGGGCAGAGGCTTCGCCACCGAGGGCTCACTCGCGCTGATCAACAAGGGTTTCATCGAGCTCGGCGTGGACCGCGTGGTCGCAGAGACCATGACCGTCAATCACGGCTCCCGACGCGTCATGGAGAAGTCCGGCCTGACCCTGCTCCGCACCTTCCACCCCGACTGGCCCGAGGCCATCGAAGGCTCAGAGCACGGCGAGGTCGAATATGTGCTGACGAAGGCCGACTGGGCAGACCGCGGTCCCGTAGAAAGCCGGATCCTTCACTCAGCTTGACCGCACAACGTCACCGCTCCACACACTCTGAGCCAGAACCGAGTTCCGGCCCGTTCAGCGGCGGCAGAGGAACGTGTCTCCGGCGGGTGTACGGGCCTGTTCGCGGAAGCCGGGGACGGCTCCGGGCCTGGAGAGCCGCGGGTGGTGGATCGCCAGGACGCACGTGAGCCGGTAGCGGTCGGCGATCGTGCGCCGTTCGCGGGGTGAGGTCGCGGCGGCGAAGAAGGTGTTGGTGTCCTTGAGCCGAGTGGCCTCGTCGACGAACGGATACGGCCACGCGGGGACGACCGTGTAGGCGCCACGACTGTTGACCAGGCGGCGGGCCAGCGAGCCATCGCTGATCACTACGTCGCCGGGCCGGACGCGGGCGACCAGGGAGTCATAGTCCGTCGTGACCTCGCGGGTCCCCCACGCTCGGAGCGTTGCCGGGGAGAGCCGCCCCCAGTAGGCCCGGGCGATGCCTCCCGACTCCCCGTACAGCCCGACGACGCAGGCGGCCAGCGCGACGCCGGCGTACACCGTCCGCGCCGTGGACCGGCCGGACCTCCACCGGCCCAGAGAGGAGGCGAGGGCCAGATGCAGCGGGAGCATGGCCACCGGGATCACCCGAGCCAGCCCGTAGGACCCGGTGATCGCCCCCACCCCGATGGCCGTCACGGCCATGACGAACAGGATCTGCAGTTCCCGGCCGAGCGGGCGCCGCGCGCCGGTGATGAGGGCCGGGAGCCCGATCAGTGCCAGGCCATAGTGCTGGAACCCCATCTCCCTGACCACGTCGGTGATCAGGCGGTGGTGCACGCCGTCGAAGTCGCCTGCCGCGCCGAAAAGCGAGAGGACGTCCGACCAGGGCCAGACGATGACCAGCACCAGGATCACCACCGCGGCGGCGCCCAGCCACAGCGTCTGGACGCGGAGCAGCGCACGGATGTCGGCGACCGCGAACGCGACCAGGCCGATCACCGCGTTGATCGCCGTGAACGGATGGATCAGTACGAGCAGGAACCCCAGCACGACGATCAGGCAAGGCGTGCCCCAGCCGCCCGGCTCGGCTCGAAAGCGCAGGAAGGCGTCCCAGAGCAGGAGCATGAGCGCGGTCGCCAGGACGCTGGGATAGCTCATCGTCCAGGACAGTGAATACAGCCCCAGGAAACCGCTCCACTCGATGGGGTGCAGTCCCCAGAGCAGCAGCGTGAAGACGGCCGCGAGCGCCGCGACCGGCCACCCGCCCCCCAGGTTGCGACAGAACCGGCGGAGCGCCACGAGGAGCAGGACGACGTTGGCGATACCCGCGAACTCCAGCACCGTCTGCGGATGCGCACCGGTGACCGCGGCGATCGCGCCGAGTAGAACGGTGTACGGGGAGTAGTAAGGGCTCCCCGGCGCCGAGCCGACGAGCGGATCCTTGGGCTTCCACAGATCCCCGGCGAGCGCGTGCACGGTCGCCAGGTGCAGCCGGAAGTCGCCACCCCAGGCATGCGTGAGGGTGACCAGCAGCATCCAGAGCACGACGACCGCCGCGACGATCACGTACGGCTCGCGCCACCAGAGCCGGCGCGATCCCCGGACATGGTCACTCACCGGCGTCCCGCCGGCTTCCCGGCTCCGGAGTGGGGCCCGCACAATCCCCCCGATCACACGTTTGTGTCGATTGACCCTATCCAGTCCTCGGCCGTCGCTCTACAGGTGATTTCGGCGGGCCATCCACCTAGGGCGCAGCCGAGCCCACAGTGGCGGGGTGGTCGCCCGGCCCGGCGGGCGCGTCGGCAGGGCCGGCCGGGGCCGGAGACCTGCGGCGGCCGGCCACCCGGCCGATCGCGGCGCCACCCGTACGGACGAAGGCGACGAGCGCGAGCCCCGCCGCGAGGGAGGCGAACGGGACCGCGGGGACGACGTAGCGGTAGTCGAAGTCGGCGGTCGCCGCGGGGACCAACAGCAGGGCCACCGAAGCGAGCCACGGCAGGGCCGGCGACCCTCCCCAGCGCCGGACCCGGACCAGCATGCCGGCCGCCCCGGCGATCAGGATGTAGCCGAGGACAGGACCGGGAAGGGAGATCCGGTGCTGGTAGGCGCGCATCCATCGGGCCTGTGGCTCGACGATGGCCGGCCAGGCGGTGCGGCCGCCGTAGGCATAGGCCACGGGCAGCTCGGTGTCGGAAAGGACCTTCAGCACCGGGAAGTCGTACTCGTGCGCCGTCCACGGCGTCGGGTAGGGCAGTCGCCTGGCGCCGAACGACATCATCGTGTCGTGCCACAGGATGTCCCAGTAGCCCCGCGGCTGGGCCTTGATGGCCGCCTGGGCGAACTCACCGGCGAGCTTGTTGGCCTTCAGGCTGCCGATGCCGCCCGGGATCTGGCGGAACGGGGACTGCTTCGTCCACATGTTGGCGTACGCGGGAGCCATGCGCGGATCGGCCGGCGTGCTCGGGCACAGGACCATCAGCTCGGGACGCGGCTTGATGATGGCGCAGTCGGCGAAGGCGGTGGTCCGGCCGTAGAGGAAGATCTGGCTGGTCCGGGTCATCGCGAACTCGCCGTTCACCGACTTGAACCAGCTCATGTAGGCGACCGTCGGGATCGCGAACACGACGATCATCGCGCAGAGCGCCCGCCAGCCGGAGCGGCGAACGATCATGCACACCGCCGCGATGCCCAGCAGCGGCAGCCCGATGGACCGGGTCAGGGCCGCGGAGGCCAGCAACAGGCCGGCGAACCCACCGGCCCACCATGACATCCGGCGCCGCCACATCACCACGGTGACCGCGGCCACCGCCAGAAAGGTGAAGACCTCATCGCTCATGAGCAGGTGCTCGAGCTGGATCTGATAGGCGTCGAACAGCATCGGCACGGCCGCCGCCGTTGCCGGGAGGCCCGGGAGCACGACCCACCGGGAACACGCCCGCCGGCCGGCCCGCCAGACCAGCGCGTAGACCATCATCCCGGTGGCCACGCCGAACGCGTGCTGTACGGCGGCCAGCACAGTGAAGCTGTGCAGGGGCTTGAGCGCCCAGAGGAACAGGGAGTAACCGCTCGGCCGGAGCGTGGACGGCTCGATGTGGAGGGCTCCGTTGAGATAGCTCACCGAGTCGCCGAACCACAGCACGGAGGGATAGGCGACCATCGTGAGCACGCGTACCGCGATCGCCGCGGCCAGCACGGCGATGAAGATTCCATGGGCGGCAATGAGCCGGCCAACGCCCCGGAGGACTCTGCCGATCACCTGCACGCCATCTTCCCCCCGACGACCCCGCTTCAACCGGAGCTTACCGGGAGTTAAGTCCTACTCCTCTAATACCGCCTATAACACCACGCTTGCGGGGAGGGATCATCGGCGCCGGATGGCGACCACTGTGTTCTCCGGCAGGGTCTCCACCAGGACGAAGGCCTTGGGGTCGAACTGCCGCGGTTGGAAGCGCAGCACCGTCGGGAGCCGCAGTGGCCGCCACACCAGGCCGGTCTTCTCACGATGCAGGGCGAAGACGTCGATCGGCCCGAACCGCGTGTGCGCCGATGCCTGAGCGAACGCGGTGGGGTCGGTGATCTTGGAAAGCCTGGTCAGCTCGGCGTACCTGTCGTCCCAGCGGGCCGGTCCGTAGGAGGCGTTACGGTCCACTCCGATGTAGCCCCGCCACGGCAGGACCGCGAACAGTTGCTCGTCGTAGGACAGAGTGCCGGGTCGCGCGCCGCGTCCGAGCGTCCCTTCCACAGCCTGCCGGACGGGCTCGACCGGGAACCAGGGCCAGTCGTGGTCCCCGGCCGCGGCGGAGGCGAACCGGGGACGGCCGCCGTCCGGGAAGGGCTGGTTGTGCGCGTGCGCGGCCTTGTGGTTCGACACCTCACCCGCGGCGAAGTCCAGCCGGCCTCCGCCCGTGGCCGAGGCTGCCCAGAGGACGCCCGGCATGTTGGCGTGCCAGTACGCATATCCCGCGGAGATCAGCACGATCCCCACCAGGGCGACCCAGGTTCCGGCCGGGAACGGGGTGCCGGCGTGGCGCGCGAGTGCCGGGCCGGCATGGACGACGGTCAGCACGGCGGCCGCGAGCAGACACGCGGAGATCAGTGGGATCGCGTAGTACAGCAGGCCCGTGTGCGTGGTGGTCACATATCGGGCGAGGCCGATCAGGTAATAGCCGTACGTCCCCAGGACGATCGCCAGCAGCGGCGGCGCCCACCACACCGAGCGCCGGAGCCACAGCAGGCCGACCACGCCCACCAACTGCGCCATCCCCAGCGGGGTGATCTCCACGAAGGGGAAGGGGTTCATGGAGATCAGGCTCGACTGGAACATGTCACCGACCTGCCGGCCGCCGCGCAGCATCGCCCACGCGTACGGGATGACGTACCACGAGGTCACGACCAGCATGACGGCCACGATGCGGCAGAGGTACCACGCGTACGCCCTGCGGTGGGGCTCGGCACGCCAGGTCAGCCAGACGAGGGCGAGGATCCCGAGCACCGCGAAGGCCAGGTAGGCGTAGTAGGTCAACGCCAGCAAGCCACCGATGAGACCGGCCGCCAGCCAGTGCAGCCGTCCCCTCGCCGGGGACGCGACAGTCATCAGGAGCAGGGGGACGGCGATGGCCAGGGCCAGGACCTCGTAGGCCTTGGTCGGATCGCCGAAGACGACCAAGCCGAGTGCGCTGATCACCAGCGCCGCGCCTGGTGAGGTCAGCCGTGACCACAGCATGAAGCCGACGACGATGGACGCCGAAACCGTGATGATGGCCGCCGGCGCGAGCAGCCGCCAGGCCTCGACGTCCAGGATCACCGCCGCCTTGCCGATCAGCCATGGATACAGCGGCGGGTACTCCGAGGGGACACTCGCGACGATGCCATCAGTGCTGGCCGAAGTGACGGTGTAGCGCGTCGCCATGGCCGCCAGCCGCCCGGTGTCCCCGTAGAGGCCCTCGGCTGGGAAGGGCGTCCCCTGCCAGGCCGTGCGCAGGAGCAACACAGTCCAGGAGGCGAACAGGCCGGCGGCCGCTCCGGTCACCGCCGCGCTCCGCCTCCACAGCGCCAGGCCGGCGACCGCGGCCGCGGTGAATCCGCCGAGTACGAGCGGGACGTCGGCCCCCGTCTGCCGGAACGGGTCGAGGCCGATCACCGACGGCACGACGGCCGAGAGTGGAGCGCTGACCAGCCAGACGAGCACCGCCACCACACTCGGATGCCGCAGCGCCGCCGGCCGTGGTCTCCACGAAGGCCGCCGCCCTTGCTTGCCTGGGGTGACGAGCGTTGCCGCCCGCTTACGGACCTCGTGCCAGGCTTTCACCATTGGCCGAACACTACAGATCTACTCGGACGTAGCGTTATAGGCCGCATCTACCCGGGATCTGGGCCCACGGTGTAGCAGTGTCCGGTCGGTGAGATCCACAGCAGCACCCCGGGCCACAACTGGATCAAGGTCCAGTCGGCCCCTTGCTTGAGCCGGTGGTGGCGGCGGCACAGAAGTCCCAGGTTGCACGGGCACGTGGGCCCGCCCCGGTGGTGGGCGAGCGTGTGGTCGTGGTCGCACCTGGCGGCGCGGGCGCGGCAGGTCGGGAACCTGCAGGTGCCGTCCCTGTTGATCACCATGCGGCGCATGGCCGCGGGTGGGCGATAGCCGTCGTGCCCATGGACCCGGGCACCCGCGCGGCCGGTGGCGTCGACGCACCAGCGGCCCTTGAGCGCCGAGATCGCGTCCTTCATCCGGTGCGCGGCCTCCGCGACGAGCAGCCGGCTGGGGTCGGCCCGCCCTGCGGCGCGGACCTGCTCGAGGAGCTCGGTGATCTGCTGACGGACCACCTCGGTGATCTCCGCGGCCTCGCGCACCTGCTCGGTGCCGCAGGCGGGGTCACCCGATGCCACCGGAGCCGCAACCGGCTCTTCCGCTCTGGCGAGCTCTTCGGGCCGGGTGCCGCGCAGCAGCCGCAGCAGCACATCGGCCCGGATGGCGTCGAGGGCGCGGTCATCCCCATCGGCCTTGATCCCGCCGGCCAGCGCGTTCACGTAGTTGAACGCGGCGTCGGCCGCATCGGCGGGCAGATCCCGGCCCGCGAGGTCCCGGGTGCCGTGGGGATTGTCGTGGAGCTCGACCCGGCGGTCCCGCACGGCGGACTCGCGGCGCCGCTCGAACGCCGCGGGATCGGCCTCGACCACGGCCAGCCGCACCCGCGCGGCGAGCTGCCGGCTCGTGAGCAGAGGGGCTTCGGGGAGCACGATGCGCTCGACCCCGCGGGCCACGTCTGTGCTGAGACCGATGATCCCGTCGGCGAGGACCTTGGCCTTGCCTGAGTCGATGACGCCTTCGGCCAGTGCCGGCCCGGTGTCCGGCAGCAGCCGCTCGAGCGCGATCGCCAGCCCGATCCGGTGAGCGGCGGCGGTGCCGGACAGGGTCAGCGCCGCCGAGACCTCATCGACGAGCGCTTCGGCGGCGGCACGGGACCCCATGCCGTTGCGGTCGGCCTGGGCCTGCCGCCGCCGGTCGAGCTCGGCCATCGCCGCCAGCTCCACCGACTCGGCCCACGCGGTCAGCCGCCGGCCCTCGCGCATGAGCTCGAGCAGGCCGAACTCGTCGAGCTGATCCAGCCGGGCCGCGGCGAGCTCACCCGCGAGCCGCGGCCCGGGAGGCGTCCCACGCTCGGCCACGAGACCCGGCATGCGGGGACACCTCCCTCGGCGAAGGCCATCAATTCTTCGAACAGCCTATCGAAAGAGGCCGACAGAATTGGGGGATGCCAAAAGGTCGGTCCACTGGCGGCAGACCTCGTCGAGGCCGTAGGCCTCGACGACCTGGCGCTGGCCGAGCAGCCGCTCGTCCTCCCAGCGGCCTTCCCGTACGGTCGCCGCGATCGAGGCGGCCATGGCCACCGGGTCGGCGTGGATCCAACGCTCGTCATAGATCGTCTCGGCGCCCGGCCACGGCAGCAGTGCGGGGATCGCGCCGGCGGCCATGCCCTCGGCGGGGGCCAGGTGGAAGCTCTCGTCGTCGCTGGTCGACAGCACGAACCCGATGCGCCGCAGCCAGCCCGCGACGTCCCGGCCGTAGGAGTCGAAGATCACGGCCCCGGCCAGCAGCGGTGAGCGCCGGATCCGGCGGAAGACCTGTTCGAAGTGCTCGCGCTCCTCCTCGCGCTGCCAGATCCACCAGTAGTCCCACGGCAGCTTGGACTTGACGAAGAGAGTGAAACGCGGGTCGTCGGCCCGCAGTTCCTCGAGCACGTCGAGCGCCAGGTCCATGCGCTTGCGGGACGGCGCGATGCCGATCATGCCGAGATGGTGCTCGGCTCCCTCGAGCTTGGGCCGGTCCAGCTGGGCGTCGTCGACCCAGTTGGGCACGACGACGACCTTCTCCGCGGGCCAGCCGGTCATCTTCCGGGTGAGGTCGGCGTAATAGGGGCTCACGCAGATCACCGTGTCCACGGCGTCGATGTCGAGCCGCTGGGGCCAGCCCGAATAGAGCTCGAACCGGTGCAGCCGTACGACCAGCCGCTGTCCGGGGCGTTTGTGCTGGGCGTACCACAGGGCGTTCGGACCGCACCACTCACAGACGATCACGTCGGCCCAGTCCGCGAGCTCCTGGCTGCGCTCCGGGTCGTGCACCTTGAGTGCCGCCCAGTGATCGACGCGGACCTCCATGTCGGGCCGGGACTTCAAATAGTCCAGCAGCCTGGTGAAGAACTTCAGGTCGTGGCCGGCGATCCCCACGCGCAGCGGCCGGGGTCCGTCCGGCGACGGCCGCAGGATCGCCGCGGACGGCTCCGGGAAGGCCTGGGTGAGGCAGGCCTCGAGGCGGCCGGCGGCCGCATCGAGACTGAAGCCGGCCGAGGCGTTGCCGCAGCGTTCGACGGCCAGGGCGTAGATCTCCGGTTCCCGGGCGGTCACCGCCAGTGCCTCGACCACGTCGGTCTCGGTCTCGGCGAACAGCGGATAGTCCGCGCCGAGCAGCCGCTCGTGCATCGGCGTACGGTTCAGCACGACCGGAACGCCGAGGCCCCCCATTTCCAGCACCTTGGTGGAGAGCTCGAGGCTGGCGTCCAGGTCGGGAGCGCGCCACGAGATCCCGACGTCACAGCTCGCCGAGATCCGCATGGCCTCGGCACGCGGGTGCCCGCCGTGCCATACGACCCCCTCGGCGGACTCGAGGGCCGAGCGCATGCGGCCCGCGTACCCGGGGTCCTGCGGGTCATCATGGATCTTGTCGCCGACCATGTGCAGCTCGGCCCCGACCCCCCGCGCGGCCAGCAGCCGGGGCAGCCCGGTCATCTCGTAGGTGTTCCAGCGCGGCGCCATCTTGCCCGTGTAGACCAGGCGCAGCGAACGGCCGTCCGGCGGGGTGCGGTCCTGCGGCCCGAGCCCCTCGGGCAGCGCGACCACGGGTGGGAACAGGACACAGGAGCCCGCCGACGAGGGGACGGCGGTCTCGAGGAAGCAGCGCAGCTCCTCGGTCTGGCACAGCAGGAACCGCGACGCCTTGGCGATCCGGGCCAGCTCGCCACGGGCGGCGCCGTCGAACTCGGCCGCGGACTGCGGCACGTCGGTGAGGTAGGTCCACAACCGGCCCTCGAGCGGGCTGTGCGCGAGCTTGCCGGCGATCCGTCGCCCGCGGATGACCACAAGGTCGTACGGCTCGGCGGCGTCGATGTCGGTGAGGACCCGGACCGCCTGCTTGGCGCTCATGCTCTGGTCGGCGGGGACAAGTCCCTCGACGTGCGGCCGCCGTACGGTCACACCGTCCATCGCCTCGAGCGGGTCAACGAGCCGGCCCGTACGGACCGGGGCTTTCAGGACCAGCGTCACGGCGCAGCCGGCGCGGGCGAGGGCCTGCACCATGCCCTGAGCCCAGATCGCCGAACCGTCGATCAGATTGAGATCGACGTCGCCGTAAACAAGGGCGCGTGGTCGCACTGACATTCCTATCTTCTCGGGTCAAGGGACATGAGCCGGGCACCGCGGGCCGCCCAGCCCGCGGGGGCGCCGCCTTCCTCGTGCCACTCACGGCGGACGAGGGCCGGCTCGATGGCCGCGACGAAGGTACGGTCGGCCACGCCGCGGTCGCGGGCGGGGCCGATGGCGTCGGCGGCGGAGGATTCGGCCGCGCAGACGAGGTCGGCCAGGTAGGTGCTCGGCACGGCGCCCGTCGGCCATGGCGCGACCCAGACGGCGCGGGCGGGCCGCCGCTGGACGGTGATGCCGTGCTCGGCCAGTCGCGCGGCCACAACGGGCCAGGCGTGGGTCGGGCTGCCGGGATGGCCGCGGAAGACGACCTCGCCCGGGCGGTGGACCTGTCCGATGAGCGTGTCCGCGAGCCGGACGGCGTCGGCCTCCGCGTCCACGTCGGCCACCACGCTCACCCGGCGGCCGGCGCAGGGGTCGGCGTCGATGCCGAGCCGCTCGCACAGTTCCGCGAGCCGTACGGGCGTCGCGTGCCGCAGGAACAGCGTGCGGAGCGCGACGCCAGGGCCGGACCGTTCGACGGTGGACAGCATGTCCGCCAGCGCCTCCGGGTCGGTGACCACGCGGACGTGCCCGCGCAGGTCGTCGGAGAGCGCTTCGGCGACCGCCGGCGGGCAGAGCACGAACGCGCCGGAGGCCAGGTGCTCGGGCACCTGCGCGGGCGTGGCGGCGACCGTCACGGCGTGGCGGCGCAGCACGTCCGGCAGATCCGCCTGAACCGGCGTGACACACCGCGCGCCCACCGCGGCCGCGATGGCGTCCACGGCCCGCCGGACGCCGAGGGGCAGCCGGACGCCGGGGTCCACCAGGAGTGGCGTGCCGTCCCGCTCTGTCAGCCGGCCCGGGTTGAACCGGCGCAGCGAGACGCCCGGCGTGCAGATCGCGTCCCACTCCAGCCGGGCCAGGCCGGGGGCCGTGGCGGCCCCGCTCAGTTCACCGTCGCGACTGCGACCCGTGCTGTCCCACAGCACGACCGGCAGGTCCCGGCCGCGCGCCGCCTCGAGGACGTTGTGCAGTGCGCGCTCCCGGTCGTACATCCCCGGTTCACCGAGGTAGGCCCAGGGGCCGCCGGCCGCGCCGGCGGCGGTGTCCACCACCAGCAGGTCGGCATCGGTCGACTCCAGCACGAGGCCGGCGTCGTGCGGGAACAGCGGAACCGTGTGGGCGTATCCGTCGAGCCCCGCCTGGGCGGAAGGGCCGAAGACTCCGGCGATCACGAGCGGCCGAACGCCCCCCGCCAGGGCCGCCGGCGACGCGGCCAGGAGCCTGTCCTCGGGCCGGTCGGAGCCGTCGAGGACGCTGCGGGTGGTGTCGCGTTCCAGCGCCGAGGACTGCGGCGCGTCGCGCTTCTTCCACAGCCGGTAGAGCTCACGGGGCAGGCGGGCGGCACGGCGGCCGGGCCGGCGGGCCGCCCCGGCCACGATGCGCCCGAACTGGTAGGTCGTCGATCCCTCGAGCGCGGCCAGCCGGGTCTCCAGCGCGTGCAGCCGGGCGTCGCGCTCGCGCACGGCGGCACGCAGGCGCGCCACCTGCCGGTTCGCGCGGGCCTGCTGTGTGGCGACGGCCTTGGAGTTCTTCGGCGCCATGTCGGGGTTGGAGTCAGACACCCAGGTTCCTCATGATCACTTCGGCGATGCGGGGACCGGCGTGCCCGTCCCACAGGGGCGGGATCCGGTCGGAGGGGAAGCGCGCCTGGTCCGCGGGGCGGCTCAGGGCCTTGCGGGCGGCCGGGACCACCTCGTCGAAGGTGACGAGCTGGTTGGTCCCGTGCGTGATCGTGATCGGCCGCTCGGTGTTGGGCCGTACGGTCAGGCAGGGCACGCCGAGGATCGTGGTCTCCTCCTGCAGCCCACCCGAGTCGGTCACCACGGCGGCCGCTCCACGCACCGCCGCGATGAAGTCGATGTAGCCGAGCGGATCGAGGACCCGCACGCCCGCGTGGTCGTCGAGGCCGGCCGCCAGCAGCACGGCCCGGCCGCGCGGGTGCAGCGGGATGACGACCTCCGCCATGTCGGCGATCTCGTGCAGCCGGCGCACCAGCCCGGCCGCCACCTCCGGCGAGTCGACGTTGGCCGGCCGGTGCATGGTCGCGAGCACGTAGCGCTCCGGCAGCCCGTGCTCCGCCCGTACCCGCTCGGTGTCGAACGCGTCCAGGTTGGCGAGCAAGGTGTCGATCATAGGGTTGCCGACGAGGTGTACCCGGTCCACGGGCACGCCCTCGGCGGCGAGGTGACCGATCGCCTCGGGGCTGGTGACGAAGCAGAGGTCGGACAGCTGGTCGGTCAGCCGGCGGTTGACCTCTTCGGGCATGGTCATGTCGAAGCTGCGCAGCCCGGCCTCGACATGGGCGACCGGGATGTGCAGCTTGGCCGCGACAAGGGCGGCGGCGATCGTCGAGTTCACGTCGCCGTACACGATGACCAGTGATGGTGAACGCTCGGTGAACTCCTTCTCCAGCCCGACCATCAGCGCGGCGGTCTGCTGAGCGTGGCTGCCGGAGCCGACGCCCAGGTTCACGTCCGGCTCGGGAAGGCCCAGCTCACGGAAGAAGATTTCCGACATGCGCTCGTCGTAGTGCTGGCCCGTGTGGATGACGACCTGCTCGGCCCCGGAGAGCGCGGCGGCGAGGGCGTTGATGACCGGGGCGGCCTTGACGAAATTGGGCCGGGCGCCGAGCACATGGGCGATCGTCGGGTGAGCCCCCACTGAGGGACCGGCCGGAGACACGCGGGCGGACATGATTTCCCTTCTGTTCATCGAGGTTGCCTACGCTCGCCCGCCGTGCTGCAAACAACACGACCAACGGCGACTCGGCGTCAAGCCAAGCTACTGGTCTATCCGATGGGGCTGGCCTGGCGGCAGCTGCGTGACGACCCGGTACGGGCGCTGCGGCTCGGCCTCCGGCTGATCCTGCGTGTCGCCCCCGGCCCCCTGCGCCGGCGGCTCGCCGCCCTGGCCGTCCCCCGCCCACGCGACCCCCAGCGGGAGGCCGCTGACCTGCGCGCCCTCCTCGGCTACCGGGCCGAATCCCGGGACCGTGCGCCGGCCCGTCCGGGCCATGCCGAAGCCGGCGCCTCCGCACCGGAGCGGCGGGTGCTGCAGCTCGTGACGAACGCCGTGCCGCGGACGAACGCCGGCTACACCGTACGGACCCACAAGATCGCGCTCGCCCAGCGGGAGCTGGGGCTGGACACCCACGTGGTGACGCGCCTGGGCTATCCACTGGCCCAGGGCATGGCCGACGTCCGGCCGTACGTCGAGGTCGACGGCGTCCCCTATCACCGGCTGCTCCCGTGGCTGCCGCCGCGCGACCTCTCCGACGCGGTCCGCAAGGGCGCCGACCATGCCGGACGGCTGGTGGAGCGGCTGCGGCCGGCCGTGCTGCACCCGGTCAGCAACCATCTCAACGCGGCGGTCGCGCTCGAGCTCCGCGAGCGCCACGGCCTGCCGGTGGTGTACGAGGTGCGCGGCTTCCTCGAGGACTCGTGGCTGTCGCGCGACCCGCGGCACACCGTCGAGCACGACTTCTACCGGCTCACCAGGGAGCTGGAGACGCGCTGCATCCGCGAGGCCGACGGCGTTGTCACCCTCGGCGAGGCGATGCGCGACGAGATCGCGGGACGCGGCGTCGACCCGGCGAAGATCACCGTCGTGCCGAACGCCGTCGACGACACCTTCCTCGAGCCGCTGCCCGACGGGGCGCCGCTGCGGGCGTCGCTCGGCATCGGGCCCGACCAGGTCGTGACGGGACTCACGTCCTCGTTCTACGGCTACGAGGGCATCGACACCCTCATCGACGCGGCGGCGCTGCTGCAGCGCCGGGGCGAGCCGCTGACGTTGCTGCTGGTCGGCGACGGACCAGAGCGGGGCGCGCTCGAGCGGCGTGCCGCCGAGCAGGGCGTGCGCGCCATCTTCACCGGCCGCGTGCCGATGTCGTCCGTCCGTGAGTACCACGCCGTCCTCGATGTCTTCGCCGTCCCCCGCCGGGCCGACCGGGTCTGCCAATTGGTCACCCCGCTGAAGCCTGTCGAGGCGATGGCCGGGGGAATCCCAGTAATAGCAAGTGATGTCAAAGCTCTTCGCGAAATAGTGGAACCCGGCATGACCGGAACGTTAACTCTTCCGGAAGACCCAGAAGCATGGGCCAATGCGCTGGCAGAGCTGATTTACAGTCCAGATCAACGCCGAAAAATCGGACAGGCGGCTCGGGAGTGGGTCAGCGCGCAACGCACCTGGCGTGCGGTCGCGACCCGCTACCTGGAGGCCTACCGCAACGTCGGCTGACCGAGGCCTACCGACCCCCCGCCCCGGCTCAGCCTCACTTTCCCCGGGGGGAACCTGCGAAGGGAGCGACCGTGGATCTGGTGGTCATAGGGCTCGGGTACGTCGGGCTGCCGCTGGTTCGGGAGGCCTGCCGGGCCGGCCTACAGGTCGGCGGCCTGGACCGCGACCCTCGCGTCGTGTCCGGCCTGGAGGCCGGGCGGTCGCACATCGACGACGTGTCAGGCGCCGAGGTGGAGCAGATGGTCGCGGCCGGCTTCACGGCCAGCCAGGACGAGGCGATCCTGAAGGACGCGCGCACCGTGGTGATCTGCGTCCCCACTCCGCTGTCGGAGGACGGCGGACCGGACCTCACCGCGGTGCGCGGCGCCACCGGCACCGTCGCGCGCAACCTCACCGCTGGCACGCTCGTGGTGCTGGAGTCCACGACCTACCCCGGCACCACCGAGGAGGTCGTCCTCCCCATCCTCGAGGAGTCCGGCCTCGTGGCCGGACAGGACTTCCACCTGGCCTTCTCGCCCGAGCGCATCGACCCGGGCAACGCGGTCTACGGCGTCCGGAACACCCCGAAGATCGTGGGTGGGGTCACCCCCGCCTGCGCCTCCGCGGCGGCCGCCTTCTACGGCAAGTTCGTCGACACGGTCGTGCAGGCCAAGGGCACCCGCGAGGCCGAGATGGCCAAGCTGCTGGAGAACACCTACCGCCACGTGAACATCGCGCTGGTCAACGAGATGGCGGTGTTCTGCAACGAGCTCGGCATCGACCTGTGGGACGCGATCGACTGTGCCGCCACCAAGCCGTTCGGCTTCCAGGCCTTCCGGCCGGGCCCGGGCGTCGGGGGGCACTGCATCCCGATCGACCCGAACTATCTGTCCTACAAGGTGCGCTCCCTCGGCTACCCGTTCCGGTTCGTCGAGCTCGCGCAAGAGATCAACGACCGCATGCCGCGCTACATCGTCGAGCGCACCCAGCAGCTGCTCAACCGCGAGGGCAAGCCGCTCAAGGACACCCAGATCCTGCTCCTCGGGGTGACCTACAAGGCCGACATCGCCGACCAGCGCGAATCCCCCGCCCGTCCCGTGGCGCGGCGGCTGCGCCGGCTCGGCGCCGACCTGACCTTCCACGACCCCTATGTCGGCAGCTGGGAGGTCGACGGCAGCGAGGTGCCGAGCGCGGGGGCGGACCTCGCCGAGGCGCTGCGGCAGGCGGACCTCGCCATCGTGCTGGCCGATCACACCGCCTACGACGCCGAGACGCTGATCGAGCACGCGCGGCTGCTGTTCGACACCCGTGGCCGGACCCGTGGTGTGTCCCACGAATCGGTCGAATTGCTCTGACAGCGCAGATACATCAGATGGCCCCGTGGAATTCATCGGGAATTCGCAAAGCCCGGTGATCTTCAAATGAGGGGAATACCGCCCATCCGGAGTGAGGAACATGCGGGTCTGCGTTTGCACGATCGTGCACCATCCCGAGGACGCGCGGATTCTGCACCGGCAGATCCGTGCACTTCTCGATGCCGGGCATGAGGTCACATACATAGCGCCATTCCGCGCGTGCAACGTGACGCCGTGGCGCGAGGTCCATCCGGTGGACGTGCCGAGGGCCACCGGCCGGAACCGGCTGCGGGCCATCCGGACGGCGCGGGCCGCGCTGGCCCGGCATGCGCCGTACGCCGACGTGGTGCTGCTGCACGACCCGGAGCTGCTGCTGGCGATCCCGCGCAAGGTCAAGCACCGGGCGATCGTGTGGGATGTGCACGAGGACACCGCGGCCGCCCTGTCCGCCAAGGGCTGGGTGCCCCGGCCGGTCCGGCCGCTGCTGCGGCCGCTCGTCCGCCTCCTGGAGTCGCGGGCCGAGCGGCGGCACCGGCTGCTGCTGGCCGAGGAGGGCTATCGGGCGCGGTTCCGCCGGGAGCACCCGGTCGTGCCGAACACGACCTATGTCTCCAACACCCCGCCCCAGGCTCCGGACGACCGCCGCGTCATCTACGTCGGGCACCTGTCCAGGGCGCGCGGCGCCGTGGACATGATCGAGCTCGCCCGGCTGGTGCACGGTGAGGGGATCGCGGTCGAGCTGATCGGCTCGGCGGACAACGAGATCCGGGAGCTGCTCCGCGATGCCCAGCGCGAGGGGATCCTGCGCTGGTACGGCTTCGTGCCCAATGACCGGGCCCTGCGCATCGCCGAGGGGGCCATGGCCGGCCTGGCGTTGCTGCACGACGAGCCCAACTACCGGCACTCGATGCCGACCAAGATCATTGAGTACATGGCCCGCGGCGTGCCCGTCATCACGACGCCGAACCCGCCCGCGATTGACATCATCGGGGCCAGCGGGGCGGGCCTGGTCATCGACTTCCAGGCCCCCGCGGCGGCCGCCGACGCCGTGCGCCAGTTGCGCAAGGACCCCGAGTTGCGGACCGAGCTGGGAAAACGCGGCTACGAAACCGCCAGGGCCCGCTTCCACTGGCCGGTCCAGGCCGAACGCTTCGTGGCCCAGCTCGAGGCCTGGTCGCGTCCGGATGACATGCAGCACCTGGGCACCGTGGGGACCGGTCCCGGTGGCGGGGCCGACAACGACACCGGCGGTCAGGCCTCGCCGCTGCCGGCCTGACCCCACTGCGGTGTCACTGTGCCCATGTCACTGTGCCCATGTCACTGGGCCCTGGGCAGGCGGGCCGCGGCCGCACGGGCCAGCCGGTTGGCCACGCCCGGGGCCTGATAGGCGTTCACCGCGAGGATGTAGCGGTCCACGCGGACCGCGATCGTGCCCGACGTGCCGATCTCGTAGGCCTCGTCGTTGATGTCCAGGAGCTGGCGGGCCAGCGGCTCGGTCGCGCGCCACGCGGCCAGCAGCTCCGTGGCCGCCTGCGGGCTGCTGGAGACCCACTCCACCGTCACGGTCATGGCCGCCGCGCTCTGGCCCTTGTAGTCCTCCGGCTCATAGCGGCAGCTCACCGAGCGCGGCAGCCGTAGGACCCCGACGTCGGCGTGCTCCGGCCGGGTCCGGTAGCCGCCCGGGCGGACCGCCGTGAGGTCGCGCCTGCGGAGCAGTGCGCACGCGTCCGGCCAGTCCGCGACCGCCACGCCGCCGAGTTCCTCCGGGCCGCGTCCGGCCGGTCCGCCGCGCAGCGCGATGAGCCTGGCGGCTCCCGCCGGATAGGGCCCGCGCTGCGCTTCCATGTCCGCGCGCGGCGCGGCCTCCGGCACGGCGACGAACAGCAGCCCGCCGGCCGCGGCCAGCCACGGCCGCACCCCGTCCATGCCGGGACCGACGACGAACGGCGCCGGCACGGTCGTCGTCTGGCCATCGGCGGGAGAAACGATGTCGATGCCGGCCGGCAGCAGGCTCTCGGCCAGGCGCGGACGCAGGCCGTAGAGCCGGTCGCCCCCGAGGGCGAGTGCGGAGTAGTCGGGCGCGTCGCGCTGCCAGGCGCTCCGGCCGGAGGAGACCTCGATGGCCTCCATGTGCCGCTTGGCCGCCGGGTCCTTGCCCTGCCGGTAGACCACGACGAGGCGGCCGCCGGAGAGCGCGGTGGGGCACATGGCACCGCACAGGTCGTCACCGGACCGCGAGGCGAACTCCTGCCCGCCCGGCCGGTAGAGCCGCAGGGCCGTGCCGTCGAACACCGTGGTGACGTCGCCGTCCACGGCCACCGCCGGCGGCTCCTGCGAGCCGAGGCTCCTGGTCCATCGGGTCCGCCCGGTGGCGGGATCGATGGCGATCACGCGGCCGAGAGAACCACAGTCCAGGGAGAGCACGGCGAGCGTCTCACTGCCGCCTGAGCGGTGCGCGGCCGCCTCGGGCAGCTCGCATCCGCGTGGGAGAGGCACCGTCCAGAGCCGCCGCCCGGTGGCGGCGGCGCGACCGCGCAACATCCGGTGCCCGTCGTCGGTGGTCAGCACCACATCCGAGCCGGCCGGCCAGCGCAGGGTGGAACGCTCGGTCACGGCGGGCGAATCGCCGTCCGCGCGCCAGAGCAGCCGGCCGCTGGCCGCGTCGAATCCGACGACCTGCCGGTCCTGTCCGTGTCCGGCACGTTCCAGATAGGCGATGAGGTGATTCCTGGTGGCGGCCCAGCCGAGCAGGTTCCAGTCGCCGCGGTTGTAGTGCCAGCGGGCCTCACCCGTGCGCGCGTCCCGTACATCCAGGCCACGGCCGGACACCACGACCAACTGGCCGTCCACGATCGCGTGCGCCACCTGGTCGTACGGGGACAGGCCGCTGCGCCGGATCGGGGTGGCCAGCTGCCACGTCGAGGCGACCGGCCCCGGCGGCGGACCGAGATCCGCCATCCTCGCGACCGGCCGCGCGGTGACCGTGTGGTCGACCTGCCACCACTCCGCCTGCAGGACGAATCTGTTGACCAGCACCGCGGCTGTCGTGACGGCCAGCACCACGGCCACGAGGCCCAGCACATGCCGTTGCCGGCTGCCGACCACGGTTCCCCCTTTCCGCACGCTCCCCAGCTTGCCGTGCTCGGAGCGGCTTCGCGACAATACGGCCCAGCGGGCGGGCGCCGGGGGTCGGAGCAGGGCGTAGCTCCTGGCGTGCCCATTTCGCTCATGGGGGCTGACGTGGAGGATGATCTCGGCATGGAACGTGAGTGGGTGGTCGAGGAGAGCGTGGTCGTCGCGGCGCCGCCGGAGCGGGTGTACGCGGCCGTGGCGGACGTGCGGCGCATGGGCGAGTGGAGCCCTGAGACGTTCGCCGTCTGGGCCCGCGGCGGTTCGGTCCGGGCGGGCACGACCTTCGTCGGGTTCAACCGGCTCGGCTGGCGGGTGTGGTTCACGAGCGGCCGGGTCACCGCCGCGGAGCCGGGCCGGGTCTTCGCGTTCCGGGTGTCGAGCTTCCGGATCCCGGTGGCCCTCTGGGGCTACCGCATCGAAGGCATCGGCGGCGGCTCCACCCGGCTCACGGAGTACTGGGAGGACCTGCGCCGCGACGGGCCCGGGGCCCGCGTGATATCCGTGCTCGGCCGTACGGTCAGCGGAGTCAAGGCCGAACGGCGGGCCGGCCTGAACCGCAGGGGCATGCGGACCACCCTCGACCGGATCAAGGCCGCCCTGGAGTCCTGACCCGGCGGCTCCCGTGGTGGCTCAGCGCGTGGGCTCGAGGATCTCCTGCCAGCCGGGGTCGGCGGTGAGCACGGTGAGGCGCTGGGTCGCCCGGGACAGGGCGACGTACAGCGTCCGCAGACCCCGGGGGGACTGGACCGCGACCTCCTCCGGCGCCACGATCACTGAGGCGTCGAATTCCAGGCCCTTGGCCTCGAGGACGTCGAGGACCTGGACCCGCTCCGGGAATCCGGTGGCGATGTCCCGCCACTTCGACCGGCCGTTGCCGATGGACAGCGGCACGATGACGCCGATCGTGCCCTCGACCTGGTCCAGCATCGTCGTCACGGACTCGCGGACGGCGTAGGTGAAGTCCTGCGGCACGCTGATGATCGGGTCGTGGCCGGAGGTGCGTACGGCCCGGGCCGGCCGGGCATCGGGGACGGCGAGCGTCAGCACCCGGGCCGCGACGTCCGCGATCTCCACGGAGTTGCGGTAGTTGGTGCTCAGGGCGAAGTCCTTGCGGGCCCGCCGGCCCAGGGCGGCGTCCATGGCCTGCCGGGAGGCCTCCATGTCCTCCCAGGAGCTCTGCGCCGGGTCCTCGACGATGGTCCACGTCGCCTGGCGGCCCCGCCTTCCGAGCATCCGCCACTGCATGGGCGAAAGGTCCTGAGCCTCGTCCACCACGATGTGGGCGTAGTCGAGCGACTCCTCGGCGTCGTCGTCCTCCACGCGCTTTGACCGTTCCATGCGCTCGATCGCCGTCGTGAGCTCATTCATGTCCGGCTCGTCGCCGCGCGGGCGAGACCGCGGCAGCGGCCCGAGCAGGCTGTCGATCTCGTCCAGCAGCGCGACGTCCTGGTAGGACGGCTCAGCGCCGTCGCC
>JAOPYH010000504.1 GCA_025964715.1 Streptosporangiaceae bacterium | reverse complement strand
GCCGGTAGTAGCGGCCTCGTCCTGCTCCGCCGGCCACCTTCATCTCGATGGCCCACGGGACGTCGTCGACGCGGAGGATCGCGTCGAGGTAACGGGCCCCGCGGGCTCGCCGTCGGTCCCCCTCGCCGGGTCGGTGACCCCAGCGCGTGGGGAACTGGCTGCCCCAGTTGACGAGGTCGCCGGCACCCGGGCGCAACCTGTGCAGTGGCATGCCGCCTTGCGTCGTCAGGCCGACCTTCCCGCAAAGGATCCGCGACTCCAGGGCGTGCTCGTTCTGCCTGTCCCGGTCCTCCCCGGCCACCGCCATGGACTGCCAGATCGCCGCGAATAGGCGCACCGTCGCGATAACGGCGTCCGGGTCCCCGTCTGGCGTGCAATGGAGCGCCTCGGTCGTACGCGCAGCCTCCTGCCATGCGCGTCGCTGAGGACCTGGCCCCTGCTTTCCGTCCCGGCCGACGTCGAACCGGCCACGGGACGGCGTGCACTGACCGATCTCGAGACCGTCCAGCCGCACCGACCAGGTGTCCTCCTTCGACAACATGGGGTAGAGGCGCAGCTCGTCGAGTCCGATCCTGCGTACGAGCTTGTCCACCCACTCGGGCGGCCCGCTCTGCACGCGAGTGAGCAGCGTCAGCCACCCGGCGAACTGGAACTCGTCGGCGTCCTCAAAGGTGACTGCGCCTTCCGGAATTCGACGCGCCCGGGCCGCCCCGTCGATGGCGAAGAGTCGAACCGCCGGTCCGTCCTCCACCGAGGCGGCCAGCGTCCGTAGCGCCTCCCCGGTCTCGGGCCGGTTCGGGTCGTCGACGTAGAAGACGTCCACCTCGTGTGGATGCAGGTCGTGGCCGAGGTAGTGACCACCGCCGTGGAGGTGCAGGTACACTGCGTCGACGAGCGCACCGATCTCAGTTGCGGCGTCGGTACCGGCGGCGATCGCGAGTCGACCCTCGTGGACCCCGCGGAGGACGTCGCTGGACACGGAGTGGGTCCGGTCCGGCTTCTTGCTGATCAAGTCGATGCCGAGCCCGGGAAGAAGCTCCGCGAGCTCGTTCCGCCTGATGAGGGTCACGCCTGCCACCATTCGTCGTCATTCCTAGTCGACACCCGCGGGAAGTGGCGGGCGTACTGCTGGGCACCTTCTGTGTGAATCGGCACGATCCGCCCCGGCTTGAGCGCCGCGACGAGCCGCTTCAGATCGCAGAGGGGCGCGTGGCCCGAAGTGTGGTGGTGGACCAGCGGCACGCCGTGCGCGGCTGCCTGGGCCACGAGCCGCTGCCCGCTGGGCTCGGTGAGATAGCCGGCCCACAGCGACCAGACAACGACTCCCCCTCGCAGCTGGCCACCGGACAAGAGCTCGCTGACCGCCGAACTCCCGGTGAGAATGACGTACCTGGCCGGGTCCGCCAGCAGCTGCTCGGGGAAGACCCGGAGAGCGCGGACGGCGGCGGTGCGGTGGAATTCGCCGCTCTGCTTCACCAGCACCCGCTGCCGTCGAGGGATGAATACACCGAGCCGCGGGAAGCCTGGTTGCGGGATCGTCCGCCGGCCGATGGCCTGCGCGACGGTCGCCGTGTAGAGGTCGACAAGGAGGATCCGGCCAGAACGGCGGGCAGCACGGTAGACGGTGACCAGACGGTCGATGTTCTGCGCCGAGGACACGACGACGGGCAGACCCGGCGTCGCCCGGAAGGTCTCCGCCATCGCCAGCTCGACCTCGGTCTCGGTGGGCAGGCGTGCCTCGTCCTCCTCCCCTGGCTCGGTACGGACGTGCGTCCCCTCCATGAGCAGGGTGTCGACACCGGCCGGCGGGGCGGTGACCATGCGCTCGAACAGCTTCGCCTTGCGGCCGTGGCCGCGGAGATCGCCGGTGTAGAGCAGCCGGCGGCCACCGGCGTCGATCTGGAGCGCGTAGGAGTCGAAGCCGCTGTGGTCGACGAGGTGCGGCGTGACCGTGAATGGGCCGAGCCGCAGCGGTCGCCTGTCCTCGAGGTGCCCGCTGGGCCGCAACTCCGGTCCCATCGGTGAGAAGAACCGCGCCGCCGACACGAGCGCGGCAGCCTCGCGGCCGGCAAGGACGGGCACGGTGCGGTGCACCTGGTCGACGAGTCCGTAGTGGTCGAGGTGCGGGTGCGAGACGAGGACGCCGAGCAGGGAGCGGTCCGCACCGTCGGCCAGCCCCGGAACAGCCGGCAGCGGCACGTGCTCGCGCGGTCCGGCCGTCAACGGCTTGCCGACGTCGAGCACCAGCCGGGCGCCGTCGCACTCCAGCTCGACGCAGGAACCACCGATCTCGTGCGCGCCGCGGTGGATGCGGACGCGCACGCCGCGGCTGGTCAGTCGTCGCACCTCTCGCAGCAGCCGTTGCGCGACCGCTGCACGAAGTGCACCTGACACGTTTCGCCCCAGGTCTCGTGGACGGGGGCGCCGCCACCACCGCCGACGCGGTAGCCCGGCAGCTCGACGAACTCCTCGGCCGACGGGTTCACGTAGCTCTTGCCGACCCATGCCACGGCCCGTCCGCCGCGGCCCAGCGCGATGTAGGAGCCGCTGTTCACGATCCAAACCTCGTCGTACTCCACGCCAGCGAGATGCTGGGCGATGAGGGGCCAATTACTCCTCGGCGCGCCGAACTCAGGGAGGGCCTCCGCGAGAGACGCAAAGTACAGGCGGCCCTCACCCCTCAGCTCGCGCTCACACATCGCGCAGATCTCGCCGTCGGCGGCCTCGACGACCTCCTTGTCCAGGAGGTGCGGGCACGCGCGAATGTGCCTGCGCCCTCCGGTAGCTGTGCGGAAAAGCGTTGTCGTGCTCATGGTCATGGAATCCACCCCCGTGATGAAGTCCCGGAAAGGGTCTCGCAGGGGTACGACAATTTTGCGCGATTCCTGAAGGCCGATCCGGGGAGTCGCCCGGACGGGTGACGGCTTAGGTTTTCAGCTGATCCGCCGTTCTCAGCGACAGAGGAGCCACGCAGGTGACCTACGACGTAAGCGCCGATCCCGCCAGTCGGTTCGAGCACTATGTGCTCAGTGGTGTCGATCGGCTCAAAGCACGGGGCTACAACCCCACGCTGTTCCTCCGTCTGGTCCGGGAACATGGTGGGGCGGTGAACGCCGCGAAGATTCTTCTCGGTAATGGGAAGCACACCTCGTACGGCTTCGAGCGGCTGTGGGAGATGGGCGAACTGGAGTCGAGCATCGAGTTCGCGGTCTCCCTCCCCTGGTTCCGGTCTCTCTTCACGCCGGACGAGCAGGACGAGGCCGAACGGCGGCTCCTGCTCCACGACTTCCCCGTGAAGCGGCGACTGCGGGCCCTGGAGCAGAGCCCGCCGGACTGGGTCACCCGGTGAACCGTGGGCGGCTCAAGCACAGAACCCGCAGGAGCCGCTGACCGGCAGTTCCGTATGGCAGGCGGGGCACACTCCGGGCTGCCGGCGGGCGGCAGGCGTGGAGGCAGGGGCAGCCGACTTTCGTGCTGCCCGAGCGGCTCGCTCCGCCACGAGACATGCGGCGCATCGTGGGCTCAATTCGCCTGTCACATCCTTTCGCGAACCACACGTGCCGCACCGCTTGCCAGCCGACTGGCTGTTCTCCGACACCCGGCTTGCCTGCTGGGCCGCGTTCAGGTCTTCAGCGATCGTGCGGACTCGCTCCGTTCCACCGGCGTCGAGCACCTTGAAGAGCGGACGATCGTGGTTGAGGCCGGCCATCAGACATCCCCCCGCCGGCCGCCCACATCCGAAGTCATACCGACTCCGCGGCGGACAGCGACAGTCGCCGGACCACGGCTTCGCCACCGAACCGGCCGATGACGTCGAGGTCGCCGCAGACGATCAGCAGGTCCCGTGCTCGTGACAACCCGACGTAGAGCATCTCCTTGGCGCGCGCCTCGTCGCGGAAGCCGTTCACCGCGAGGACGACGGCCGGCCGTTCCAGCCCCTTGAAGCCGAGCACGTGTCCGTAGAAGAAGTCATCGTTCTGCCAATAGGTTGCCCAGTAAGCGTCCTGCCCCTCGGCCTGGCGCTCCACCTGCACGGGGTGCCGCCGGTACGTGGTGAGGAGTGCCACGGACTCCGGTGGCCAGCCCTCATCGAGCAGCGAGTCGGCGACGTCGTCGGCCGCTCCGACCGCCTCGTCGGAGGAGCACTGGACGAACCGCACGGGAACGCCGGCCAGGCCGCGGATCTTCATCCGGTCGGGCGCGAGGCTGGAGAAGGTACCGGCGATCTGCTTGGTGTTGCGCAGGTTCTCGTTCAGCGGGATCGCCATCAGGTCGACCGTCGGGCGGCCCTGCCTGGCGAAGATTCGTTGCCCCTCGTCGGAGAAGACGTAGAGCGACCCCTTGTCGGGGTCCCGCAGGGCCGCGACGACGGCGTCCCACCAGCTCTGCGCGAAGTCCTGCCCTTCGTCGATGACGATGGCGTCGAAACGCTGCTCCTCGGGCAGGGCTCCGGCCAGCTTCACCATCTCGGCCGGAAGGAACTCCTCCCAGTACCGGCTGTCGTCATCCGAGCCGGCGGGCACGCCCCAGCCGATGCCGAGGTAGTGGAACGTGCCCACGTACGCCGGCCGCTGCCGCTTCGGCAGCTTCTCGACGCGGCGCTTCAGGAACTCGGCCAGGCCGCGCGAGTAACACATGAGCGCGACCCGCTGCCCTTCAGCTGCGAGCCGGCGTGCCTTCTCCACGGCCAGCCAGGTCTTCCCGGA
>JAOPYH010000496.1 GCA_025964715.1 Streptosporangiaceae bacterium | reverse complement strand
TCCGGCGGGGAGACCGAAGGCGCGCGGCGCCCCGCGTCGCCGGCCGGGCCGGCGCGGCCGCGCTCGAACGCGCACGCACTCCGGCCGGCGACGGGTTTCATGAGGTCACGCCCGGTTCGGTCGCCGCGACCGCGTGGGCCCTCAGGGTCAGCGCCGGCAGGCCACTGAGAATCGGCGCCCGGACCGCGACGGTCACCTCGACCCGGGTCTGCCCGGCACTGCGGTCGACGCCCACCGTGGCCCCCTCGGGCGCCGCCTGGGCCACGACGGTCCGTACGGCCGGGAGGGGCTCGCCACGGGCCGCCGCCCGCGCGCCAAGCCGTACGGCGTCAACGCACCTGACGTCCGCGGACGCGACCGTGACGCCCCAGATCGCGGCGACCGTGACGAGCACCAGCGCCGGCAGCGCCACCGCGATCTCGGCTGTGGCCGAGCCCCGGTCACGAGCCGGGTCCCGCCGGCTCCCCGAGCCGCCCGCCCGCGCCCTCGGGCCCGCGACCTTCCGGGGCGGCATCGTGATGCGGCGACGCGGCCCGGACACGGCGGTGCGCCACCAGAGCGACCTGCCCGGCTGCGGCCTGGGCCCGCGGCGCTCGGCCATCGGGGCTCACCCGGCCAGTTGCAGCGCCCGGTTGATGATCCCCACCAGTAAGCGACGCACCTCGGGACTGGTCACTATTTTGAACAGCAGCCCGGCGAACGCGGCGGCCGCCACGGTGCCCACGGCATATTCCGCCGTGGACATCCCGCGGTCGCCGGCCGAGCGCCCGCACCTCCAAATGATCATTCGCAGCGGCCGCATAACGGATCCTCCTTCGCGTCATGGGCGCCGAACGCAACCCACTTCGCAAAGCCTGCATCGCCGCCGCCACCCATTCCGGACAGAGCCGCATTCTGTGGATAACCACAGTGGCGACCCCTCAGCTCCGCGCGGGCCTGGCGAGCTCGCTGCGCAGCAGCCGCACTGCGTTGCCGCCGAGGATCTTGGTGATGTCCTCGGCCGCGAATCCCCGGCGCACAAGCTCCTCCGTCACGAGAGGAAGGCCGCGCGGCCCTTCGAGACCGGGGACACAGGCGCGCGCGTCGACGCCTTCGAAGACCAGGTCCTCACACCAGGGCGCGATGAGCTCGTCCAGCACCTGGGTCATGAAGTCGGGACCGAGCCCGACATGGTCGGCTCCGGCGACCGAGACGACGTGCTCGATGTGGTCGCCCAGCCTGCGCATGGTGGGCTCCGTCTCGTCGAGGAAGCCGGCGAAGAAGTTCACGCAGACGACGCCGCCGCCGCCGGCGATGCCCTTCAGCTGGTCGTCGGTGAGGTTGCGGTGGTGGTCCCTGAGCGCCCTCGCGCTGGAGTGGGTCGCGATGACCGGACGGGTGGCGAGTTCCAGGACGTGTTCGACACCGGCCGCCCCCAGGTGCGACACGTCGAAGAGCATGCCGAGCCGCTCCATCTCCGCGACGGCCCGCACACCGGCCCGGGTCAACCGGCCACCTGTGGCGTCCTCCCCGCTTCCGTCCGCGAGGGCCGTACGGCCGAAGTGTGCCAGTGAGGCGATGCGGACGCCGAGCCGGAACAGGGTCTCCATCAGCTCGACGTTCGTCTCGATCGCCGGACAGCTCTCCAGGGCGAGCACCAGGGCGATGCGGCCGGAGCCGATGGCAGCGTCGATCTCCGCGCCGTCGCGGCAGAGCGCCACCTCGCCGGCGTTGCCCTCCGCCAGCCGGTGCGCCGCCTCGATCATGCGCAGGGTCTGTCGCCAGGAGCCCTCCGGCCGGTAGGCGTCGTCGATGAAGACGGGGAGAACCTGGAGCCCGACGCCCCCGTCTCGCAGCTGCGGCAGCCATGCCTCGCGGAAGAACGAGGCCCAGCTCTCCGCGGGCCTGGCCACGACGCTCATCAGCAGGTCGTTGTGCATGTCGGCGACCACAGCGCGGGCGTGCAGGTCCCGGACGTCCGGGCGAACGGGGTTCCCGTGGGCCTGACCAGTGGACATAGGTCCTCCTTGACGGTCGCGAGTGTTCGCGCCGACGCTATCCGGCAAGGATCGCCGCCATGCCACCGGAGGACCCCGCCCAGGTCCGGCGGGCGCCGCACCACCCCACGGCCGCGGGCACCTGAAACGATGAGGTCATGAGTGATCAGCCCCCGGAACTGCTCATCGACACCAACCCCCTGCCGGACGGACTCGCCGACCGGCTCCTCGACCAGCTCACCTTCCTGATCGAGATCGACCGGCTGAAGACGATCATGCGGCAGTCGCCACTCGCGGCCGCCGAGCGGCGAGAGAACGACGCCGAGCACTCCTGGCACCTGGCGATGATGGTGACGGTCCTCGCTGAGCACTCGGACGAGCCCATCGACGTCGGTCACACCGTCAAGCTGGTGCTCGTGCACGACCTGGTCGAGATCTATGCCGGAGACACTCCCCTGTACGACCCCGTCGCCGGCGCCGACCAGGACGAGCGGGAGGCCCGGGCCGCCGACCGGGTGTTCGGCCTGCTCCCCGCGGACCAGGGCGGGCGGATGCGGGAGCTCTGGGACGAGTTCGAGGCCCGGCGCACGCCCGAGGCGCGCTTCGCCAAGGCGATGGACCGGCTGCAGCCGATGCTGCTGAACTGGATGGCCCGCGGCGGCACGTGGCGGACGCCCGGCGTCACCGCCGATGACGTACGGGCTCGTAAATCGCTCATCGCGGACGCCGCCTCGTCTCTGTGGGACGTGAGCCGCCGGCTGATCGACGAAGGTGAGGCCCGAGGCTGGGCACGGCCCGGCGACCGGGCACCGGCCGAATAGGGCGGGTCACCAGGGCAGCGCGATGGTCGAGGCGATGCCGGCGATCGCCGGGACGATCCCCAGGAGCACGAAGGCGGGCAGGAAGCACAGACCGAGGGGCGCGACCGCGCGTACTCCCGCGGCGTGCGCCCGGGCGGAGGCGGCGGCGTGGGCGGAGCGGCGCTGGTCCCTGGCCAGCCTGGCCAAACTCTGGCTCAGTCCCGTTCCACTATGGACGGCGCGCGCGGCCGTCCGGGCGAGGGGCGCGAGGCCGGGCTCGGCGGCGAGCGCGAGCCACGCCTGGGCCGGATCGGCGCCGAGCCGCACCTGACCGGCCACCGCCATCAGCTCCTCACCGAGCGGTCCGCCGATCGCGTCGGCCACGGCCTCGACGGCCTCTCCCCAGGTGGCGCCACCGCGCAGGCAGGTGGCCAGCAGGTCCACTGCGACAGGGAGGTCGGCGAGCAACCGAACCCGGCGACGCCGGATCTCACGGGGCTCCATGCGGGCCAGCGCCCTGGCGGATCCCACCGCGACCAGGGCGCCTGCGGCCAGGCCCACGGGCCCGCCGAGCAGCGCCGCACAGGAGACGCCGGCGAGTGCCGCCGCACCCCAGCGCGTCCGTACGGCTGTCCGGTCCACGCGGTCCCGCGTCTCCTCAGCGGTGCCGGAGGCCGGGAGCACCCGGGCGAGCCGCCGTGCCGCACGGGACTCGCCGCGTGGGAACAGCAGTCCGGCGAGGGCCGCGCAGATCACGGCACCGACCATGGCGCAGCTCGCGGCGCTCATCGGGAGACCTCGGCCGCGCGGGCCAGCCGCCGTGTCCACCACAGCCCGAGGACGTCCAGCCCCACCCCGACGACGAGACAGGCCATACCCGGAACGGTTCCGAACAGGAAGGCCAGCGGGCGGGCCCCGAGGGCCGCCGCCATAGCGAGGCCCAGCAGCGGCAGTCCGGCCAGCAGCCGTGCCGTCGCCCTCGGCCCCGCCAGCTGTGCCGCGATGGCGCCCCGATGCGCCTCCTCGTCGCGCAGCGCGTCCGCGAGCGCCTCGATGACGGATGCGGGCGCACCGCCACGTTCGACCCCGATCCGCCAGCAGGCGGCCAGCAGCCGAAGCCCCTCGGCACCGCGGAGGTGGGATGTGCGGGTCAGCAGCTCGGGGATCTGCTCGCCCGGGCGGGCGTCCAGGAGCGCGCCGGCCACGGCCGGGTCCAGGACCGCGGCCGACTCCACGAACGCCGGGCCAGGCGCGCGTCCCGCCACGAGTTCGGCCCCGACTCCGTCGCACAGCTCGATCACCGCCGACCGCCAGACCCGGTCCTGGCCGCGGCGCCGGCGATAGGTCCGCAGGGCGGCACCGGCCCGGGCACTGATCCGTTGCGACCAGGGCGAGGCCGGCGGGCCGAGCAGCCCGCGTAACCGGAGGGCCGCGGGCGGCGGCATCATGAGCGTCCACACCGCTGCGGCCGCGCACAGCACGGCCAGCACCCGGATCACGGCCCTGCTCCGCCCGGCTGGTCCGGCGGCCGCACCCGCCCCGCGCCCACACTCGGCAGGGGCCGGCAGCCGGCCACCCGGACGGCCAGCTCGGTGGCACCGGTCCCGGCCACTACCTCGCCCTCCGCCGTGAACGACACCGCCGGAACGGCCTCGACGAAGCCGTCCCGGCCACGCCGCAGCAGGCAGATCTCCGCGACCCGGCGCGGGCCGCCGGGCTCGCGTACGAGATGGACCACCACGTCCAGCGCGGCGGCCAGCTGGCTGTGCACGGCCTCCCGGCTCAGCCCGGCGGCGCAGGCCAGCGCCTCCAGCCGGGCGGGCACGTCGGCGGCCGCGTTGGCGTGCAGGGTGCCGCACCCGCCCTCGTGGCCGGTGTTCAGCGCGGCGAGCAGGTCGACCACCTCGGCACCCCGGACCTCCCCCACGACGAGGCGGTCCGGCCGCATGCGCAGGGCCTGGCGTACGAGGTCGTGCAGCGTCACGCCGCCCGCGCCCTCGACATTGGGCGGCCGCGCCTCCAGCCGTACGACATGGTCGTGCGTCGGCCGCAGCTCGGCCGAGTCCTCGACCAGCACAATGCGCTCGTCCGGACCGACCAGCGAGAGCAGGCTGCCGAGCAGGGTGGTCTTGCCGGTGCCGGTGCCTCCGGTCACCAGGAAGGCGGCGCGGGCGGCGACGAGCGCGGCCAGCAGCGTCGCACCCGCCTGTGGCACGGCACCGGCGGAGACGAGTTCCTCCAGCGTGAAGGCGCGCCGCCGAGGCAGCCGCAGCGACAGGCAGGTGCCGCCGGCCGCGACCGGCGGCAGGACGGCGTGCAGCCGGACGCCTCCAGGCAGCCTCGCGTCGACGTAGGGCGAGGCGTCGTCGAGCCGCCGCCCGGCCGCCGCGGCGAGCCGCTGGGCCAGCCGCCGCAACGCCGTCTCGTCGGGGAACCGCACCCCCGTGCGGACCAGCCCGGAGCCCGTGTCGATCCAGACCTCGTCCGGGCCGTTGACCAGGACGTCGGTGACCTCGGGGTCGCGCAGCAGCGGCTCGAGCGGCCCGGCACCGACGAGGTCGGCGCGCAGCTCCGCCACGAGCGTCAGCACCTCGCTGTCGCCCAGCACCCGTCCTTCGGCGCGCAACGCCGTCGCGACCTGCGCCGGTGTCGGGACGCCGCCGGCGTCGGACAGCCGGCTGCGCACCGCGTCCACAAGGCCGCTCATGGCCGGCCCCCTCCGCGCACCCGGCCTGAGACCAGAGCGTCCACCAGACCCGCGCAGAGGTCGGCCAGCGGACCTCGATCGAAGGCCCTCAGGAGTTCGCCGTGCTCCAGCGCGCCGGCGAGCCGCCGGTCCCACGGCACCGCACCCGCCAGGGGAAGCCCGAGCGCGCGTCCGATTCCGTCAGGAGTGAGCCCCCCTGGAGCCGGGCCGCGCACGACCGCCCGGACATCGCCGGTGTGCCGGCCGACCCCGGCGGCCACGCGGCTGCCGGCCACGACCGCGCGCAGCTCGGCCGGCACGACGACCAGCGCGAGACCGGCGGCCAGCAGGGCCTCGGCGCCCGCCGCGCCGAGATGTCGCGGCAGATCGACGATGACCAGGTCGAAACCGCGCCCGCCGGCGTCCAGGACGGTGCGCATGGCCTCCGGCGGGATGTCCTCGACCTGGCCGCGGTGCCAGGACAGGACGGCGAGCTCGCCTCCCGGAGCCGGGCGCCGCACCCGGCCCAGGCCGGGCAGCGCCTCGCGCAGCGCGGCGCTGCTGAGCCGGCCCCGGAGGTCGACGAAGTCCGGCCATCTCGCCCCGGGTGCGTCCTCGAGCCCGAGGAGCAGGTCCAGGCCACCACCGAGCGGATCACCGTCGACGAGCAGAGTCCGCAGGCCACCCTGCATGGCGGCGAGGCCGAGCACCGCCGCGAGCGTGCTGGCACCCGCCCCGCCACGGGCGCCGGTGACGCAGACGGCCGCCGCGCGTTCCCCCGCGGGTTCGGCCGCGGCCGCGAGGGTGTCCACGAGCCATGCCTCGGTGTCCGGCAGCACCGCCACATCCTGGGCACCGAGCCGGACGGCCGTACGGTAGACCTCCTCGTCGTCGGGTCTCGTCGTGACCAGGACGACGCCCGGACGCCTGGGTGCCGGGTCGCAGATGAGCTCGGCAGCCAGGTCGGCGCCGACCAGAACGAGCGGGGGATGTCGCCACGCGGCGCGGGCCCGGACATGGTCGCGGGCGACCTCGGCCGGCGCGTCGGCCGCCGCCGCGAGGCGGAGCAGGTCATCGGCGATCTCTGGATCCGCGGTCACTATCAGTGCGGCGGTGCCCATCTGTGTCTCCCCGCGCCGGGTTCGTGGAGCACCACCATGCGCAGCCGGCCCCGCGGGCCGGAAGGGGTTTCCCCAAGCTGTGGATAACTCGGCCCGGAACGGTGAGGTGGGCAGATATGAGGCGACCCCCGCCGGGGGGGAGAGCGGGGGTCGCCGTACGGTCCGGCTCCGGGGGGGTAGAGCCGGGCCGTTTCCCAAGAAAGCCTTTGGGTGTGTCTTACAAAGGGAAATCGTCAGATGGATCTATAGACGATGCAAAGCCGAGGCCTAGCACGTCGCGATATACATATGCTGCCCGGTCGCTCGTAGTTTCGTCGCGGCAAAACGGACAGCTACCAGGATTCTTTATCATCCGGTGATGTAAGAGCCACTACCACGTCGCGTACTTTGGCGATCGATGACCCTTTTGCCCACACCGGCTGCCCACAGGCCTGGGGAGACCTTGACAGGACTGGGATGCTACAGCACCCGGCGTAGATCTTTCTGGACCTACGCGTGGCCGGGAGCTCACCGAGAACCGATCACACCGGGTGATCGATGTCGCGAGAAGTCCCGCCCCTTGCGAATGGCCTGCGTTCGAGCGCATCACCGCCGGGACATGTCACATCCTTACCTCTTGCTGGGCCGCTCTTGACCTGGGCCCGCGCATTTCCCCAATCGCGAGTTGTCATCCAGTTGAATCGGGCGTAGACAGAAGTTAGGACCCTGTGTCCGAGCACGGCAGCCGGGCACCCACGCGCGACCAGCCGCGGGAGGCGCGTCGTGACGGGCTTGACCCGGTCCGACGAATACAGGTGCACGCCTGGTAACCCGGTGTGACGTAGCGGCGGCGGCGTCCCTGCAGGGACGCCGTTCGCTATGCCCGAGCAACCTGCTCCAGGTACCCGTTCAGCCGCGCAGGAACG
>JAOPYH010000493.1 GCA_025964715.1 Streptosporangiaceae bacterium | reverse complement strand
CGCAAGAGAACTCCGGGCCGGACAGCGGCGGGCGCCGGAGAGTCCCGAGGTTTTCGAGGTCGTCGACCTCCCCGAGCCGGTGGCCGGTCCCCATCACAAGAGCTATGACGTCTCGACGGCCCGGCATCAACGCCGACACCCACCACCCGGTGTCCGCCGACTGACATCAGCACCACGTTCCCCTGGCCTGGACCGTCGCGGCGCGGCGGCGCTGGATGACCGCGATCGCGACCGTGGGAGCAGGGTCAGAGCAGCGATGAGAGTGCCGACCGCGGCCGGTCCGCCGGTCCCCAGACCCGAGCTGAGCGTGAGCCCGGCCCCCCAGGAGCCGACCGCGGTGCCGAGGTTGTACGCCGCGACCGACATCGCCACGCCCAGCGTGGGAGCCACGCCGGCGAAGCGGACGGCCATGGACGACAGCACCGGGTTGGCACTGAGCCCCACCAGCCCGAGCAGGGCGACGAGCGCAACCGTGAGCAGGGCGTGCGCGGACACCAGGCAGATTGCGAGCAGCACGACGGTGGTCACCGCCGCCACCACGATCGTCGTCCCATGTGGCCGGACATCGCCGAGACGACCACCGGCGACCGTCCCGATGAGTGAGCCCACGCCGAAGGCCACGAGCACCAGCGGCACCCATCCGGCGGCGATGTCGGCCCGGTCGGTCAACAGAGGGGAGATGTAGGAGTAGGCCGACAGCACGCCGCCGGTGGTGGTCGCACAGGCCGCCAGCACCAGCCACAGCCGGCCGGATGCCATCGCGCCCAGTTCCGACCGCAGCGGCACCGCCTGCTTCTCGGAGCTGTCGTGGGGGACGTGGCGGGCGATGAGCGCCACCGCGGCAAGCGCCAGGACCGCCAACGCCCAGAACGGCCCCCGCCACCCCGACAGCTGGCCGGCGAATGCGCCCAGCGGCACACCGACGACGTTGGCGAGCATGCCCCCGGCGCCGACCAGCCCCAGGGCTCGGGAGCCGGCACCCGGACCGGCGGCGCGGGTGGCGGCGACGGACGCCACCGACCAGAACGCCCCGGTCGCCCAGGCCGTGACGAAGCGGGCAGCCAGGAGCAGCGGGAAGCTGCTGCCCAGCGCGACGACGACGTGCCCGGTCGCGAACACCGCCATGGCGAGCATCAACGTCACCCGTCGCGGCATTCGTCGCGTGAGCAGCGCCATAGTCGGTGCGCCGACGATCATCCCGACCGCGAACACCGTGATCAGCAGCCCGGCCTGGGCCACGCTCACCTGCAGGTCGCCGGCGATCTCCGCCAGCAGGCCCGCGACGACGAACTCGGTCGTGAGCATGAGGAAGGTGCCGACGGCCAGCACGTACACGACGAACGGGAGCCGCACCAGCCGCGGCGCCGGTGCTCCGCCGTCGCCGGCCGGGCCGGCGGGCGTTGCCGCCGAACCGGCCGGGCGGGTCAGTTGGTCCGAGGTCACCGCAGGGTGGCGGCGGCGATGACGAACCGGTAGTGGACGTCAGAAGCCAGCACGCGCTCGTAGGCCTCGTTGACCTGGTCGGCGGCGATGACCTCGACCTCGGCGCCGATGCCTTGCTCGGCGCAGAACTCGAGCATCTCCTGGGTCTCCCCGATGCCGCCGATCATGGAGCCGGCGTACGTGCGGCGGCCGCCGATCAGCGACATCACGTTGAGGCTCAGCGGCTCGGCCGGGGCGCCGACGTTGACCAGCGCCCCGTCCACGGCCAACAGGGACAGGTAGGCGTCGACGTCGATGGGTGCGCTGACGGTGTTGACAACGAGGTCGAACCGCCCGGCGAGCTGGGCGAACGTGTGCGGATCGCTGGTGGCGAAGTAGTGGTCGGCGCCGAGCCGTAGCCCGTCCTCCTGCTTCTTCAGCGACTGCGACAGCACCGTCACCTCAGCGCCCATCGCGGAAGCGAGCTTGACGGCCATGTGGCCCAGCCCGCCGAGACCGACGACGGCCACCCGCTTTCCCGGCCCGGCGCCCCAGCGGCGCAGCGGGCTGTAGGTGGTGATGCCGGCGCACAGGAGCGGCGCGGCCTCGGCAGGGCCGATGCCGTCGGGCACCCGCAGGGCGAAGTCGGCGTCGACCACGACGTGGGTGGAGTAGCCGCCCTGGGTGGTGGTGCCGTCACGGTCGGAGCCGGCGTACGTGGGAACCATGCCGTTCAGGCAGTACTGCTCGTTGCCGTTGCGGCAGTTGGCGCACTCGCCGCAGGAGTTGACCATGCAGCCGACGCCGACGCGGTCACCGACCCGGTGGCGCGTGACCTCGGGCCCGACCTCGGTGACGACGCCGACGATCTCGTGGCCGGGGACGACGGGGAAGGGCTGCGGACCCCAGTCCCCGTTCACGGTGTGGATGTCGGAGTGGCAGATGCCGGCGTACTCGATCTCGATGAGGACGTCGTTCGGGCCGACGTCGCGGCGGTCGATGGTGGTGGGGGCCAGGGGCTGGCCGGCGGCGGGGGCGGCGTAGGCGTTGACGCGCATTGGGGAGCTGTTCTTCCTTCAAGGGGGGTGTGGACGGGCGTTGAGGTCCACGGAACGCCTCCTCGCGCGGGGGTGGGAGGTCGGGTTTGTGGGGGGTAGAAGCTCGACCTCCCTCCACCGGCCGGGCGACGTAGCGTCGATGGCGTGGACAACCGCTCCGACATCCGGGACTTCCTCGCCAGCCGGCGCGCCCGGATCAGCCCGGAGCAAGCCGGACTGCTGCCCGGCGGCGGCCGGCGGCGGGTGCCCGGCCTGCGTCGGGAGGAGGTCGCCGTCCTGGCCGGGGTGAGCACCGACTGGTACACCCGGCTGGAGAAGGGCCACATCCTCGGCGTCTCCGAAGACGTCCTCGAGGCCGTCGCCCGGGTGTTGCAGTTGGACGAGGCCGAGCGGACCTATCTGTTCGACCTGGCTCGCTCCGCCGCGAAGCCGAACCGCGCGCCGCGGCGCCGCAGCAAGGCGCCGATCCAGCCGCGGGTGCAGTGGATGTTGGACACGATGACGGGTTCGGCTGCGTTCGTCGCCAATGGCCGCCTGGACGTCCTCGCGACCAACACCCTGGGGTGGGCGCTGCACTCACCGATGTTCGACAGCCCCCGACGGCCGGCGAACTTCGCCCGGTTCCAGTTCCTCGACCCGCAGGCGCACGACTACTACCAGGACTGGGAGGGCGCGGCCAACATCACCGTCGCCCTGCTCCGCGCCGAGGCCGGCCGCCGCCCGCATGACACGCAGCTGCGCGAACTGGTCGGGGAGCTGTCCACGGTCAGCGAGGAGTTCCGGACCCGCTGGGCCGCACACAACGTCCGCATCCACCACAACGGCGCCAAGCAGTTCCACCACCCCGTCGTCGGCACGCTCGACCTCAGCTTCTGCACCCTCGACCTGCCCTCCGACGAGCACTCCGGCCTGCGCTTGACCCTCTACACCGCCGAGCCAGGGACGCCGTCCGAGGACGGCCTCAAGCTGCTTGCCAGCTGGGCGGCGACCAAAGCGACCACGACCACCGCAGGCCAGCCGGCTCCGGCACCCGACCGGCCCTGACCACGCTCCTGGCGAGGTCCGTGGGCGCTCTGACCGAGTGCAGGGCAGAGTGCACCGGCGGTTCTCGACCGGTCACCCGTGATCGGCCGCTGCGCCGCAACGGGACGCACGGTGCGGTCGGTTCGCGTGCACCGGGCACAGGCCGGCCCGCGCGGAGTGGATCGACGGCCCCGGTCAGGTGCCGCTCCCGCCGTACCGCCCCTTTGAGTCCGGGCGCCACCACCTAGCCTCACGCGCATGCGTGCCGTGCAGATCACCCGCTTCGGCGGTCCCGAGGTCCTGGACATCGTCGACATCCCGGAGCCGGTCCCCGGTCCCGGCCAGAAGCTCTACGACGTCTCCACCGCCGGCATCAACTTCGCCGACACCCACCACCTCCCGTCCGGCAACTGATCTGAGGGCGCGGACCCTTCACCAATAGGTACGCGGGGCAGCGGCCGACGCCCGTGAGCGAAGG
>JAOPYH010000490.1 GCA_025964715.1 Streptosporangiaceae bacterium | reverse complement strand
CTTTCTGCGTGACGGCCTGCTCAAGGCCGCGGTCAGCCTCCCCGACGGCGCGTTCCCCTACCGCCCCGGCTACCGCACGGCCGTCTGGGTGCTGGCCCGCACACCCGCGGAAGACCGTACGGGCCTGATCCTGCTCTCCGACTACTCCGCGCAGCCGCTCACCGACCCGGTCCTCGACGCGCTCGCCGAGGACATCGCCATCTGGCGTGCCTCCGGCTGGCGCGGCGACCGCCGGCACGAACCCCGCCGCGCCGTGATCATCCCCGCGAAGGACCTCGACGACCGGCCTGGTGCCGCCTTCACCACCCAGCACCGCCCGACCACGGCCCGCTACACCCGCGGTGTCATCGAGCGCCCGGCCCGCATCAGCGACCTAGAGCAGCACTTGACGGAGCTCTACGAGCAGGCCCGGCAGCGCGCAGACCTCCGCGCGACCCTGCGCGCCCAGGCCGTTCTGCGCCCCGAGGACCAGCCGGTGCGGCGCACCACCGTCCGCCGGCTGCTTGCCGAGCGCCGTCTGCGCCGACGCCCCGGCCATCGCATCGCCGACGAACACCTCACGGCCGACGGCCACTACGCGGTGCTCACCCCGGACGAGGTCCTCGGCACCGCCCGCCCTGGCAGTCGCCGTATCGACCGCGGCGTGTTCCTCACCGGCTACGAACACGCCCAGTTCACCGAGCCGGGCGACATCGTCGTCACCGCGAGCCCCCGTTTCGGCGCGTACGTCGACGAGTCCGGCCTGTCACTCGTGGCCGCCCCGGCCCGCATCCTGCGGGTCCGCCCCCACGCCGACCCGCCGGTGCTGCCGCGGGTGCTCGCGGCGCTGCTGCGGGCGGCGGCCGCCGAGTACGCGCGCACCAGCGGGGCGGTGCGGGCCTCGCGCGGTATCGAGGACCTCCTCATCCCCGACCTGAGCCGAGACGAGGCCGAGCGCTTCGACGCCGTGCTCGCCGAACTCGACAGCCGCGCGGCGCTCCTGCGGGAGCAGTCCGCCGCCCTCGACGACCTGGCACGGATCACCGCCGCCGGCATCGCCGACGGCACGCTCACCCTCCAGAACCTTCCCGGCACCGACGACTGAAGGAGACGCTCCACCCCATGATTCCCGGCCAGAAGAAGCCCGCCGACCAGGCGGAGCTGTTCAGCGCCTCCACCGCCAAGGAGATCCAGGACATCCTGTGGAAGGCCGCGGACAAGCTCCGCGGCTCCATCGATGCCGCGCAGTACAAGGAGTTCGTCCTCGGCCTGATCTTCCTCAAGTACGTCTCCGACGCCTTCGAGGAGCGCCGAACCGAGCTGGCCAAGGAGCTGGCCGAGGACGGCATCGACGAGGACCGCCTGGACGAGTTCCTGGAGGACCGCGACGAGTACACCGGCGCGCACGTCTTCTGGGTGCCGGAGACCGCCCGCTGGTCGTGGATCGCCGCGAACGCCAAGAGCCAGGGCGTCGGCAAGCTCCTGGACGAGGCGATGGACGCCATCATGCGGGAGAACGCGGCCCTGACCGGCGTCCTCCCGAAGATCTTCAACCGGGACAACGTCGACCAGAAGCGCCTGAGCGAGCTCGTCGACCTCATCAGCGACGCCCGCTTCGGCGGCAGCGCGGACAAGCCCGCGCAGGACGTGCTGGGAGAGGTGTACGAATACTTCCTCGGCAACTTCGCCCGCGCCGAGGGCAAGCGGGCTGGAGAGTTCTATACGCCCCGGTCCGTCGTCCGACTGATCGTGGAGATCCTGGAGCCGTACGAGGGGCGCGTGTACGACCCGGCGTGCGGCTCCGGCGGCATGTTCGTCCAGGCCGGCAAGTTCATCGAGGCCCACCGGGGCCGTGGCCACAAGGCCGACCTCTCGGTCTACGGCCAGGAGTTGAATGAGCGCACCTGGCGGCTGGGCAAGATGAACCTCGCGATCCACGGCATCGACGGCAACCTCGGTCCCCGTTGGGGCGACACCTTTGCCGATGACAAGCACCCCGACCTCAAGGCCGACTTCGTCATGGCCAACCCCCCGTTCAACATTAAGGACTGGGCGAGGGACGAGAGCGACCCGCGGTGGAAGTACGGGGTGCCGCCGAAGAACAACGCCAACTACGCCTGGCTCCAGCACATGATCTCCAAGTTGGGCGAGAAGGGCACGGCCGGCATCGTCCTGGCAAACGGCTCCATGAGCTCCCAGTCGAGCGGCGAGGGCGAGATCCGCCAGGCGATGGTGGAGGCCGACCTGGTGGCATGCATGGTGGCGCTGCCGTCCCAGCTGTTCCGCACCGCGCAGATCCCGGTGTGCCTGTGGTTCCTGGCCAAGGACAAGTCCCCGCAGGGTGCACGGCGGCTGGACGACCGGCGCGGCGAGATCCTCTTCATCGACGCCCGGGAAATGGGCGAGATGATCGACCGGACGGAGCGCGTGCTGACGCAGACCGAACTCGCGAAGATCGCGGGCGCGTACCACGCCTGGCGCGGCACGGCGTCAGCACGCGAGGAAGGGCTGATGTACGAGGACGAGCCCGGGTTCTGCTTCTCCGCCGATCTGGCGACGGTCCGGGAGCATGGGTACGTGCTGACGCCGGGGCGGTACGTCGGGGCCGTCGAGGCGGAGGAAGAGGACGCGGAGGCTGTCGCGAAGAGGATCAAAAGGCTTACGGAGGAGCTGTACGAACTCTTCGACAAGTCGGCGGAGCTGGGAAAGACGGTTCGGGAGCAGCTGGGGAGGGTCGATGTCTGAGTGGACCGAGACCACCATTGGTGACGTGGCTACCGTCTTCGACGGCCCACATGCCACGCCGAAGAAGACCGAGGCAGGACCGTGGTTCCTTAGCATTTCTAGCCTAGACAAGGGGCGCCTCAATCTCGCCGAGTCAGCCCATCTCTCGGAGGATGACTTCACAAAATGGACACGCAGGGTGACTCCACAAGAGGGCGACGTTCTCTTCTCGTATGAGACTCGCCTTGGTGAGGCAGCGCTCATGCCGAAAGGAATCCGAGCATGTCTCGGGCGGCGGATGGGAATTCTCCGACCGAAAAGAAATGTAATAGATCCAAAGTTCCTGCTCTACGCGTACCTGGGACCAGAATTTCAGGAAACAATCACAGCGCGGAGGATCCACGGAGCTACGGTGGACAGGATTCCTCTGGTCAGCCTGCCGACATGGCCTATCCAACTTCCCAAGCTCACCGAACAGCAGGCGGTTGTGTCGGTGCTCGGGGCGCTGGATGACAAGATCGCCGTCAACGAGCGCATCGCGACCGTGTCACTGGAACTTGCCAAGACGTCTTACCTGTCCGCAAACCCTTCGGAAACACGAACCATCGGTGGCCTTGCCCAGGTCTTCGATGGCCCACACGCCACTCCCAAGAAGGTGACGGACGGCCCCTGGTTCCTGAGCATCAGCAGCTTGCAAGGTGGACTTCTGGAGCTCTCCGAATCTGCCCATGTTTCGGAAGATGATTTTCCCAACTGGACACGCCGTGTGCAGCCTTCGGATGGCGATGTTCTCTTCTCCTACGAGACGCGACTCGGCGAAGCTGCACTCATGCCATCGGATATTCAGGCTTGCCTCGGTCGACGCATGGCATTGCTTCGGTCTACGGATCCCCAAGTGAGCGGTGCCCTCCTTCTCCACGCCTTCCTGGGAAACTCTTTCCAGGAAGAGATCAAACGGCGCACCATTCACGGGGCGACTGTGGAAAGAATTCCCCTCAAAGAATTGCCGACCTGGCCGATTGTGCTACCGCCGACAGAGAGCCTGGGCAGTCTGTCGAGCGCTCTCAGCTCTTTCCACCAGGCAATTGAACACGCGAAGAGAGAATCCCGCACCCTCGCCGCCCTCCGCGACACCCTCCTCCCTCAACTCATGTCCGGCCGGCTTCGCGTCAGGGACGCCGAGAAGATTGTTGAGGACCGCACGTGACGCGCGACGACGATGGCAGAGCGCACCACCGCCGCCCCCTGGAGGCCGACTGGGAGGTGTTCGCCCTCGACGAGCTGGCTGAGTTGGCCTGGCTGCCCGCGTCCGGCAACGAGTTCGCCCCCGGCTCCGGTTACCGAAAGTCGTGGGACGACCTGATCCTCTACCCGGACCTCCGCGAGGCGATCGAACGGCTCAACCCCGACCTCCCCCCGGACGCCGTTCGCGACGCCGTAGCGGTCGCGGCGACCCCGGCCTCGCAGGACACGTACGAGGAGAACCGCACCGCCCACGGCTACCTGACGGCCGGCATCCGCTCCGTCACGTACACCGATGCCTTCGGCGCCGAGCACAACCCGACCATCCGCCTCGTCGACTTGGCCGACCCGGACGCGAACACCTACCGCGCTCTGAACCAGGTCACCGTCATCGAGGGTGAGAAGAACCGCCGCTTCGACGTCGTCCTGTACGTCAACGGCCTCCCGCTGGCCTTCCTGGAGCTGAAGCGCGCCGGCGACGAGGACGCCACGCTCCAGGACGCGCACTCCCAGGTCAGCCGGTACGTGGAGGAGTTCCCGACCGCCTTCCGCTACAACGCGGTCGTCCTGCTCTCCGACGGCATCACGGCGAAGTACGGCACGCCCTTCACTCCCTACGAGCACTTCGCGCCGTGGAACACGGACGAGTCCGGCGCCCGGGTTGACCCGTTCGACGCGGAGGGGATGGCCGACTCGGGCCAGAACCTGGCGCTGTACGGCCTGTTCACCCAGCCGCGTTTCCTCTCCCTCCTGCGATCCTTCGTCAACTTCGTCCCGTCGAAGCGGATGAAGCGCATCGCGAAGCCGCACCAGTACTTTGCCGTGACCCGCGCCGCGGAGGCGGTCCGGGAGGCGGCGGCGAGCGACGGGAAGGCCGGTGTCGTCTGGCACACGCAGGGCTCGGGGAAGTCCGAGGAGATGGTGCTCACCACGACGATGGTGATGCGCGACCCGGCGCTGCTGAACCCGACCGTCGTCGTCATCACCGACCGCAATGACCTCGACGACCAGCTGTACTCCACCTTCCTGGAGAGCGAGATCCTCCCGGAGGCGCCCCGCCAGGTTCTGACCCGGGCTGAACTGCGGGAGGAGCTGGCCGCCAAGCGGACCGGCGGCGTCCTCTTCACCACCCTGCAGAAGTTCGGCAAGACCAAGGAGGAGAAGGAGTCGGGGGCCGACCATCCGCTGCTCTCCGACCGGCGCAACATCGTGGTCGTCGTGGACGAGGCCCACCGCAGCCACTACGACAACCTCGACGGCTACGCCCGCCACCTGCGCGACGCTCTTCCGCACGCCACGCTCCTGGCCTTCACCGGCACCCCGATCTCCGAGGCCGACCGCAACACCCGTGAGGTCTTCGGCGACTACATCGACGTCTACGACCTCAAGCGGGCCGCCGACGACGGCGCGACCGTCAAGGTCTTCCACGAGGGCCGCGTCATCCAGCTCGTCCTGGACAGGGACGTCGATCCGACGAAGATCGACGAGGCGGCCGACCGCATCACCGACGGACTCGACGACACCGAGCGCCGCCGGGTCGAGCAGGCCGTCGCCACGATGAACGCCATGTACGGCGCGCCCGCCCGCGTCAGGGATCTCGCCCGGGATCTGGTGGCGCACTGGGAGGCGCGGCGCGAGCGGATGCAGTCGTTCGTCGGCGTCTCCGAGAAGGGCGGCGCGGCCGGCAAGGCGATGGTCGTGTGCGCGACCCGTGAGATCTGCGTCCGGGTCTACGACGCCCTGCGTGAGCTGCGGCCGGAGTGGCACAGCGACGAGGTCGACAAGGGCGCCATGAAGATCGTCTTCTCCTCGGACTCCCGGAAGGACCCCGACCACCTGCGTGCCCACACCTTGCGCGACAGCCAGCGCAAGGCGGTCATCAACCGGGCCAAGGATCCCGACGACGAGCTGGAGTTGCTGATCGTTAACAACATGCTGCTGACCGGCTTTGATGCCCCGCCGGTCCACACCATGTACCTGGACCGGCCGCTCAAGGGCGCCAACCTGATGCAGGCTCTGGCCCGTGTCAACCGCCGTTTCCGCGGCAAGGAGGACGGCCTCCTCGTCGGCTACGCGCCGCTCACCGAGAACCTTCAGCGGGCGATCGCCGAGTACACCGACGCTGACCAGCAGGACCGCACCCTCGGTCAGGACCTCGACCGTGCGCTGGACGAGCTGCGCAACGAGTACGACATTCTCATCGACATCCTGCGCGCCTTCGACTGGCGGGCGCGCCTGACCCAGCCGACGAAAACAGCCTTCATAGACGCCGCCCTGAAGACGGCCAACTACCTGCGGGACCCGCGTACGCCGGGCAACGACCCGGACAAGCTCGACGACCCGCGCCAGACTCTCGGCCGGCGCTTCCGTGATCACGCCCACCGCTTGGAGCGCTTCTACGCGTTGTCCGGCAGCGCCACGAACATCGGCGAGCGCTTCCCGGACCACCCGTCCTGGCGCCGGGATGTCCAGTTCTTCGTCGAGGTTCGGGCCTACATGGCCAAGCTCGACGCGATGGACCGCGAGGCGCGTGGCCTGCCTGTCGCCCGCGACGTCGAGCTGTACCTCGCCCAGCTGACCTCGTCGGTCGTCGAGACGGGCGGGATAACGGACCTGTTCGCCGAGGCGGGCCTGGAGATCGCCGACCTGACGCACCTCAACGACGCACTCGTCGCAAAGCTGCAGGACAGTGAGACCCCGCACCTGGCGGCGGAGGCGCTGCGGCGGCTCGTCGAGAAGAAGATGCGCGAGGTGACGCGGCACAACATCGTCCGCCGCACGGCGTTCTCCGAGCGGCTGCAGGACCTCATGCTCCGCTACATGCGGCAGCAGTACACGAGCGCGGAGCTCATCGCCAAGCTGGTTGAGATGGCCAAGGAGGTCGTCGAAGACGCCAGGCGCGGCGAGAAGTTCGACCCGCCGCTGAACTGGCGCGAGCTCGCCTTCTACGACGCGGTGGCCGACCACGGCACGGCGCAGGAGCTCATGGGCGACGAGGTCCTGGCTGTCATCGCCCGCGATCTCGTCGCGGAGGTCCAGAAGAAGCTCAAGCCGGACTGGATCGCCCGTGAACCGGTCCGCGCCGGCCTCCGCAGCGCCATCAAGCGCCTCCTGGCCCGCCACAACTATCCGCCGGACCGACGTCCGGAGGCCGTCGACCTGGTACTGAAGCAGATGGAGCACTTCGCCAACGAGTGGTCCACGACCGGCGTGCCGGGCAGCTGACTGTACTCCGTACAATGCAATTTCCAGGATCGCGCAGATTGCCTGCGTTCAGGGGGAGTTGGTGCGGCAATGTCACAGGCACGAGACCAATGATCATCCAGGGTGTCTACGCCAGCTGATCACATCGAGGTCCCGTGCATGCCGCTTCATCCTCCCGGATCCCCGAATGCCCTGCGGGAGCGCCGTGGTCAGGGAGGCTGTGAGCCCGCTAGGGTCCGCGATCTTCCGCATCAGTACGATTTTCGCGTGCCCGACGAGGTTCTCCTCGTTGGGCACGCACCAGGGGCTGCCGGTACCTCCCGCTACCCCACACCTTCAGGGTCTCCCTCACTTCGCGGCGTCCTTGATCTGGACGATCCAGATCACCGCAGGTGAGGGGCCCCCTTCCGTTGCCGGATCGTCAGTTCACCGGCAGACGGTGCCCGTAGTTGAATACACAAGGTTCATGCTGTTCTGTCGAACGTCAGCCGCAGGCTGTCGCTGGAAAACAAGGGGGAGACGATGACTGACGACCGCGAGGCGATCGTTCCGGTTTGGACGCTGGCGACCGGTGACGTGCGGGTGCCCGCATTGGCCGGAGACGGGCCGATGACGGCTGAGCGCTTGGCCGAACTGCGCGGTGTGCTGGCCGCCCTGGCCGACGAGCCGATCGCCACACTTGAGGTACACCCGCTGTCCGACAAGCTCGACCGCGGCCGAGGTATCCCGCTCGATGCCGCGAGTCCCCTGGCGCAGCACCTGTCGCAGCTCATCACGCAATCAGCGAAGAGTTCCTCTGTGGCGGCCAAGGCGACCGCCACCGGCGAAAACCTGTATCGCATGGTGGTTCCGGCGAAGACTGCCGCCCAGCTCGGGCAGGGCATCGTCCGCTCGATGGCGGCGAAGGGGGTGGCCAATGGCATCCGCGGTGCATTCGTGAACTCGAAGGGCACGATCGTCGACGCGGCGTCGTTCGTGCCCGTCGGTAAAGCGGCAGCGGCGGGCGCAGCCGGTGGAGCCGGTGCGACAGCCGGCGTCGCAGTCGCCGGCAGCGCGGCGCTGACCGTGGCCGCGCCGCTCGTGCTCATGGCCGTAGCGGTGGGGGTGAGCGCGAATGCCGACCACCAGCGCCAGCAGGCCATCGCACGCATCACGGAACTGCTGGAGCAGCTGCACGACCAGAAGCTCGGTGACGAGCGCAGCGAACTCGACGGCTGCCGCGATGCCATCGACAAGGCCACCGCCATTCTGCTCGACCAGGGCAAACTCGGTGTCTCGCTGGGACTGGACTCGGCAGTGCATGCCATCGGCAAGGCGTTGGCCGCCGCTGACCGGCGCCTCACCCGGTGGCAGAGCGCACTCGACAAGCTGCCCGACGGCAAGGCCGTCGAGATCGACACGCTGACCAAGTCGTTCCCCGGCGTCGACGACCATGGCGGCACGTTCCGCACCCACCTCGAACTCGCTGCCTTGGCCATTGCGCTGAAGCGGCGGGTCATCGTCCTGCAGGCCGTCGAGCATGCCCAGA
>JAOPYH010000488.1 GCA_025964715.1 Streptosporangiaceae bacterium | reverse complement strand
GGCTGTACGCGGACCACCAGTTCCTCGCGGCGCCGCTCGCCGTCCCCTGTGATCCAGGTCGCCGTGGTGAAGACCGTCCGCCCGGAGTAGCCCGCGGCCGGCTGGGACAGCTCACCGAGCCGGACCTCCCGGCAGCCCTGCCGGGCCAGCCGGTCCGACAGCCAGCCGCCGAGCGCCTCGCGCGTCGCCGGTGCGGCCGGCGGCTCCGCCGCCCCGGACGCCGCGGTTTTCTCCGGCGTCTCCATCGATTCCGGGGTCACGGCACCTCCACAGGCCGCTCGGGTACTCGCCTTATGGTGTACATAGTGTCAGAATGGCGGCCATGGCCACACCCCCTCCCGCGACCCCGGCGAGTGTCGCGCGCCACACGGACACCCCGATCGACCCCAGCGTGCTCGGCGCCTACGTCCTCCCGGGCCGGGTGTCGGATCCTCGGGCCGCCATCACGCAGGCCCGCGCCGCCGACGAGCTCGGGCTCGGCTCCATCTGGCTGAGTGAGCGCTGGGGCACCAAGGACCTCGGCGTACTCGCGGGCGCCCTGGGCCAGGTCACGAGCCAAGCGAGAATAGCCGCCGGCGTCACGCACTTCCAGGTCCGCCATCCCGCCGTGCTCGCCTCCATGGCGATGACCGCCCAGGGACTGACCGGTGGGCGGTTCGTGCTCGGCTTCGGCCGGTCCGTCGCCGCCATGTGGAAGGCGGTCGGGCTGCCCCCGGTGACCAACCGGATCCTGGCCGACTCCGCCGACATCCTGCGCCGGCTGTGCAACGGCGACAAGGTCTCCTACGACGGCCCCGCCGGGCGCTTCCCCGCGATGCGCCTGTCCGACCTGCCGGACGCGCCCCCGCCGCCGTTGGTGCTCGCCGCGATCGGGCCCAAGACCCTCGCCCTGGCGGGCGCACACTTCGACGGCGTGCTGCTGCACCCGTTCCTGACTCCGGACGCGGTGGCCCGCTCGGTCGAGCTCGTGCGCGCCTCGGCGGAAGCGGCCGGCCGGGATCCCATGTCGGTCCGGGTCTACGCCACAGTGGTGACCGCGTCCGGGCTGCCGCCGCAGGAAGAGGCCGCCGTGGTCGGCGGTCGCGCCGTCACCTACTTCCAGATCCCCGGCTTCGGCGAGCGGCTCGCGGAGACCAACGGCTGGGATCCCGGCCCGCTGCGGCGACTGCGCGAACATCCCCAGCTGACCGGAGTCAGGGGATCGGCCGACTTCGTGCGGACCCGCGACCAGCTCACCGATGCCGCCACAGTCCTGCCCGGCGAGTGGCTGGCCTCCTCGGCCGCGGTCGGCTCGCCCGAGCACTGCGTCTCGCGCTTCCGCGAGTACCTTGCCGCCGGGGCGGACGAGCTGGTGCTGCACGGCAGCACCCCGGATCAGCTTCCCGCGGTGATCGGCGCGGTCCTGGGCGCGGCGGCGACGACCGGCTGAGGCCTGTTGGCCGCCGCCCGGAGATGGAGGCGGCCAACGGCTTTGCCGTCGCCTCAGCGGGACGGCGAGATCAGCAGCTCCCCGATCCGGCCGATATCGCGGCGGAAGGCCTCGAGGCTGCGGCTCGTCGGCTCGATCGTGATCCAGGTCACGCCGGCCTCGGCGTAGGCGTCGAGGTCCGCGCGGACCCGGGTCGCGAACTCGTCGACCTCGCCGTGGCGGAGCAGCTCGCTGTCGAACGGCGAAAACGATACGTCCAGAGGGGATAGACCGGCCGTCGATCGCCTGTCCTGCATCGCGTGGATCTGCGCCGCCAGCTCGGCGACGGTCTCCAGGGCCGGGGTCCCGGTGATTTCCGCGACCTCCCGGGACTGCCCCATGGGCATCCACCCGTCGCCGAGGGTCACCGCTCTGCGGCGTGCCGCAGAGCTGTTGCCGCCGATCCAGATCGGCGGTCCGCCCGCCTGGGCCGGCGAGGGCAGCATGCTGTGGCCCCGCGCGGGGAACGACGGACCAGGGTGGTCAGCGCCGGCCCAGGCGGCCCGCATCGCCGGGATCGCCGCCTCAAGGGTCTTTCCGCGCCCCGGGAAGTCCGCGCCCAGCACCTCGAACTCCGGCTGCAGGTAGCCGGCGCCCATACCCACGATCATCCGGCCCCGCGACAGCAGGTCCAGGCTCGCGATCGCCTTCGCGGCCAGGTAGGGGCTGCGGTAGCCGGCCACCAGCACGTAGGTGATCAGCTTGATGCGCTCGGTGGACGCGGCGGCGAAACTGAGCGCGACGAACGGGTCGAAGGCGTGGTGGCCGCCGTTGCTCAGCCAGCCCTGTTCGGGGAACGGATGCTCGCTCATGGAGAACCCGTCGAAACCGGCCTCCTCCGCGATGCGCGCCACCGTGCCGAGGTCGCCGTCCGCCCGCCAGGTCTCGTAGTGCTTTACCGCCCGCATCGGGAACATCAGGTTGAATCGCATCTGCCCGCCCTCACCCACGCCGGCTCGTCACGACCCTGAGACGCGCCCCCATCAGCCGGCCAGCCCTCTGTTGCGGCGCGCGTTCTCCAACTGCGGTACGTGGTTGGCCTCGTACCGCCCGATCCACTCCTTCGGCAGCCTGCCCCACGCCTCGCCGATGCGAAGCCGCTCGCCCTCGCGCAGCCGCTCGGCACCGACGACGTCGGCCAGGAAGATCGTGTTCTCCTCGGCGTCCAGCGTGCCGACCACGCGGCCCTCGACGTAGCTGAGCGCGTCCAGCAGGATCGGCGAGCCCGTGACCCCGGGTTTGGTGTCGAACTGGGCCATCTTGTCGCCGTCCCGGCCGGAACTGCCGCCCAGCCCCATCAGGATCCGCAGCGAGGCGTCCAGCGCGGGCTCCGGGCTGGCCGCGAGCAGGTGCATCGCGAACACGCCCGAGTTCAGCACCAGGTCATGGGTCAGGTTGTACTTCGTCAGGCTTATCGTCACGCGCGGCGCTTCCGGAACGATCCCGCCGGAGCCGGCCGACAGCGACATCAGGCCGTTGGCTCTGCCCTCGTGGATCGTGGTCACGGCGACGGGAAACGGTCGTAGGCCGGAGAGGGTGTAGTCGGCGGCCTTGGGATCCAATGGCATGGACGGTTGCTCTCATCCCTGTCTCGTCGGGAGCGGCCCTGGCTCCGGTCGGCCCGGGCCGCGCGCTGTGCCGGGCCCTGCCTACCTGCGGATGGCCATGCCCGCGTCCACGTTCAGCACGCTGCCGGTGAAGTAGCGGCCGGAGTCGGACAGCAGGAACAGCATCGCCTCGCTGACGTCGCGGGGTTCGATCATCGGGACGTCCGGCAGCAGCGTCTGCATCGCGTTGGCCAGGTTCGGGTAGGCGTTCATCACGTTGAACAGCTCGGGGTTCTCCGTGACCATCGGGGTGGCGCAGTTGGTCGGCGCGACGCCGTTGACCCGGACGTGGTACTGCGCGAGGTAGTTGGCGTACTGCTTGACGAGGCCGATCACGGCAAGCTTGGCCGCGCCGTAGGCGTCGTCCCCGCCGTTGCCGTTGCCGAGACCGAGCAGGGCGGCCATGGAACTGGTCGCGATGATGTTGCCGTGGTGGCCGGCCTTACCGCGCTCGATCAGATGCGGCATCGCCACCTGGAAGGTGTTCCAGACACCGACGAGCATCACGTCGAGTCCGACGCGGAAGGCCTCCGCGGCATCCCGCTCGGCGGTGTTGCTCATCACGATGCCCGCGTTCGCGATCACCGTGTCGATGTGGCCGAACCGCTCGACACCTGCGTCGAAGGCCGCCTGGAGGCTCTCCTTGTCCCGCACGTCCACCGTGCGGGTGAGCATCTTGCGGCCGGTCTTCTCCACCAGCCGCGCGGTCTCCTTGAGGTCCTCGGGGGTCGCGAGCTTGTAGGTGAGGATGTCGATGTCCGCGCAGATGTCGACGCCGACGATGTCGGCGCCCTCCTCGGCGAACAGGACCGCGTGCGAGCGACCCTGTCCCCGCGCCGCCCCAGTAATGAAGACGACCCGGCCGTCAAGCTTTCCCATGGTCCACGTCCCTCTCGGATTCTGACGCCGCGTTCACACAATGCACCCGCGCAGACTATCCTGACAAGGTTGCGGTGGTACGGGATCCGTCATGGCGCCGACCATCGAATAGATTCTGACGTTGCGTATCCCAAAACTCGGGACACACCGGGGACACATGAAGGGACCGTGATCGACGTGCACAGCAACGTCGCGGTGGCCGACACCGAAGACCAGCAGGCCCTCGCGGACGCGGTGACCCGGGTTCTGGCACGGCACTGGCCGGACGGCGCCACCCACCAGCAGGTGGCCGACCCCGCATCGGTCAGCGAGCTCCCCCTGTGGTCGCGGCTGGCCGAAGTCGGCATGGCGGGCCTGCCGGTGGCCGAGGACCGGGGCGGCTCGGGCGGCCGGTGGGCCGACCTCGCCGTCGCCCTCGAAGCCTGTGGCGCGGTACTGGCCCCCACCCCCGCCGTCGTGACGGCCGGGGTCCTCGGCGCGCTCGACATTCCCGGCGGTCTCCCCGATTCCGATGACGCGGCCGGCACACTACTCGCCGATGTGTGCACGGGTTCGACGGTGGCGACCGTGGCCTGGACCGCGCGGGATGGGCTGTGGGGCGCGCCGGGAGGCTTCCAGGCGGAGACCGTCCTGGACGTGGACGCCGTCGTGCGTGTCTCCGGCCACGCCGATCTCGTGCTGTCCCCGGAGGCCGACCGCCTCCTGGTGCTCGCCGAGAGCGCGGACGGCCCGCTCCTGCTCGCGGTCGTCGCCGATGCCGACGGCGTCGACCTGCGCAGAATCGCCGGCCTCGACCCGTTGCGCCCGGTCGGCACGCTCGCCCTCCATTCGGCGCCTGCCACCGTCTTGCGCCGGGGCGAGTCCGCCGTCGCGTCGATGCGGCGCGGCCTGGCGACCGCAGGAGCCGCGCTGGCCAACGAGCTGGTCGGCGCGGCCGGCCACTGCCTCACCGCGGCCGTGGCCTACGCCGCCGACCGCGAGCAGTTCGGCCGCCCGATCGGTTCGTTCCAGGCGATCAAGCACATCTGCGCCGACATGCTGACCGGCGTCGAGCTGGCCCGCGCGGCGGCGCGGCACGTTACCGACCTGCTGGACTCCGGCGCCTCCGCCGACGTCCTCGACGACGCCGTGTCGCTCGCCCTCCTGGAGGCCACCACCGTGGCGAGGCGGGTGACCAGGGACTACATGCAGGTCCTCGGCGGCATCGGCTTCACCTGGGAACACGAGGCACACCTGTACTACAGAAGGGCAGGCGCCGCCGCCCCGCTGTTCGGCGGCGAAACCGCGCACCGGCGTCGGTTGGACCCCACGCGCCGTCCGGCCGCCCAGGGCCCACCGGCCGGCTCGGCCGCCGTGGCCGGCCCGGCGGGCGAGCTGGCCGCGCAGGTCGAGAAGCTCCTGCCCGCGCACCGCCAGAAGTGGGGCGACGACGAGTCCTTCGCGGCCCGGCTGGACTGGCAGCGCACCCTGCACGGCGCCGGCTGGATCGCTCCACAGTGGCCGGTGCAGTTCGGCGGCCGCGGCGTGGACATCGTCGACCAGGTCGTCTGCGACCGGGTGCTGGCCGAGCTCCGCGCGCCGGACCTGGCCGGGGTGCTCGGCGTGAACAACGTCGCCCCGACCCTGATGCACTACGGCACCCCCGAGCAGCAGCGGCACCTGATGGGCATCCAGTCCGGCACGGAGGTCTGGTGCCAGGGCTTCTCCGAGCCGGGCTCGGGCAGCGACCTGGCGAGCCTGCGCACCAGGGCGACGCTGGACGGCGACGAATTCGTGATCAACGGACAGAAGATCTGGACGTCGGAGGGCATGGAGGCCGACCACTGCCTTCTGCTGGTCCGCACCGATCCCGACGCCAAGCCGCACAAGGGGATCTCGGCCCTGCTGGTGCCGCTGGACACGCCGGGGATCACCCGCAGGCCGATCACGCAGATCACCGGCGAGGGCGGGTTCGCCGAGCTCTTCTTCGACGACGTCCGGGTCCCCCGGAGTGCGCTGCTCGGCCCCCTTCACGAGGGCTGGACGGTCACCATGACCACGCTGAGCTTCGAACGAGCCGGTGTGATCATGATGGCCGGCCGGCTCGAACACACGGTGCACGACGTGGTCGCGGAGCTGGCCGGCCGGGAGCTGGACGCGGGCGTCCGGCTCGAGCTCACCGACCGTCTCGTCGAGGCCCGGCTGCTGGGCCTGCTCGGCCAGCGCGCGCTCGGCCGGATCGCCGAGGGGGGCGCTCCGGGCGCCGAGCACTCGGTCATCAAGCTGGCGTGGAGCACGGCGTTCCAGGCCGTCGGTGACACCCACCTCGCGGCGCTCGGCCTTGACGGGATCGCCGCCGAGTCCGCCCACGCGGCCCGGCTGGGCTACCTGCGCTCACGTGCGGCCACGATCGCCGGCGGCACGACAGAGATCATGCGCAACATCCTGGCCGAGCGCGTCCTGGGTATGCCCAGGTGATCGGCCCGGCGATATTGTTCTGCCCCGGCGATCGGCCAGATCGCTTCGCCAAGGCCGCGGCCCGCGCGGACGCCGTCATCCTCGACCTGGAGGACGCGGTGGCCCCGGAGGACAAGCCGGCCGCTCGTGCCTCGGTGCTGGCCGGGCTGCCCTCGCTCGATCCGGCCAGAACGATCGTGCGGATCAACGCCCTCGACTCGCCGTGGGGCCACGACGACGCCCGTGCGCTGCGTGCCCTGGCCGCTCCCCCGCTGGTAATGCTGCCGAAGGTGCGCGCGGCGGCCGACCTGGACGCCCTCGCCCCGCTGGCGGTGATCGCCCTCTGCGAGACGGCCGAGGGCGTCCTGGCCGCACCGTCGATCGCCCGCGCGACCAACTGCGCCGGGTTGATGTGGGGCAGCGAGGACCTGCTAGCGGATTTGGGCGGGCGGCCGGGACGCGGCCCCGGCGGGCGATACCGGGCCGTGCTGGAGCACGCGCGGTCCACCGTGCTTCTGGCGGCGACCGCCGCCGGGCGCCCGGCAATCGACACGGTGCTGGTCGACCTCGATGATCTGGAGACGCTGCGCGCCGACGCCGGGGATGCCGCCGCGGCCGGCTTCGCCGCCAAGGCATGCGTCCACCCGAACCAGGTCGATCCGGTGCGCGCGGCCTTCGCCGCCACCCCGGCCGAGGTGGAATGGGCGACCGGCCTGCTGCGCGCCGCCGAAGGTCAGGCAGGAGTGTTCCGCCACCAGGGCCGCATGATCGACGCACCGGTCCTGGCCGCCGCGCGCGCCGTCCTGGCGAGGCAGCCCGGCCGGTGAGCACCGGGTCGCTCAGCGATGGGCCGCACCGGCCGTCCGACTGACGGTCACCGCCCCTTCCTGACAGGCACGGCGCCGCTCAGGACAACTGCGCCTTGAGTTCCCGCTTGAGGACCTTGCCGGCCGGCCCGAGCGGGAGGTCGTCACGGAACACGAACCTGCGTGGCTGCTTGTAACCGGCGAGCTCGTCCCGGCACAGTTCGCGCAGCTGCGTCTCGACCGCGGCGGCGTCGATGGCACCCTTCGGCACGATGACCGCGACCGGCGTCTCGCCCCACTCTTCGTCCGGCACCCCCACCACGGCCGCCTGGTCAACCTGCGGATGGCCGCCCAGGACCCGCTCCAGCTCGGCGGGATACACGTTGAAGCCGCCGGAGATGATCATGTCGGTGCGGCGGCCTTCGATGTGCAGATAACCGTCCTCGTCGAGCCGGCCGAGGTCGCCCGACCACAGGCCGTCCGCGCGGAACGTCTTCGCGGTCTGCTCAGGGTTGTTCCAGTAGCCGCGAGCGGCCGACTCGCACCGGATCACGATCTCCCCGACCTCGCCGGCGGGCAGCTCGTGGCCGTCGTCATCGAGGATGCGGATCTCGGCGTGCGGCGTCTCCCGCCCGCAGGAGGTCAGCAGCGACTCACGGCCGGCGACCATCGCGCGGTGCTCATCCGGCCCCAGGATGGTCACCTGGCCGCCTGCCTCGGTGAGCCCATAGCGCTGCTGGAGGTCGCAGCCGAGCAGGTTCATCGCCTTCTCGGCGAGGCCGACCGGCACGGGGGCCGAGCCGTAACTGATCCGCCGCAGGCTCGACATGTCCCGGGCGGGGCCCTCCTCCAGGATCCGCAGGGTCCTGTGCAGCATCGTCGGGATGAACGTGGTGAAGGTGACCCGGCTGCGTTCGATCTCGTCGATCACCGACTGTGCGTCGAACCGGGGATGGATGATCATGGTCTGCCCGAGATAGAGCCAGGACAGCGTGCGCACCATGCCCCCGGCGGTGAAGAACGGGGTCGTGGCCAACATGACGTCCGAGTGCCGCGCCTCCGTGGAGATGGTCGTGTCCAGGACCTGCGCCAGCATCCCCCTGTGCTCGTTCACCACACCCTTGGATCGTCCGGTGGTACCGCTGGTGTAGAGGATGAACTGCACGTCGGAGTCGGTCAGCGTGCTGGGCGTCGGGTCGACCGCCCGGCCCTTGGCCAGGGCGGTGTCGTAGTCCTCACCCGCGTCGTCACCGCCGATCTCCAGCGCGAAGTCCAGGCCGGACAGGGCCTGGCCGTGCCGCTCCACCTGGTCGTGGTGCACGATGGCGGCCCGCGCGCCTGAGTCGGCCAGCACGTGCTCGACCTCGTCGGCGGACTGGCGGATGTTCAGCGGCACCACGATCAGCCCGGCCTTGGCCAGCCCGAACACGATCTCGGGCCACTCGAGGCAGTTGCGGGCGGAGACGGCCACACGGTCGCCCTGCTTCAGTCCGCGGTCGAGCAGGTGGCTGGCCAGCCGGTTGGCGCGCTCGTCGAGAGCCGCCCACGTGAGGCTGCTGCCGCCGTGCCGCAGTGCGGTCTTGGTGGGGAAGCGCCGGCCGTTCCGGCGCGGGATGTCACCGACGAGCATGAGACCTCGATGAGTCAGGGAGGACCCGCGATCCTCCGGTGCCGGCATCCAGCACGTAGCGCTGTAGACGCACTGTCAGAAGTATTGTGTATTTTAGTACACTCGGGACGCAAGTTTCGGACGCAATGCTTTTCAGCACGTTGAGAGCGCACCCAGGCCAAGATAAACGCAGAGTCAGATATAGGCCGCCGGAGCGCACGTCGCCACGAGGAGGAGCAGTGTCGGACCAGGTGGGCACCGGGCCCGCGCGGGGACCGCTCGCCGGAACGCGGGTCGTGGAGCTGGCGGGCGTGGGTCCCGGTCCGCACGCGGCGATGCTGCTGGCCGACCTCGGCGCCGACGTGATCCTCGTGCGGCGCCCCGGCACGGAGCGGGATCCCGGCCCGCAGCACCGGGGCCGCCGCCTCGTCGAGGTCGATCTGAAGGACCCGTCGGGCCGGGACGCGGTCCTGGACCTGGTGGCCCGCGCCGACGTGCTGATCGAGGGATTCCGGCCCGGTGTGACGGAGCGGCTCGGGCTCGGCCCGGACGACTGCGCTGCCCGCAACGCCGGGTTGGTGTACGCCCGCATGACCGGCTGGGGCCAGCGCGGGCCGCTGGCCGACAGCGCGGGACACGACATCAACTACATCGGCCTGACCGGGGTGCTGCACGCGATCGGGCGCGCGGGGCAACGGCCCGTGGTGCCGTTGAACCTGGTGGGCGACTTCGGCGGCGGGTCGCTGTACCTCGTGGTCGGCGTACTCGCCGCGCTTGTCGAGCGCCAGAGGTCCGGGCGCGGCCAGGTGATCGACGCGGCCATCGTGGACGGCACGTCCAGCCTCGCGCACCTGATCTGGGCGCTGCGGGGCGCCGGGCAGTGGCGCGACGAGCGCGGCACTAACCGGCTCGACTCCGGCGCCCCGTTCTACGACGTCTACGAGACCTCCGACGGCGGCTACATGGCCGTCGGCGCGCTGGAACCCCGGTTCTACCAGGAGTTCGTGACCCGCCTCGGGCTCGATCCGGCGCAGCTGCCACCGCAGAACGACCCCGCGGGCTGGCCGGTCCTGCGCGAGATCTTCGGCTGCACCTTCGCCACTCGGACCCGCGACCAGTGGGCGGCGGTTTTCGAGGGGACCGATGCCTGCACGACCCCCGTGCTGGCCTTCGACGAGGCCGCAGCCCACCCGCACCTGGCCGGCCGCGAGGTGCTGGTCGAGGTGGACGGGGTGGTGCAGCCGGCGCCCGCGCCGCGCTTCTCCCGTACGCCCTCCCCGGTGCCCAAAGTGCCGCCGCGCGCTCCGGTCGCCGTCGAGGCCGTCCTGGCCGGCTGGGCGCGCACCCGAGCCGGCCGGGCCGAAACCCGATGAGCCCCGACACCCACGGAGGGTCCATGCCGACGACCGACGAGGCCGATGCCCTTCCGCCCGGCACCTGGGAGCTGCCGGAGGAGCTCCGGCTGCTGGCGCAGACCGTACGGCGGTTCATGGAATCGGAGGTCCGCCCGCTGGAGGACACCCTCGACCACGACGCGGCCGGCGCGCCGCCGGAGTTGCTGGCGCCGTTGCAGGAGAAGGCACGCGGGCTCGGGCTCTGGGCGTTGCAGACGCCGGCCGAGTACGGCGGCGCCGGACTGAGCGTGCTCGGCCAGGTCGTGGTGGCCGAGGAGGCGGCGAAATGCCGGATGGGCGCGTTCTTCCCGGCGGCGGGCGCGTTCGGCGGCAACCCGCCCAGCGTCAT
>JAOPYH010000470.1 GCA_025964715.1 Streptosporangiaceae bacterium | reverse complement strand
TCATGACGTGGCGGCAGTTCACCGCAGCGCGGGCGCTGGTGTTCTCGGCGGACCGGATGCGCGACCGCTGGGCCGACGCCGACGCGGCCGGCAAGAACGCTCTGTGGCGGGCGCTGCACGACGCGGCCGACGAGCTCGCCGAGGCGCTGTCATGACCATGAGCATCCAGATCGGGCCCGGCCGCGCCTGGTATGGCGATCCGGACAGCGGCGAGTGGAAGTACCTCGGCGAGACCGGCCCGATGGAGTTCGGGGCTGCGCCGGGCCGGTACTGCTGCCTCGCACCGGACTGCAAGCACGACCGCGCCCAGGTCTTCAACGGCGGAGGCGGCGATCCCGACGTGGAGGAGCCAGCCGACGCGGATGGCTACACCTGCGGGCACTGCCGCCGCGGCCGCTGCGCGCAATGCACAGACCGGGCCTGCACCTGCTGTGCGGGCTACCCCGACCCCGACGAATAGGACCTCGCATGCCTGCACGGAACGTCGGCGACCACCTCGCCGACATCATCGAGTCCGCGATCAACGACGCGGCGCTCGGCGACGAATACTGGTGGGAGATCCTGCCCGCATCCGGGACGAGTCCCGCCGGGATCGTGCTCGCCTACAACGTCGTGTTCGGTGTCCGCGGCCCGCTACTGAACAGCGCACCGATCCTGGCCAAGTTCGCCCAGCCGCTCATGGCGCACCAGATCATCAACCCGGCCGGCGAAGAGCTCATCCGGACGTCGGTGCAGGCCGTCATCCCGGCGCTGCGGGCCAAGTTCGACGAGGCCAAGGCGCAACTCCTCAAGCCCCAGCGGGGCGTCTCGCTGCCGCAGGCGGGCGGGCCAGCGCCGCAGCAGCCACCCAGCCCGAACTAGCCCTGATCGGCGGCCAGGAGGCACGGTGGCCAGTCAGCCAGCGCGATCGTCCGGCGACCAGCGTGAGGACACCGCCGCTGCCGTGGCCGCCGCGGTGGGTGCGATCTTCGCGGCTGTCGAGGTTGCGATACTCGAGCGAATCGCGGACCTGGCCCGCCGCACCCTGACGGGCAGGCTCGTCCCGGGCATCGCCCGGCGCAGGCTGGCCCAGGCCATCACGGCGATCTACGCTGAGGCCCGGCCGCGAATCAACGCGGCGATCCGTGACGGCATGACCGGCGCCGCTGGCCAGGTGCGCGACATCCTCACCCGCGACGTCGCCCACATGCCGCCTGACACCGCCCAGACGGTCACCAGCAACGTGATCCTGTTCCCCACCCCGGCAGGCTCGCAGCCCGCCGAGTCGCTCACCGCCGCGATCCAGCGGGCAGAAGCGACCGCCCAGGCCAGCGCGCAATCGGCCTTCCAGAACATCACCGCATCGGCACCCGCGACCACACCGCAGATAGCAGCGCGGCCGAGGCCGACGGTGATCAACCCCTACCGCCAGCCCGAGGATGTCTACGGGCGGGCGGTCAGGTCGGCGATCGAGGACACCCGCGGCGGGATGCCCTACTCGTCTCTGTCGCTGTCCCGTGTGCAGGCAGCGCAGAAAGCCCTGGACAGCCTCGCCGAGCAGGGCATCACAGGGTTCGTAGACACACGCGGCCGAGCCTGGAATCTCGCCTCTTACGTCGAGATGGCCACCCGGACCGCCGTATCGGCGGCGTGGGACAACATGCAAGGGGGGGCGTTGTCCCGCGCCGGCCTTGACCTCGTCATCGTCGGCACCCACAGCAGCGAGGGGTCGTGCCCGGCGTGCCTGCCGTGGCTCGGCAAGGTCCTGTCCCTCGCGGGCGCTGAGACCGGCCTGACCTCGATCGTGGACCAGGCCGGGGCCAAGCACCGGGTGACGATCGCGGGCACAGTCGATCAGGCCCGGGCCAGCGGGTTCCGTCACCCGAACTGCCGATGCGACCTCATCCCGTACCTCAACGGCATGGACGTCGGCCAGGTCGATTGGTTCGCCGTCCCGCATCCGCAGGCCGCCGCGGTCTACGAGGCCAGCCAGCGGCAGCGGGCCCTGGAACGCCACGTACGCGACGCAGCCCGACGGCGGGCAGTTGCGGTCACACCAGCAGCCCGGCGGGCCGCGCAACGCGACCTGGACGCCGCCAGGCTCGCATCCGAGACCCACCGCAAGGCAACCGGACTCCGGATGACGCACGCCCGGGTGCGACGTCGTGAGGACCCCTTCCGCGCGTTCTGAGGAGGGGACCATGCCCGACGGCATTCCGCTGCGCATCGCCGAGCCCACCGGCCGGTACAGGCGGTCGCTGCGCCGCTTCCGGTTCTCGACCAAGGACACGCCGTGTCCCGGCACACGGTGGGGCTGCGACGCGAGCGCCGAGATCGGCGAGGTAACCGACCCCGCGGACGCGCACGGCGACAACTGGCCGCACGACGACCCGCGCTGGCCGACCACCTGCACAGCGTGCGGCGGGTCGTTCACCGACGCCGATGAGTGGCAGCGCAACGACAACGAGATCTACCGGCTGCCCGACGGCACCGAGTTCGTGTTCCACGGCTCGTTCGGGCGGGTCGCGCCGCCAGGAGCGATGATCCGCGCCACCTGGTACGACGCCTACGCCGAGATCCAGGGCGAATCGTGGCTCGTCGCGCTGCCCGACGGCGGGGAGTGGATCACCACGCAGCGCGCGAGCGGCGGCGGTCACTGGGACGTCACGGGCACCGCGCCGAACCTCACCGTCTCCCCGTCGATCTGGCACAACTCGCCAAAGGGCTGGCACGGCTGGATCCGCGACGGCCACCTCGTCAACGCCTGACCCCAACGGAAGGACCCCGATGCCCCGCGAATCGTTCATGGCGTCGCCCGACAGCAACACCAACCAGTTGCACGTCGAATGGGGCCTTGGCCAGCTCCGCCTGATCAACGTTGCCGACGTCCCGCCCGGCCGCACAGTGCGGTCCAGTGCGCTGTTCAACAACCCCGAAGCGCTGGACCGCTTGATCCGGACGCTGGTCCAGGCTCGCCGGGAGACATTCGGCACGCCGCCGCCGACCGCGTCTGTCGTCGAGATCGTCGAGACGGGCGACCGGCAGACCGATGACGGCGTAGGTGGCGTGATCATGCCTTCCGATGTGCGGGTCAACGGGGTCTCGGTGTTCACCACCGGCGGCGTCAAGGTCCACGAAATCGACCTAGCCGACCGGACCATGGCCACCGTCACGCTGACACTGCCCGTCCGGCGGATCACCGTCGCCGCTGAGGGCGACCTCGCCGGGTGAAGTGGATCCGGACGTTCCCGGCGCAGATCCCGCCCGGCCGCAGCTACGTCGTCGATGGCATGCAGCGGGCCCTGATGGACGGCTACAACTACGCGCCGGTATTCGAGCAGTTCGCCGAGGACACGGTCATCGTCGAGTGGGACCTCGCTGTCTCGCCCGAGGACGTCGATCGGTTCACCGGCTACTGCCTGGCCGCGCCCGGGCGGGTGCATGTCGCGCCGTACCGGCTCTATCCGCGGTCGACCGCGCTGGCCGACCCGGTTTGGGCGCACCGGCAGGCACTCCCAGCCGGCGGCGGCTGGGTCAGCGACGGCGAGCCGGTCTGTGACCTGTTCAGTTTCGGCCTGGTCTACCTGCCGGTCGGGCTGGTGCGCTGCTACCTGGCCACGCGCCCGGAGGCGACCGGCGACGCCGAGTTCTCCCGCTGGCACCACGAGCACGGCCACGGGCCGGTCCCGATCCATTGGGACGTGCGGCCGATCCACCTGCACTACTAGCGCGCTGCGCTCACACACTCCGGTCGCCTGGTGCGGCCGGTGGCACCACCCCCGTCGAGGTCCTGCCTGGCGCAGGCCCGCGCACGCCCCCGGAGGGCAACCCATGGCACCACGAGCACGACTGTCGATGCCGCCTGGCGCGATCATCGGCTACCGCAAGAACGGCGCTCCTATCCGCATCATCGCCGGCGCAGATGGCCGGGAAGGTGAAGGCGGCGAGGGCGGCGAAGGCCAGGACGGCGGCACCGGCTCAGCCGGCGCGGGCGGGACTGGTCAGCAGGACGGTCAGGACGGCGGTCAGGCGGGCACTGGTGGCCAGGCTGGCGGCGGGACTGGCTCAGGCAGCGAGGGCGGCTCTGGCGCTGGCCAGGACGACGACAAGACCGCCCGGACCATCGCCGCGATCCGCGCCGACTTCAAGGACGAGCGCGGCAAGCGGCAGGCAGCCGAGCGGGAACTCGCCGACGTCAAGACAGCCCAGGCAGCGCTGCAGCAGGCCCTCGACGCCGACAAGGCTGACAGGGCGAAGCAGACGGACGCGCTGGCCAAGGCACTCGGCCTCAAGCCGGACGACGAGCCTGTCTCCCCGGAGAAGCTCGCCGCCCAGCTGCAGGAGGCACAGCGTCTCGCCGAGGCGGAGAAGCAGCGGGCATCCGACGCGGAAACCCGCGCCGCTGACCTGCTTCGGCAACAGCAGGTCGAACGGGCCGTGCTGCAGGCCGCACCCGGGCTCGACGCCAACGGGCTCGCGCTCCTCGATTCACGGTCGTTCCTGGCGAAGGTGTCCGGGCTGGACCCGGCCGCCGGCGACTTCGCCGACAAGCTCACCGACGCGATCAAGACCACGGCGGAGAGCAACCCGGCGTACCAGGTGACCAAGAGGCAGCCGCCGAGCCACAAGTCGGGAGGTGGCGAGTTCAACGGCACTCCCGGCGGTCAGCGGCAGTGGACCGACGCGGATGTCGACAAGGCCAGCCCAGCCGAGCTGCAGAAGGCCATCAAGGACGGCCTGCTCGTTGACCTCGGCGCAGGCAACAGCCCCAAGCGGCGCCGCCGCTAGCAGTACCCGCGAAGACCCCAGCGGGCCATCCGTAACCACCCCAAGCCCCCGCCATGCGCGGGGGCTTTCGCATGCCCCACTGGGAGTCACGCATGTCGATCAACAACTTCAAGCCGGCCATCTGGTCGAAGGTCATCCTCGGCGCGCTGGAGAAGAACCTCGTCTTCGGCGGCCCGATGGTCGTCAACGACGACTACGAGGGCGAGATCAGCGGCCCGGGCAACGTCGTGAAGATCACGCAGTTCGGTGACCCGACGATCGCGGACTACACCCAGAGCTCCACGATCAACTACGAGAACCTCGAAGACGCGGGCCTCGACCTGCTCATCGACCAGGCCAAGTATTTCGCCTTCAAGATCGACGACGTCGATCGGCGGCAGGCCGCGGGCGACATGCAGGAGTACCTCGAGACGAGGGCTTCGTACAAGCTGGCCGACACGACCGACCAGTTCCTCGCCGGGTTCTACACCGGCTGCGCTCTGGGCAACATCCTGCCCGGCGCAGTGCCGGCGAACGGGTCCTCGCTGGTCGCGGGGAACTACCTGACGCCGCAGGTGTACGGGGGTTCCGCGTCCCACCCGGCGGACTTCTACACGCAGGTACTCCTGCCGCTCAAGGTCCGCCTGACCCAGGCGAACATCCCGATGCAGGGCCGGTACTGCGTCCTCCCGGCATGGGCTGAGGGGCTGCTCGAGGAGACCCAGGCGTTCATCTCCGTCACGGACATGCAGGGCCAGCCCTCGCAGGTCTTCCAGGAGGGGTTCATCGGCCGCGCCGCGGGCTTCAACCTCCTGGTCAGCAACAACGCGGTCGAGTACGACCTCACCAACGGCGCGTACATCGTGCAGGCCGGTCACTCGATGGCCATCACCTTCGGCGAGCAGATCGTGCAGACCGAGGCGCTGCGGCTGCAGACCTCGTTCTCCGACGCGGTCCGCGGGCTCCACGTCTACGGCGGGAAGCTCGTCCGCCCGGACGCCATCGCGGTCGCCGGGGTGCAGCGCCCGGCCGGCATCTGACCCAGGCCCATCGGCCTGGCCAGGCCGGCAGGACCGCACCCACACCGAAGGAAACGGAGACAGCCAGATGGCAGCACGCACGGCACTGGTCCCGGTCACTCTCGTCCGGGACAGCTTCACCGATCAGGGCGCCGGCGCCACGCCGGACGCCGGCAACGGCAACACCCTCCCCGACCCGGGCGCGAACGCCCTGGTCCTGATCGTCAAGAACGCGGACTCGGCCGCCCACTCGGTGACCGTCCGCGCGACGGGCAGCGGCAACGACGCCAGCGGCAACGCCCAGTCGGTGCCGCCGCAGAACACCGTGTTCACGATGGCCACCAAGGGCGACCTGGTCGTAGCGGTCCCGGCGGGCAAGACCTACATCTCGCCGCCGCTGGAAACCGACAGGTTCACCCAGAAGGACGGCAGCCTGTCGCTGGACTGGTCCGCGTCGGCGTCGATGACGGTGTGGGCGCTGTACCTGCCCACGAACCGGCTCGGTGGCCCGCTGCTGTGACCCAGATCCACCTGCGCGGGGAGAGCGGAGCGGTCGTCTACTTCGACCGTGACGCTCTCCCCGAGGGGGTGCAGAAGCGCATCGACCGGGGCGACCTCATCCCCTGCGAGCCTGACGGCACGGTGCCGCCGGTGCCCGAGGATCTCGTCCCGGACGTGCCGCCTCCGGACGCCCCGCCGCTCCCGAAGCGCGCCGCGCCCCGGGATGCGTGGGTCCTGTTCGCCCTGTCGCAAGGCATGGACCGCGAGCAGGCGAACTCGATGACCAAGGCGCAGCTGATCGCCGAGTTCACCCGCGTCCAAGACGACTGACCGAAGGGGCGGGCGCTGTGGGGTCGATCCTCGCTGACCAGATCAGCCAGCTAATGCAAGGCGGGCAGATCGTCCTGCAATGCCTGTTCGAGACCTTCGTCGGATCCGGCCAGCAGGCCGAAGCGGGCGGGGTGACGATCTCGATCACGGCCGCGACCGACGAGCTCGGCCAGCCGGTCCCGACCGCAGGCGAAGGCACTCCCGTTCAGGTCACCAGCCAGGGCGTGAGCACGGTCGATTCGAGCCTCTACACCTTCACGTACGCGGCCGCGGCGGACCAGGCCCCCGGCGACTACCTCGTCACCTGGGCGGGGCAGGTCGCCGGCGTCCAGCAGACGTGGCAGCAGACCATCACCGTCACGCTCATGCCGACCGGGTCACCCGCGCCGGGCGTCTACGCCACGATGGCCCAGTACCGGGACGAGCGTGAGGACCACGCCACCCCCGACTGGCTCGTCCGCAAAAACCTGCGCTTGGCCTCGCGGATCATCCGGCACGCCACGATCGGCGCGGTGTACGACCACACCCCGAACGGCATGCCCGCCCAAGGCGTCACCGCTCAGGCGTTCATGGAAGCGTGCTGCGCTCAGGTCGAGTTCCTCATCGACGACAACGACCCGACCGGGGTGAAGCGGCAGTACACCTCGACGTCGATGGGCGGGGTCAACCTCACCCGGGCGCCGCAGACGGCCGCGCTGGTCTTCCCGCCGCTCGCGCCGGAGGCGGCCATGATCCTGCACAACTACGGCGTCCTCGGCGTCGCCGTCCTGGTCGATTGGTAGGCGACCCGATGGCCACGCCCGAATACACCGTGCTCGGCATGAAGCTCGACACCGAGCATGCGGATCTCGCGCAGCCCCTCGCCGCCCTGGTGGTCGTCAAGGGCCTCGACGCCGAAGGCCGGGTCGCCTACTGGGCCATGGCCACCGAAGACATCCAGACCGTCGAAGCGCTCGGCATGGCGAACTACGCCAAGGTGCGTCTCGAAAAGAGCCTGGCGGACGACTGATGCGCGAGATCAGCACCACCTACCTCACGGTGATGCGCGGCACCGAGCAAAACAAGTTCGGCGACGACACCGACGTCGGCGTGCCCCTGTACCGGCACGTTCCCGCCTCGATCGTCGAGGTCAGCCACCAGACGTTCGACCGCGCGGAGGGCACGCAGCGCACCATCCGCACCATCCGGTGCGCGGTGCCCAGCTGGGCGGACATCGACACCGACGACACCATCCAGGACGAGCTGACCGGCCAGTTCTACATGATCGAGGACATCCAGCGGCAGCCGACGCTTGGCCTGCCCGCCGACACGCTCCTCACGCTGCAGTCCCGGTCCGGGATCTCGATCAGCACCGACTAGCCGGGAGGTGGCCACCGTGCCCGCGTGCGTCCTCAACTCGATCATCTGGGCATCGGCTGGTGTCGCCGCCGTGGTGGCCATCTGCGCCACGGTGCTCATCTACCAGCGGCACAGCGGGTACTGATGGCCGGCCGCGTCGAGATCAGCGACGGCTGGGAAGCCCCCATCCAGGCGGGCATGGCCAAACTGTTCGAGGAGAAACTCGGCCCGGACATCGCAGAGGACGCCCGCCGGTACGCGCCGGAACGCACCGGGGCGCTCCGCGACTCGATCGAGCATCATCTCGAGGACGGCAAGCTGATCGTCTCGGCCACCGGCGGCGACGGCGGCCGGGACTACGCGGCCTATGTCGAGCTGGGCCACCGCGTCTTCCACCCCTCGACCGGGCAGACCGGGCCCGAAGTCGTCGAGCCTGAGCCGTTCCTGCGCCCGGCGCTCTACAAGGAGCGGGGGGACCGCTGATGGGCGTCCTGGACCTGGATGTCCGGCCGACTTCCGAGCTCGTCGTCGTGGCGTGGATCGCCTCGATCGAGCACTTCTCGAGCGACATGGTCGCGACGACCCTGCCGCCGGACACCAACAAGGACGGCACCCCGGCCGCGTGGGTGCGGACCGGGTTCGTCACCGCTGCCGCTGTCGGCGGCACCCCAAACGATTCGCTGCCGGTCAAACGGCCGGTGATGCAGATCGACTGCTGGGCCACGGTGCCAGGCAGCAACAAGCCGCCGTGGGGCGAGGCGAACGCGCTGGCCGAGGCGATCCGGTACGCCGCGCTCGACCCGTACAACGTCGCCCGGCCGCTCACCATCGGCCCGGCCGGCACCGCCTACCCGCAGGCGCGGGTGCTGTCGGCGGTGCTGCAGGCGGAACCACGCCGGATCCCCGGCGACCCCGGCAAGGCAGCCCGCTACCAGTTCGACATGGCTTTCCAGTGGGTGACCATCGGCGACCGGCTCAACTAGGAGGACGCATGGCCGACGAAGTGCAGGCCGACAAGGTCAAGGTGCGGGTCTCGATGCACCCGGACCGGGACATCGAGGTGAGCCCGGACGAGGTCCCGGTCCTGCGCAGGCAGGGCATCCTCGTCGAGGACGACGCCAAGCCAACGGCGGCACGGGCGGGCAGCCGTAGCAGCGGCCAGGCCGCCGCGGGTGGCAGTGGGGATGGTGCGGCGTGAGCCTGCTTACTCTCAACGCGGCGCAGCTGGTCGCAGGCGGCGCGTCCCCGACCAGCCTGACGGACGCATTCGTGTCCCTCGGCGCGAATACCGGCGTCAAGTGGTCGAACACCGGCCACGAAGCCCTCTTCGTGCAGGTGGGCACCACTCCGACCACGCTCACCTCGGACATCCCGCTGATCATCCAGGGGGAGCCGGTCCAGGGCCAGTCGTCCGGTGTGCTGCCGGCCAGCAAGATCGCGATCGTCGGCCCCTACCCGTCGCAGTTCGACGACGTGACCGACATGGTCGAGATCGACTTCTCCTCCCAGACGGGCATCAGCGTCGCGCTGATCCGCTGGCCCGGCGTCATCTAACCCATCCTTCTACGGCCCCATAGGACCCCTGCACCACCAGTACGGGACCCCGCCCGCGGCGTGCGGGCTTTTTTCACGCCCACGCGCCCGTAGAGGGCGCGCTGCTCCGCCCCCGTCCCGTCTCGTAGAGAGCAGGCAGACCTATGGCTGTCGATGTCACCAACCTTGTCCTCGGCCCGGCCCGGTTGTACGTCGGCTTGTTCGGCGCGACCGAACCGGCCGACTCCGCGGTCACCCCGAACGGCATCACCTCGCCGCCCAACCCCTCGATCTGGACCGACGTGGGCGGCACCGACGGCGGCGTGAACTTCGAGGTCGATTCGACCTATACGGGCCTGTCCGTCGATCAGATCATCATGGAGGCCGGTGCGCGGCTCACCGACCTCAAGATGAACGTCGCGTCCAAGCTCAGCGAGATCACGCTGGAGAACATCAACACGGCGCTCAACAACATCTGCACCATCAACAGCGGCAGCGGCTACCGGACGATGGACATCGTCGTCGGGTCGGCCGCCTCCCAGCCCCGCTACGCGGCGCTGATCATCGACGGGTGGGCGCCGTTCCTGTCCAGCGGCCTGCCCGCGCTCCGCCGGGTCATCATTCGCAAGGTGCTCAGCCAGACCAAGGTCGGCCTGGGCTACGACAAGAAGACGCAGCAGGCGCTCGACTGCTCCTGGGCGACCTACTTCGTGTCCGACTCGATCAACCCAGTTCACATCGTCGATCAGGACACCTGACCGGCGCCCAACCCAACGCCAGGACCCCCGCCCCGACTGCTCCCGGGGCGGGGGTTCCTGCATGAACGGAGGACCCCATGGCCGCGAAAGCGACCGGAAGCAAGACCACCGCGGCGGCGAAGCCACGGGCCCGCACCACGGCGGCGCGGCCGCGCGCTGCCCGCCCAGCCGCGGCCCGGCCAGCCGCCA
>JAOPYH010000043.1 GCA_025964715.1 Streptosporangiaceae bacterium | reverse complement strand
AGCGCGCTAGACCCGTCGTGGGTCATGTCGCCGTTGCGGATCGCTCCCTCGAGCTGCTCGATCGCCCGCTGGATCAGCCCCGACCGGCCCCCGGTCATCCACCACTCGAACGGATGGTCCCGGGTTGCCTGCACGTGCTTGCCGTCCGGCGTCTTCACCAACTTGGCCCCGAAACGGGCCTCCCAGGCGTTGACGTAGGACCGCCAGTCCTTCGCCGGGTCGCAATAGAACGCAGCGATCCGGTAGCGAGAAAAGCAGCGCGCAATGGCTGCCTCGATCTCAGCGATCGGCGGCGTCCACGTCGGCCACTTGTCCTTGTTGCCGTCCGCTTCCCAGACGTCGACCTCGAACACGTGCCCGTCGCTGACCCGGCAGCCGATCAGTGCTGTCGCGTCCGGCTTCCCCTTGAACCGGCCCCGCGACCCGTCGAACCCGAGCGTGATCACGTCTCCGTCGGAGATCCCAGGGATCGGCTCATCGAGGCGCTCGTGGTAGCGGCCGGCCCACGTCGGCTGATCCATCCAGGACGTCGCCGCGTGGGTGATCTGGTTGAGGAAGTCCGACTTGGACTCCTGCACGTCGGCGTCGGACTCCCACATCTTCGCGATGGCCGAGTCGATGTCGAAGTGACCCGGCTCGCACGGCGGATCGTGGAGCACACAGCCGTCCGGGTGCCCCGACGAGTCGCCATAGGCCACCCGGAGGCCGGCCGTGACCGACTCCCGCTCGAACATGTCGGTCTCCGGCGGCGCCTCACGGTGGTCATACAGCAGACCGTTGTTCAGCGCGCGACCTTCGACGATCGACTGCGCGTAGGCGGCCGAGTCCTCAGCGACCGAAGCATCGCCGGGAATGAAGGCGTTCGGCGACTCGATCGTCGACCCGCCGACCTTCGCGGCGTTCGTCCGCATCTTCTTCGCCAAATCGGGGCCGCCGTTCGACGGTACCCACTCCTCGGTCTGATCGAGCACAGCAAAGACCGCGCGAGCACCCTTCACCGTCCGCGCCGACGAGGTGATCGGCTCGATCTTGCCCCGCGGCAGATTCACGAACCCGCCCAGCGGCTCCAGCCCCGGGTACTCGTCGACGACCGGGCCCTCGAGCATCTCCAGCAGTGGCGTCCATGTGTTCGCCGTCTGCGCGTCCGACACCGCGGCGATGTGCACCAGCGGCGTCCGGATCCGTGACCACGGCTGACCTACCGGCTGCCCGTCCGCGTCCCACCCGGCCGGCACGACCGGCCCGAGCGCCTCCGCGATCGCCAGCGCCGCCAGCAGCGGCGACTTCCCCCATCCACGCGGCCGGCCCAGTAGTGCGCGCTGGATCCGTCGCCGCCCGTACCCGAGGCCGCGGTTCCACACGTACTCGCCGTTCGGGTCCAGCGCGTAGAAACGAAGGACGAAGTCTTCCTGCTCGCGGTACAGCACGAACGGCTCGTAGTCGGCTTTGTCGGGCGCCGCGAGGTTGTCGGAGATCCAGTCGATGATCTGGTATCCGAGAGTCGGGACCTCGCCTGGCTCAGACGGCTTCCAGGGCATCAGCCATCGCCGACAGCCTTGAGTGGCCCCCGACGGGCCCGAGTCGGCGACGTGGCCTTAGCCGCGCGCTTCTCGTCCTTCTCATCCGCGTCCGCGAACACCATCCGCAGCCTGGCTCGGTCCTCCGGCGTGGCACCGAACTTCGCCACGCGCAGCCGCACCTCAGCCGCCAGCGTCCACTGGCCCTTTGACCACATCGCGTGGTGCATCAGCGCCGTGTCGAGCAGGAACGACCAGTCGGTCTCGGTGAACGTGTCCGACTGGGAGGAGCGGGTCCACATGGCCCACCAGTCGCGTGTGCGCGGATGCCAGTCGACCTCGACGTCCTCGGGGAGCTCCGGAGCAGCTGCAGGGCGGAACTCCAGGACCGTCGCGCCGATCGGATCCTTGTTCGCTCGAGCACGACGGCCCGCCGGCTTCGGCGCAGGACCATGACCAGCCATGACGGCCTCCAGCGGTGGGTGCGTCGCCCCTGGCGGGCTCAGCCGGGATGATCCCCAGACCCGTAGGCAGCCTCAGCCACAGCACGTTCCGGTGCGCCGATCGGGTGGGGTGGGGGGTGGTGGCACCCGGTCAGCGGCGCAGGCCGGGGTGCTGCTCGCGCGGGTGGCGTGCTCTCGCGCGGGTGGCTGCCATCGCGGCCTGCGCTTCGTTGAGCGTCTTGGCGCGGTGGTGGTCGGCACACAGCGACTGCAGGTTGGCATCGTCGTGATCGTCTGGGTCGGAGACGTGGTCGACGTCGGTTGCCTGGTCGTTGCAGCCTGGCTGTTGGCACTGGTAGTGGTCACGTCGCAGGACGCGGCGCCTGATCTGTGCCCAGTCGCGCGGCAGCTCCTGCCGTCGGCTACTGGTGGACCAGGGCATCAGCCAGGACCCAGTCTCTTGCCTCGCATCTTGCCGCCGTGTTCGACGCGGTAGCGATCACTGCCGGTCGGTGCCATTACCTCGTTGTGCCACCTCGAAGTGGTGTGGTCCAGCAGGTGCGGATCGTGGATGTACTTGGCCAGCAGTTCTCGAAGCTTGCTCCAGGGATGCGGATCCTTCGACCACTTCGCTAACCCAGGGCCAGCGACCCAGTATCGGTGAAGCTTCTCGGCGTCCCCATGTTCCTTGGGAGTTACCGCCTTGCCAGCGACCATTCGCGCTGCCCTTTCGGAAGTCCTCAGCCGATCAGGCTGAGTTGCTGCGATCCGCCGGTTCCTTTGCGAAGGTTGCAGTCGAGATGGCTGGCCTGTGTGTTCGCTCGGGTATGGGCCCCGCCGTCAACGAGTGGCACGACGTGATCGAGGCTGGCGCTGCGCGGATCCGGCCATCGCAGATCCTTGCGGATCTTCCGGCGACAGAGGCCGCAGATCCATCGGTCGCGCTCGAAGACCTCGGCCGGCGTGAAGCTCTCCACCTCGGCACCGCGGAGCCTGGCGCGCCGCTCATGGTTGTAGGCCGCCCATGCTTTGGGGTTCTCCCGGTATCGCTGTCTGTTGAGATGTGACCAGCACAGACCGCGCGACTGGGACAGCCCCTCGCAGTCGTCGATGGAACAGGGCTGCACCCGTGACGCGATGCCTAGGACGGCGCCGCCTCGTCCGCCCTCGGGGTTCCCGTGTCGCTGTTCCCGCCGGCCGTGGGGACTGCACAGACCACGTGCGAAGTGGACACGGCCGCAGCCGTCGACGCGGCACAGCTTGCTGGGTGAGCCCGGCTGGAACGGTCCGCCCCCGAGGGGATCGCCGTACAGATGCCATCGCCGGTAGTGCGCGCCACACAGGGCGCGGGCCACGACTAAGCGGTCACAGTCATCGATCGAGCAGGGTCGCGCAGTACGCTTCGGCACATCGCCTCCCACAAGGCGGTCATGCCCCCGGCCTGTGACAGCAGGTGCGGGGGTCCATTGCTTTACGGGATCAGGGAGAGCGGCACGGGCCGCCGTCTACCTTTCGCGACTGGTCAGTGCCACACTGCCCACCGTGAGTAGGCGCAGGGTTACGACGTCCCACACGCACATGCATCGGGGTCCGCTCGGCGGGCATCACGCGACGACGCGGACGTACGTGCATGAGCCGCGTGTCGGTCCGTCTCGGACGTCGCGGTTCCTGGCGTTCACGGGTGTGAGTCCGTGGGATCGTCGCCGGTTCACGATCGCGGTGTGGGTCTTCGTGTGGCTGCTGATCTTGGGTCAGTCGCCGGTGCTGGGCTGGATCTTCTTCGCGATCTCAGC
>JAOPYH010000439.1 GCA_025964715.1 Streptosporangiaceae bacterium | reverse complement strand
AACCTCAAAGCGCCGAAGGTCGATCAGAAAGTCGTCGATCACCTCACTCCGGACGAGATGCGGGCGCTCCGGATCGCGTGCGAGGGCCGGTCGTTCGCCGCGCTGCGCGACCGGGCGCTGGTGGACTTCATGCACTCGACCGGGGCCAGGTCCGACGAGGTGGTCAGCATGATGCTCCTGGACCTGCAGATCGGCGCGAAGTCGTGCGTCATCACCCGGGGCAAGGGCGGGAAGGGAAGACGGTCCGGGTTCGGCGACAAGACCGCCGAGTCGCTCGGCCGGTACATCCGGGCCCGCCGTAAGCACCCCAGCGCGAACCGGCCCGAACTCTGGCTTGCCGGGCACAACGGCCGTCGCGCCGATGGCGCCCAACGGGGCGGGCTCACCTACGGGGGGATGAAGTCGGGCCTCGGCCGCCGGGCCGAGGCGGCGGGCATCGCCGGGTTCCACCTCCACCGGCTGCGGCACACGGCCGCGGTGGACTGGCTCCGCGCGGGCGGCACGGTCTCGGGCCTCATGGCCCAATGCGGATGGATCTCGATGGAACAGGTCAACCGGTACATCGCGGCGGCCTCGGCCGAGCTCGCCATCGCGGAGGCCCACCGGCTCGGCGTGGACGACCTCTGACCGGTTCCCGGCATTATCAGACTGTTACCGGCGGCGCGTGGGGTCGCCGGGGGAGTGGCACCTACGAGCGGCTAGGCGCTACAACCCGGGGACGTCGGGCAGCGCCTCGCCCGGAGCGACCGGGCGGGCCGCTTCCCTGGCCATCGCGTTGAAGCGGACCGCCCATGACTGCGCGGCGCGGATCTGGCTCGCGCCGTCGAGCTTGCTTTCCTTGATCTCGCCGCCCGGGACAGCGATGATCATGCTCGCCTTGGTCTTCTTGGTGAGCGCCCCGGCCACGGTGACCACCCGGGTCAGCGTGTGCCTGGACGTCCCGTCCGTCACGACGGCTTCGGAGCCGGCCAGCGGGCCGAGGACCTGGCCGCCGGACTTCACCCGGTCGCCGTCGACGACGATGCCGTAGCCGCGGATGCGGGCGTTCTCGGCCTTACCGCCGCGCGAGGCGACGGCCTTCCCGATCGCGGCGAGGACCGCGACGATGACAATGATCCAGATGACGACGCTCATGGCTGTTTGACGCGCGGACGGGCGGGCCGGTTGGCAGTTGCCGCGAAGTGCGGCCGCACTTACGCCGTATAGGTCAGAGCATGCCGCCCGAGACGGCCTAGTGAAGGCCCGCGGCCAGGCCGATCCACGTCAGCCAGCTCAGGATCGCCAGGAAGCTGAACACGAACGCCAGGACCCGCTCCCATACGGCTCGGTTCATGAGCCACAGGCGGATGGTCACGACTGCCAGCAACGTCCAGAGCACGGCCCACGGGGTCACGAGGCCCCAGCCATTCAGATCTGGGACGTCGAGCGGATGGGTTCTGATCAACCGGCCGAGCGCGACGGCTATGCCGAGAGCGGCTGCTCCCACGAGGATCGAGGCGAGGCCGCCGATGAAGGTGATCACCAGGAGACGCCACTCTTCGGCCGTGATTGGCCAGCGTGGTTTCTCGGTCGGTTTGTCGGTCACGGGCGCAGGCTACTGCGGCCGCGTCTACGGCGTATATCCCCGGTCGCAGGGGTCGCAGCGTGGTCCGGGCCCGGGGGAGCGGTGGCATGTGCGTTGCTCGCCGGAATCGGCCGAACGGCTGACCTGCGGGAAGCGTCGGAGGACGCTCGCGCGCCTGCTCGTACATGTAAGATAATGCCTGTTATCCTCTGCGAACGATTCTCTTAGAGCACCAGGAGCACGCATGTACCTCTGTCGCGGCCATCACCCCCTTTGACCGCCAGGCGGATGCCGGCCCGTCGGACCGACCGCCCCTCGAAGCCTGATCCCCTCATGGCCATCGCCGTCCTCAACGCTCAGGTCCAGGCGTGCCGCGAAGGCCGCCACGCAGACACCTACGCGGAGCACGGCCGGACGACGCTCGTCGGCGGCCGGCCGCTCGCGCCGGGCACCCGGTACTGCCGGTGCTGTCTGGTCGTGCTCCCCCCGCTCTACGTCGCCGCGCCGGACCACGCCACGTTCACCCGGTACGTCCGGGAGCGGGCCCTCCCCCTCGGTATGGATCGGTGGCTCTCCCGCGACGAGCACCTCCGCGGGCTCGGCCATGCGGAGATCATGATCATCACCTCGCCGCATTCCGCCACATTTCCTACCGGGTTTATGGACACCTTGCGGTATCTCGAGGAGACCGACCGGGTCACCCTGCGGAGGGCCGGTGAATGATCACGATGAAGTCCACGAGCTCCCTCCGGAGGCGGCACCGTTCCGGTACCTCGTCCTCGGCCCGCCGATCTACTGGGAACGCCGGTCGTGGTGGTGGGCGATCCTTCACCCGCTGCGCGCCTGGCGCAGCCGACTCCCCTAGGAGGCTCCGGTGAGCGCCGAGCTCGTCCCCGTCGAGCGGTTCGACGTCGCCTGGCCGGGCGACGCTGCCCGGTCCGCGCGGAACCTCACCGAGATCTGGCTCATGTCGTTCCGGTCCCAGCACACCCGGGTGGCATACCGGCGGGACCTGACCTCGTGGCTCGCCTGGTGCGAACGGCTCGGCATCCGCCCGGCCGACGCCCGCATGGCCCACGTCGATCTGTGGATCGAGCATCAGCGGACCGAGGCCGCGGCCGAGACGAGCATCGCCCGCCGGATCTCGTGCATCTCGTCCTGGTACCGGTACCTGATCGACAACACCGGCGCCGACCCGGTCCCCCTCGCGGTCTACAACCCGGCGAAGACCCGGGCCAAGCCGAAGATCGACCCGGACTACACGTCGACGGTTGGGCTGTCGACCGCTGAGGCGGACCGGCTGATCCAGGCGGCCGACATGCACTCCATCACCGCGGCGGCGCTCGTCCGGCTCCTGCTGACGAACGGGCTGCGGATCGGGTCGGTCATGGGCGCCGACGTCGGCGACCTCGGCCACGATCGCGGGCACCGGGTGCTGACCCTCCGGGTCAAGGGCGGCACGCTGAAACGGGTGCCGATCCCGCCGTACACCTGCAGCGTGATCGACGCGATGCTCGACGCCCGGGGCAACCCGGCCGTCGGGCCGCTGTTCGTCACCAACCGGGGCAGGCGGCTGTACGAGACGTGGGTGTGGCGGCTGATCCGGCGGCTGGCCGCGTTCGCTGCGATCCCCCAGGCGTCCCAGCTATCCCCGCATGGCCTGCGGCACACGGCGATCACCGAGCTCATCGACAGCGGCGCGTCGCTCCTCGATGCGCAGGAGTTCGCGATGCACGCCGACCCTCGGACCACCCGCCGCTACTACCACGGTCTGGACAATCTGGACCGACACGGGTCATACGGGCTGGCGGCCAGGTATGGGCGCAGCAGGTTAACTGAGGGTGATGACGAGCGATCCAGCCCGTGAGCCTGTGTTGGAGCGGGCGATGCCCGCTGATGCTGTCCCCGGCTCGACGATCCCGGAGGACACCGACGCCCTGGTCCAGTTGCAGGACGGGACCTGGCTACTTTGCCGGGTGATCGGGCAGCGTAAGGACCGGCACGGCCGGTGGTGCGTGGGCCTGCGCTGGTACGCCTCGCCGTCGATCGGCGGCCGGGAAGGCTGGTACCTCTACGACCCCGCGCATATCCAACGCCTCGACGGGTTAGGACTCCCCCAGGGGGACGATGTCGGGGGTGCTGCTGGCGAGCACGGACGGCGCGGGCTGGACGGTCGAAACCATGGACCTGTGGCTGACCGGCCGCCGCGGTCGTGGTCGGCCGGGCGAGACTGAGCCGCTGGGCGATGGGCCGCAGCTGCTCGTCCGCCGGTACGGGCGGGCGATCGGGTTCTACGCGCATGTGACCGACCTGGCCGCGGCCGGGGTGGACATGGCCCGGATGGCGGTCGCCGCCCGCTGGTGACTGCCGAACAGGCTTTCGGTAGCCTGGCGGTCCGGGCGGGAATGGACCCGCTGGGCAGCGCGAAGCCGAACAGCCGGAACAGAGTGGGTGCGAAACCCTCATCTCGGCCCGGCACCTGGGTCTGCTGCCGTCCCGCCCGGCGAGAACTCCCACTAGGGGCGACGTTCAGGGATGGGTATGCCGGCCCGGGACGCGGAGATCCGGCGCGGTGCAGCAAACCGGAAGCTGACCCTGTCGCCCCACCCACCGAAGGTAAGGCCCCGGTCGGTCGGCCCGGAGACCGGCCGGGGCACCTCACCGGCGCGTGGGCTCCTGGTCGCCGAACCGTACCGCGGTCGCTTCCAGGCTCTTGATGGTGCCGCCCCAGTTCACCCGGCCCTTGATGACGGTCGAATTGGCTGCGCCCGCCTGGTCCAGTTCGTCGATGAACTCGCGCAGCTCGCCGAGGGTCAGCTTCTTGGCGGTCGCCTGCACGGCTACGTGCCGGTCGATGATCACATGCGCTCCCGGATCGCGGCCGTCGTCGTCGCCGGCGGTTCGGTCAGGGCGCGGCCGACGTCCCGGGCGAGCTGCTCCCCCATCGTGGCCAGCGTGCCGGTCAGCCGGTCATTGCGGGACCGCTCATCGTCGTAGTCCTTGCGGAGGGCCCGGGTGTCCTCTGCGCCGTGGTAGTGGCGGACCAGGCTGTCGAGCAGCGCGCGGCCGACGTCGTCCGGGACGGTGAGCGTCGGCGGGATGTGCTCGGCGGGGTGTACCTCTACCCACTCCTCGTGGCCGTCCTCGGCAAGGCGCATCAGGAGGGCTGGGAGGCCGGCGCCGGCGCTGCCTGTGTGGTTGATGATGGCGATGCCGACGCCGAAACCGGCGAGCTGGTCGGTCACGTACACCTTGATCAAGCGATGGTCTCCGGGGACAGAGGGACGGTCGGGCTGACGGTATCAACGGCGGGCACGTCGCCTCCGGGCGCGCTGCCGCCGCCGGTACGCATGGCCGTCGATCGCCAGCGGCCGGGACGCCCGGCGCGGCCGACATCGAGTGCAGAACCGGCGATGCCAGGCCGGGCGGAGCGAGTAGTCGATCGTGTGGGCCAGCAGGGAGAACGCGCGGATATGCGGCGCGTACGCCTCGACGATGGCCCGCGCCAGGTCCTCGAAGGCGCGGACGAACGCTTCCATGGCGGCAGGGCTGGCCGTCCGCTGCGGTGCGCGTGGAAGCTGGATCCGGACGGGCTGGTCTCCGTCGCCGACGGTCACAGCATCCCGGCCTGCGTCAGCAGGAGCTTCGCGGACTGCAGCCGGTCCCAGTCGCCCTTGTCCCCGCCGGCGTCCGGGTGGAGGCGGCGGGCCAGGGTGCGGTACAGGTCCGACGGGCGGATCGTGTGGCCCGGTGCCAGCACGTCATCCCGGGCGTTGGCCGCGCGCTGCATCCAGCGCAGCGCCTCGTCCGCGCTTGGGAAGGTGACGTTGCCGCCCGCCGGGAGTGCTTTCCAGCCGGTGTACTGCTCGCCGCGCTTACTGACGCCGTAGCGATCCACGGCGCGGAGCGCTTCCAGCGCGAGCGCGATGGCCCGGATGTTGGCCTGCCACGACTGCAGCCCGTAGCCGTATTGCCGTTCGTACGCATCGGTGGCGTACCGCAGCGGGCCGAACCGCGACACGAAAGAGACGACGACGCCGGGGTGCCCGACCTTGGCATGAGTGCGGAGCATCCCGTCGCGGCGCAGATCGGCTTCCTGCACGTCGATCTGGAAGACGGCCGGGTCCTCCCCGCCCAGCTGCTCGATCTCGTAGCTGAGGAGCGCGAGCGTGTCATCCCAGGAGGCCCGGAACAGGTGGGCTCCGCGGCGCACGTGGGTCTCCGGGTCGGTCCAGGCGACCAGGGGCCGGATCTCGTACTTCATGCCGTTGTTTCCTCGTTCTCGTCCTGGATGGGGATGATGCGGGCCACGCCGTAGCCGGCTTCGCGGCCCGTGAGCTCGGCGCGGTGGTTCGCATTGCTGGCGATCTCGATCGCTTCGGCCCTGTCCTCGTAGACCAGGCCGGCGGGCACCGCGAGCTTGCGGCCGCCCCTGACGGTGATCACGAACTCGCCAGGGCACTCGGCCAGAACGGCCTGGACGGCTGCCTCCCATGCGGCGCGGAACTCCGGTGGCGCGAGCTCCCACGAATTGTCGATATCGCACTGAAAGCTGACCGTCGTCATGAACGCCCGGAAGGCACCCAGGGCGAGGGACTTCCCGGGGTCAGCGGCGGCGACGGGTGCGGGCTCAGGCATCGGGCGACTCCTTCACGTACAGGCCGGTGATGTCGTTCTGGGCTAGGTGGAGCTGCCAGGAGGCGGAGCCGATTCGGCTGCCGGCGTCTTCGAGCAGGGCCGCAGCCATGCCCGCCTGGATCACTGCGCCGCGGCCGCCCGTGTCGCCGATCCGGCCAGAGGCGGCCTGAGTCTTGAGGAACCGGCCGACCTGGTCGAGCAACTGGGGGAAACGGTCGAGCGCGGTGTAGAGCGCGCCGAGGAGTGAATAAGCGTCGCCCGGGTTATCGAGCCCCGGGGCGTCGCCGAGCGTGGCGTAGTTGAGCACCCGGACCGCTTCGGCTAGTGCGTTTCCGACGTCGCGGGTGTACTCCGGGGAGTGTGGGCCGTCCGTGTTCAGGACGATCGGGTCAGGCATCCGGGGTCTCCTCCGGGTCGTAGAAGAGGATCTTGTCGGCGTCCCGGTCGGCAGCATCGACCATGCTTCCGACGGTCGAAACGCTCTCGTGGATAGGTGGCCCGAACCGCTCGGCCATGGCCTGAGCGAACGCCTCGACCTGTTCGGTGGGGATGTGCCAGGCCCGCGAGTGCGCGATGCACTCCCGATCGCGGCTCGGGCTGGTGATGACCGACACCAGGGTCAGCGGGCCGTCGGTCATGAGGGGGTCTCCTGTAGCTGCAGGATTTCGAGGGCGCGGTCCCGCCCAGTCGCGGTGAGCAGGTACAGGCCAGCCGTGCCGGTGACCCAGCCGTGCCATTCGAGGCGGCGCAGGAACACCCGGACCGCGCTGCGGTGGACGTGCGCGAGTTCGGTGAGCATCGCGGCCGACACGGGCACCCCGGCGAGGAGCACGAGGAGCAGCCGCTCACTCCGCCGGGTCCGCTGGATCGGCGCGTCGTCGTCCGGCTCATCCCATCCCTGGCTCACCCGGACACTCCCGCCGCGGCGTCGGCCTGCCGCGTCCGCTCGGCCAGCACGGCGTCTATCTCCTCGACGGCCGGGTCAAAGATCCGGCGGAACGCACCGTCGGCCCGGTGCATCGCCGACAGGTACACGGCCACGTCCTCCTGGGGGATCAGTTCCTTCGGGCCGAGCATCCGGGTCTGGGCGGCGGCCTTGTCGAACCGGGTGCGGGCCGGCCCGGCTATCTCCCGGTAGGCCCGGCCCGCCTCGGCCATCCGCTCGCAGTACCGCCGCTGGGCGGTTACGAGCTCGTCAGCAGTGACCACTTCCGCTCAGGCCCTCCGCACACCGACGGAGGCCAGGAGGCCGGCCACGGCTTCCGGGCTGAGGGTCTCCCCGCTCCAAAGCAGGGCGAGCGCGGCCACGCCAGCGCCGGGCCGCTTGGCCAGGCCCGGGTTCGCCTCCCAGAACGGTTCGGTCTCCTCAAGGTTGCTGTCGGCCTGGTCGAGCGTGTCGAGGATGTCGGCCGCCTCTGCCCCCTGCCAGTGCGGGTTGAGCTTGGTGAACCGCTCGACGATGGTCCGCCGCTGCTCGTCGGTCATCGCGCGGGCGATGGCCAGGGCCGGGTCTTCCAGAACCGGCGTCATGGTCTCGCCAGCCCGGCGGATGATCCCGGCCAGGACGACACAGAGCTCGGGCTCCCAGTTGGACATCCAGGACAGGAACCTCTGGTCGTACGCGCCGAGATGGACGCCGACGTCGCCGCATGCCGCTACCAGCAGCCGGTGATTCAGGGACGTCATCAAGCCGGTCCGCCGCTCACCGCTGGCCGCCAAGACCGCGGTGTGCAGCTGGTCGTAGATCGGGCGGGCCGCCTCGCGGGCTTCCGCTTCGGTCTCGTAGGGGCCGTTCACTGCTCAGACCTCCGGGATGAACGCGACGACGGTGTTGATCCCGGTGCCCGAAACTTTGAAGGACCCCGCGGGGAGCTCCTCGATGTCGCCGCCCCGATCCGCCACCAGCTTCCGGAAGTCCTCGGCCTTGCGGTTCTGCCGGAACAGAACGCCCAGCGCCATGACCGACACCAGCCGGCCGCCCGGCCGAAGGAACTTGAGGGCGTGCAGGACGTGGTCGATGTCCTGCTGCCGGGCGAACGGCGGGTTCATCACCACCCGGTCATAGACCGGCTCCGGAGCAAGGGTCAGGAAGTCCTGGCAGCGGACCACCCGGCCGAGAAATCCGCCCGTGATCAGGAGGTCAGCGCGGTCGCGGTCGATCTCGACACAGTCCACCTCCGCGCCGAGCTCGGCGAGGGGCCGGGCGATAGCACCGCGGCCGGCGGACGGCTCGAGGACGCGCATGCCGGGCCGCACTTCCGCCAACTCAAGCAGCTGATCGACCACGGCGGAGGGGGTCGGGAAGTAGCCCAACTCCTGCGCGGTGGCGATCTCGCCGGTGAGCATCAGGCTGTCGATCGCATCGGCCGCATCGCGGTCGAACACGTGGGCCTTGGCGCTACGGTTCCACTTCCCGCCGGCCGCCTTGAGTGCCTTGTCCACCTTGACGTAGGTCGGGCGGTCAAGCTGGCCGGGCAGGTAGAGGTTGGGGCCGTCCGTGGTGGCCTCGTCGAGGATCGCCAGGACGTCGGTGGGGACCTTCACTTGTGCTCCTTGGTTGGGTATTCGTAGACGAAGACGGACTTGATCCCGTCGGCCATGGCGTTGGTCTTGGACGGGTTGCTCCACGTGCCGCCCCCGGCCCAGGGCCGGCATTCCCCGGCCTTGCGCCAGCCGTCGAAGCGGTAGAGGTTTCCGGTCTTGCCGGGCAGGGCGTAGCTGACGGCGGCGCGGACGGGCCAGTGCTCCCAGCGAGGCGCGAGGTAGTCGCGCCAGAGGCGGAGCATGACCCGCATGACCCCCGGGTGATCCGGGTGACGCGCGATGCGGGCGAGGTCCACCACTTCGCGGCGGCCGTATCCGGCGGCGCGGGCTCCGACCGTTGAGCCGGATACCGCGACGGCGACTGCCTCGCCGTCGATCGCCAGGCCCCATGCCTGGTAGCCGAACGGGCGGTTGTAGGAGCCGAGGGGGTGATCGAATGCCAAGAGCAGGTCGTTGGCCTGCTGCTTGGTGATCGGTGCGAAGAACAGCGGGTCGCCTTGGCCCCGGTTACAGCCGGCTGGCCACAGTGTCCCGGGTAGCGCGATCTGCTGCTGCTCGCCTTCGACATGGATCAGGCTCGCGGTCATGCTGGGACTCCATCCGTGTCGAATAGGGACCGCTGGCCGTTGGCCTGGCCGCGGGTTACATGAGCGCCTACCTCGGCGAGCCACCAGGCGTCGGCCGCCGCCTGCGCCTCGGCGAGGGTCCGGCACGGGCCGGTGGCCGGGCCAACCTCCGGGCCGAGCCAGCCCGGCCGGGGCCCTGCGGCGTGCTCGAGGAGCACAGCGCCCGGCCCTGCCCAGCAGAGATCCCGTCCCCACGGCGGGCCGGGGACCCGCCACACTTCCCGGCCGTCCCACATTCGGCCCGACGGCTTGGCCAGGCCGACCAGCCGCCAGCCGGCCGGGACCCGGCCGTCGTTCAGCGGGCGGAAGACCCACCACTCGTCGCCGTCCGCGTCGATGCAGCGGACCTGTGCCGTGGCCGGGCCAATCCGGTAGATCTCGACCCGCGCGGGCCGCCGATCGCCGAGCATGGGATCGGGCCGGGTCAGTTCGTACGCCTCGCCGCCCTTCATGCCGCACCGCCCAGGTCGAACAGTGCGCCCTGGTCGTTGACCGCCCGGTCCCAGCCGAGGACCGTGGGCAGGTGCAGGTCGGGTGCGCGGGTGAGCTTCGTGCCGTCCGCTGAGTCACAGCCGATCGCGTCGGCGTA
>JAOPYH010000422.1 GCA_025964715.1 Streptosporangiaceae bacterium | reverse complement strand
CCTTCCTATGTCTCGCGCGCGCAAACCCTTGACGGGCTCCCACCCCTGGCAACCTCCCCGAGGGGAGACCGGTTTACGAGACACAACCACGCCACCAAAGGGGTAAAGGCGACGTGGCCGCGACCATCATGGCAGACGACGCGCCGGGCTGTCTCCCAATCTAAGCCGAGTGGGCGCGATGGTCAGACGAGCGCAATGGGTGCCCTCCTAGTAGGCCCCTATTTCATCCCCCAAACGAGTGACCATGCTCCCCGCCCCGCCAGCAGCGCCACCTGCGACGTTCCCGCCACCAGCCCTGCACCCCAAAGAGTGGCATTCATTAGCGCGACGTTGATCACTCCCCTGGTCACCGGAGCCCACCATCAGGCGGCACTCAGCCGCAATCCACAGGTAACCCACATGTGCAACACGCAGGCCGTCGAGGACCCCACAGTCCCGGCGGTTAATCCCACCCCGAGGAGCACAACAGCATGAGCACGACTGAGCTAATGAACGTCCGTGGCGGTGCCGCGTGACCGCCATCGGCCGTGGCCCCATGGCCGCCGACAACTTCACTCAGATCCACAACGGGGTGTTCAGGGACCCCAGGCTCAGTGCCAAGGCGATGGGGATATTCGCGCACGTCTCCACCCATCGGGAGGGCTGGCAGACCAACGTCGAGATGATCGCCAAGGGCATGCAGGACGGCGAGGCCGCCATCAAGGGCGCCCTCAAGGAGCTTGAGCACTGCGGGTACCTGGTGCGCGGCCAGCAGCGCGGCGAGCGCGGCCGGCGCGGCGACGGCTGGATGTTCATCACCGACCTGCCGGCCCAGTACCGGGCGCTCGGGATGGACGAGGAGGCCGCCGACGAGGCGGTCCTGGCGGCCCTCGAGCTGTGGATCGCCGCGCGTCTTCAGCGGGACCCCGGCGCCCGTCACGACGTCAGCCCTGGCAGCTTGCGCCGCGTTCCCCGCGCGGACCTGGCACGGCGAATCAATGGCTGTGAGGCGGCGGCATCTTCGCAGGTCAGCGCCGCAAGTCGATAATCGCCTCGCGGTAAACCCGCAGGTCAGCACCGGAAGTCGATTATCCGCTGGCGGTAAAACCGCTGGCGGATAATCGCCCCCCTTAAGAAGAACAACAACTAAAGAAGATCAACCTGCAAGAACATCAGGCAGGCCTCGCGCGCTTCGCTTGCGCTGCCGCGGGCACTTCGTGCCCTTGCCCACGACTAACGGCTGATCAATTTAGGAGGTGGTTTCCCCCGAGAACTTGATCTTTAGACGTAACCACCTGTAGGCGTGATCAACTTTCGGAAAGGCGACAGGTATGTCCACCCCCATCCCTGCGTTTGATCCAGAGTTCCCGAGGTGCAGGGCGCACCGAAGCTCCGGACCAGGCGAGGTCAGCTCGTGCCCGGCATGCGCGGAGGCCCGGCAGTGGGTCTTGGATCGCCGCGAGGCCGCGCTGCTGGCCTCGGCGGCCCGTACCCGTGGGTGCGACATGTGCGACGCGGTGGGGGTGCGCTGGGACCCGCGTACGCACACCCCCTGGTCGCCGGCCACGACGTGCGACCACACCACGTCGCACGATGAGGTGGTGGCGGCCGCGGTTGCGTCGGACAAGGCGGCGCAGGTGGCGGGCGAGCAGCTGGTGGCGCGGGCGGCGCGGGCGCGGGCCGAGGCGGTTGGGTCGACTGCGGAGCACCGGGCGCGGATGTTTCGGATGTTCGCGGAGGCCAGGGGGCGGCGGGCGGTCCCGGCCCAGCGCGGCGAAGTCAACCCGTCTGGCCCAGCGCAGCCTGGGCATGTCAAGGCCGAATCTGTCGCCTGATAGGTGTATAGGCATGAGGTATGGATGTCGATCGTGACCCGACCGACCTGGGCATTCCCACCTGGGATGGCCTGACCCCTACCCAGCGGAAGGCCGCCCTGGCCCCGCTCTCGGCCGCAGCCCTCAGTGGCGAGCCCGAGCCCGAGCCTGAGCTAGAGGACGCGCTGCCAGGGCCGCGGGCGAACCTGCGGAACCGCACCCGGTACTCGCGGACGATCCGGAAGTCGATGGGCTGGGCGCCGTCGCGGGTCGGTCGGCTGATGAAGCCGTGCGCGGTGGAGTCCTGCGGCGCGGTGCCTCTGCACTGGTGTCGGCGCGCTGGCCGGGAGGTTCAGGGGTACGTGCACCCGAGCCGGGAGAGCTAGCGGGCGGGTCTCGTTGCGTCCGTTTAGCCCATAGACACCACGCAAGGTGATGTGTAAGGTGGGTCATGCAACGAAAGGCACCACTCGCCAGCACCTGCACACCAACGGTGACCACCCCCGCCGGTGATGTGTAGGAACCCACATCGCCCAGGAGTTGCCTACGTGAGCCCCGGAACCCTACCGGGTGGCGCAATGCCCACCCAGCGCCGCCAGCTGCCCCAGCTCACCCGCGAGCAGCAGGCCGCCGATCGTCGAGCAGCGCTCCGCCGGTACCACGCCGCGAGGCGGGTCCTGGACCCCGAGACTGGCCGCATGATCAACCCGGACCTGCATCCGGAGGACAGTCAGCTCACCCCTCGTCACGGCACATCGAACGGCCGCACCAATTACAGCTGCGAATGCTGGCCCTGCACCTGGTACCCGCGCGGAACCCACGCCGCCCCGGTAATTCCCACCCAGCGCCAGGCCTGACAACCGCACAGCTCTCTTCCACACCCACCCCTTGGAAGAAGGACCCCTCTCATGATCACGTATGTGATCCTTGCTGCCCTGCTCACGACAGGGTTCGCCCTGGGCGTAGCGCTGACCACCCGCGAACAGCTCGCCCGCATCCGCCGAGGCCTCATCCGCGAGCTCCGGCTGTCCATGCGGATCGCCCAGCTGCACCTCCATGGCGCCATCCACTGGGCCCCCCGCCCGCAGGACGCGCCGGCTGAGGTTTCGGTCGAGGTCAGCGACGACGAGGACGACCAGTCCCGCCCGCAGCTCGCCCTCATCCCGAACGAACGCATCCCCGTCGCCCGTTTCCTGGACCCGGCCGCGCTCGCCGCGGCCAACGCCGAGACCGGCCGGCACCGCCTGATCGAGGCCTCCTGATGGATGACCTCACCCCCGACCAGGTCCTCCGGGTGAAGCGCCTCGCCTCCGGCGCCCTCGTCCACGCCCGCTTCAGTGACCTCCCCTCCGCGACCGTCATGGTCAACAAGGCGCTCGAGGAGTTCAGCTACAACGGCCTGATCCTCTGCCTGATGCTCTGGGCGGACACCGTCGCCGAAGCCCAGGGCCTCCTCAAGGACGGCCGCGGCAAGCGCGTCACCCCGGTCTGGAACAACACGCGCACCGGGAAGACCACCCGCAACGCCGACGAGGTGGCCGCACCTGGCCGCTGGGCCGGCCGCTTCCTCGCCGCCCGAGCGGCCAGGGACCACGACCTCTGCGAGGGCCTCATCCAGTCCATCGCCGACCACCCCGAGCAGTTCACCGCCACGGTGAACGTGATGCTCGCCGCGTCCGCGACGACCCTGAACAACATCGCGGCGAGGGCAGCCTGATGGCGCGCCTGAAGATCGGCGACAGCGTCTCGGCTACCACCCGGAACCGACTGATCGTCTTCGGCAAGATCGTGACACCGGGCTCGAAGACCCCGAAGGGCTACATCCGAGTCCAGACGCGGGTCGCTCTGAAGAGGAAGCCGAAGGACCCCAAGGCGGCGCCGGTCGAGGTCATCGAGAAGGTCTACCTGGACGTCCCTGGCTGGGATGTTCAGGCGTTCCCCAATCGGGACCTGGGGCGCGCATCGGCCGACTGGCGTGGGCATGAACGCCGGGCCGCGGAGGCTGCCGTCGAGCTGGCCGCCGCCGAGGCCGCCGCCGCTCTCATGGCTGAGGCTGAGGGCAACATCGTCCCGGTCGCGCAGGCCGCCGCCTGATGCCTACCCAGCTGCAAGACACCACGGCCGATGACACGGACATCATGCTGGCCGCCGGCAAGCTCGCCGATGTCTCCAGTCACGAGGCGTTCGTCCTCCGGGAGCAGTTCCGGATGACCATCGCCGATCACCGCCGCGACGGTGGCTGCTGGAACGCCGGCGGCTGCCCGACCGCCCACACCGCCCGCCTGCTCCTGGCTGGCCCGCAAGCACCGGCGGCCGCCGCATGATCGCCATCAAGGTCGGCTCCATCGTCGTGATGTTCAGCGTCGTCGTGGCCGGCAAGACCATCGCCTTCGGCGCCGCCGAGCTGGCCCGCGCCGCGCGCCGCCGCACCTCACCTGCCCACACAGGAGACCCAAGATGATCGAGATCAGTGTCGACGTTCAAGGATCGAACCCTGCGGTCTTCGTCCGCTTCGGCGAGCGGGGCCCGTACCTGGTGCTCACCCAGGACGGCCAGGTGAGCGAGCGGTACACCAGCGACGGGGTCACGGTCTGGGACGAAGAGCTGGACAGCGCCAGCGCACGCGACCGCCTCGAGGAGGCCGCCAACGAGCGGGGCTACGCGGAGGGTGTGCGCGTCGAGCGCAGCGAGGCCAGCCACCGCAAGGCCACCCCAGACTGGCTGAAGCTGATCAACGAGTACCTCGAGGAGACCAAGGCCGGCATCCCCGGCGAGGCCCTGCTCAACAAGCTGGCCAGCTCCGGCAAGGTGGCCAAGAAGGCCGCCGTCGCCGCCCGGAAGGCGGAGGCAGCGGCATGACCGCCTTCACCATCCCCGCCGGAGTCCTCGCGGCGGCCGCCGACTGGGCGGTACGCGCCGCCCCCGCCAAGACCGTCATCCCGATCATGCAGGGAATCCTGGTCGACGCCGGGGACCAGGTCACCGTCTCCGGCTTCGACTACGAGTGCCGGGCCACCGTCACCGTCGAGCCGATCGCGGTCGCCACCCCGGGCCGCTTCCTGGTCCCGGGCGCGTTCTTCGCCGCGGTCACGAAGTCGGCAACGAAGGGCGATGACCTCCGACTGGAGGCCGCCGGGAGCTCCCTCACCGTCACCGCCCCCAGGGCCCGCTGGGAGGTCCCCCTGATGCCACTGGAGGAGTACCCGGCCCTGCCGGACCCGGGGGAGCCGGTCGGCACGGTCGACGCAGAGGTCTTCCAGCGCGCCCTCCGCCGGGTCATCTCCGCCGCGAGCCTGGACCAGACCCTCCCGATGCTCACCGGCGTAAAGATCACCGCCGATGATGAGTACCTCGAGATGGCCGCGACCGACCGGTTCCGGCTGACCGCCGCCCGCATCCCTTGGAAGCCGGGCAAGCCGGGCCAGAAGCTCGACGTGCTCATCTCCGGGCAGATCCTCAAGCTCACCGGCCGGGCCACGGACTCCGGCACGCTGACCCTCACCACGGGCGACCACAACAGCATGCTGGGCGTCGCCACCCCGACCCATCTCGTCACCGGCCGGGTCCTGGACGCCGTGTTCCCGAAGTACCGGCAGCTCATCCCGGTCCCCGACGAGAACGCCCCCAGGTACGCGAAGGTCTCCACCGCCGATCTCATCCGCGCGGTCGCCCAGGTCTCGCCGGCCCAGGCGAAGGGTGTCTTCCATCTGGTCCTGGAGGTCGACGGCGACACCCTCACCGTCAAGGTCTCCGACGACCGGAAGTCCGCCGAGGCCGCGGTGCCGATCGAGTCCGAGGGCAAGCCCATCTCGATCCGCACCAACGGCACATGGCTCGACGCCGCCCTCGACTGCTTCACCGGCGAGCACGTGACCGTGCACTTCGGCATCAGCAACAGCCGGCCGATGCTCTTCCAGGGCGACGACCCGGACTACCAGCACGTCCTCATGCCGGTGAAGTCCCCGGAGATGGGGGCCGCGGCATGAACGGCCCGTCCCGCCGAGACCTCGCGGTCGCCAAGGCCGCCTCCGCCGAGCCCACCGGAGACGTGCTGTGAGCTACCAGAGCCGCGCCTACGACAACGACCACGGCGACCCGGTGGTGGTCCTGGTGGCCACCGGCACGCACGACGTGTCCCGCCTGGTCCAGCTGCTCAACCGTGGCAACTCCGAGCAGTTCGGCCTCGGTGGCACGGTGGTACGTCAGGTGCGCCGGCACAACGCCGGCCGTGCCGCGCTGCGCCTGCTTCGCGACCACGGCGGCCCCGACTTCACCGAGGAGACCGAGTGGCCGCCGGACACGATCTCAGGGGCTGCGGCGCAGTCGCTCCCGATCGGCTCCGTGGTCGCCTGGACCGGCGGCGCTGCCGGCGGATACCGGCCCGACCACGACCGCACCCGACAGTCCGACGGCAAGTGGCTGCCGAGGCTCTCCCACACCGCCCGGTACCGGGTGCTG
>JAOPYH010000415.1 GCA_025964715.1 Streptosporangiaceae bacterium | reverse complement strand
CCAGCATGACCTCAGCGCTGCGATTTGTCGCGCAACTGAAAGATGCAGCTCACCGAAACGAGCGACCGGCCCACGCGAACCGACAGCGCCTGCGAAGCAGCAGGCACCGCGCCCGTATCACCGCCCCCTGGGTCGGACAGGCCCGGAACCGGGAAACCGCTGGTCAGGCCCTCGCCGCCGATAGAGTGACATCCCGGCAGGTGCGGGACAGACGGGAGTGAGGGACGCATGTCGAAGACCGCAAGGGAACGGCTGGCGGAGATGTTGGGCGGCTCCGCGCCGACGGGATCGTTCAGCGCTCAGATGTCGGCACCGGCGGACCTTCTCCGGCTCGAGGTGTCCGGCGTCGGGCCGGTGACGCTTCCGCTGCGCGCGCCCCTGGCGAAGAAGCTGATCGCAGTGGCGCGGCCGGCGAAGTTCGGGCGAGGAGAGGAGACGCTGGCCGACGCCGGCGTCCGGGACACCTGGGAGCTGACCCCGGACCAGATCACGCTGGGGGGGGGAACCGGCTGGCCGGCACTGCTCGACCGTGCGCTGGAACACTTCCGTGACGGGCTCGGGCTTCCACGCGGGTCCCGTCTCCGTGCCGAACTGCACTCGATGCTGGTATACGGCAAAGGGCAGTTCTTCCTCCCCCACCAGGACTCGGAGAAGGACGACGCGATGGTGGGCACCCTGGTGGTGTCCCTGCCTTCTGCTGCGTGTGGCTGGGGAGAATCCGCGTCGGGGGTGCCGCAGGATCCAAAGTGAGCTCGCGCGGTTGGATCACACGGTCGGCGCGTCCACGGTATGAGAGATCTTGACGGCGGCCGGCATCGGGCCTGCTCCCCGTCGCAGCGGGCCGACGTGGCGCGAGTTCTTGACGGCGCTGACGAGGCGACGATGACCTGGTGATCGACGCGGCATCAGATGATTTCGCGATCCTGAAACAAATGGAGCGTTGTGAGCGACCGGAAGCCTTGCTATCAATTAAGCCATGACCACGACAATAACGCCGACCCGGGGGATCCGTGTGGACCTCCAGCGTGTCGGCGCGTGCGGTTGTCCGCGCTGACGGCCGTCTCCGAACGGATTCCGCCCGCGTACGCGGCTTTCCCGCGAGTTTCCCCACGAGCTCCTCCTCTTCGTCCCCGTGAACAGGACTGCCATGCCACGTGTGTCTCAGACCCCTCGGGGCGAGGAAACCTCCTACGACCGCGAGCGGCTCGGGCAGTGGCTCGCCGGACAGGCCAGAGCGGAGGGGATCTCCCGCCGCCGGCTGCTCGCGCTGCTCGCCGCCGCGTCGGCGGCCACCGCTCTGCCACCGGTGCCGCGGGCCGCCGCCGCGACCAGCACCACCATCGTGAAGCCGCTGCCGGACGAGTGGTTCACCGTCCGCGGCACCAATGCCGAGACCAAGTGGGAGTCCCTGCACGGCACTGGCTATCACACCCCCGTCGATCACTTCTTCGTTCGCAACCACACGTCCACCCCCGTCATCGAAGGCGCCGGGTGGCGGTTGAAGGTGTGGGGCAGCGGACTGCGCGGCGCGCCCGGCATCGACCAGGCGGTCGAGTTCGGGCTTGACGACCTGCGCGCGCTTCCTCCGGTGACCCACTCGGCGTTCGTCGAGTGCGCGGGCAACGGCCGAAATTTCTACACCACCCAGCAGGGCCAGACCGTCTCCGGCACCGCATGGACCCTGGGGGCGGTCGGCGTCGCCCGCTGGCGCGGCGTACGGCTGTCGCAGGTGCTGCGGGCGGCCGGGCTCACCCGGGACGCGATGGACGTCATGCCGCGCGGCCTGGACGACGAATACGTCACGGGCGGCGTCAGCCTTGGGCATGTACGGCGCCCGCTGCCGCTCGCCAAAGCGCTGGACGACGTGATCCTGGCGTACGAGATGAACGGCGAACCGCTGCCCTACGACCACGGCCACCCGGTGCGGGTCCTCGTCCCCTCGTGGGCGGGGATCGCCTCGATCAAGTGGGTCGGCGACATCGAGGTCTCCGCCGAGCCGCTCTACTCACCCTGGAACACCGACTTCTACCGGTTGTTCGGCCCCGCCTACCCCGACGGCGGCAGCCCGCCGCTGACCCGGCAGACCATCAAGAGCGCCTTCGAACTCCCCAGCGGCGCGGCCTTCACCGCAGGCGGCACCTATCACCTGCGCGGCCGGTCATGGTCGGGAGCCGGCGGCATACGGGACGTACAGGTCAGCACCGACGGCGGCGCCACCTGGCGACCGGCCGGCCGTCTCGACGTCCCGCGCCGCGACGGCTGGGTGCGCTGGAGCGTCCCGTGGCGGCCCTCCGCACCCGGCCCGGCCGAACTGCTCGCCCGCGCTACCGACACCGCCGGCCGTACTCAGCCGGACCAGGCGGTGTACAACACCCAGGGCTACCTGTTTGATGCCGTCGTCCGCCATCCCGTGACCGTCGTGTGAGCGCGGGCGGCCGGGCGGGGCAGGCCCGACCGCGCGCAGCACCTCGTCCACCCGGTCGTCCTGGTCGCCCGGACAGCCGCAGGCATTCCAGCGGTTCCGCGACGATGTCCCGCACGGTGGCACGCGAGTCGAGCGACCCCATCGGGTCCTGCAGCCCACCTGGACCCGCGCGATCTGACGGCGCAGCACCGCGTTCTCGTGCCGGAGCGCCAACACCTCCGCGTCCTTGGCCACGCGGCTGCGGAGCACGGCAGCGGGCACCATGACCCGGTTCCTGGCCAGCGCGGTGACGATCGACAGCACCATCGAAGGATCGTCCCAGATGCTGTGCGGACTCTGCTCGGGAGGAGGAACTTGCGGGTCCCGCCCAGAATCGTGTTTCCGAGCGAGACAGGGTCAGCGCTGCCCCGGTCACGGCACCCACCCCGGTTCAGGGGCAGCTCGCGGCGGCCGACCACACTACCGCGATCGAGTCCCGGCACCCGCATCGGAGCGGATCACATGAGCACGTCGAACACCACGGACACCGACGGAATGCCTGCAGCATCGCGTTGCGGCGCAACTCCGCGCTCATCTATGCGTTCCGGCCCCCGCTCCTGTTCGAGATCCTGGTTTTCGTGTACCCACTGAGAGGCGTTCACCGCTCCAGTGTGTGCCAAGCGGCCATGACTGCTCTCGTTCCGTCCGTCATCCTCGTCGCCGTCACACTGGGCCTTGGCCGTCGGAGACCTGGATCCCGGCAGCTGTCATTTCTTCTGGCCGACGGGGGGCGACACCGGGGCAATACCGATTCCGCTCCAATTAGATAACGCCTGTAGGCGCGTTACCGATATGTAGGCGACCCCGAAAAAAATGAGTTTATCTGCAATCCTTCAACTACATACCTCCGCAATACTCCGGCCATAATTGCCGAGCATAATCGTTCAAGCCCGCACGTCGAGTATGAGGGAATACATCATGAGCATCAGCCGCAGGGGCCTACTCGCCGCAGGCGCAGGCGTGGGACTGCTCACCGCCTGTGGGTCCAACACCGGTCGCAGTCAAGGCGGTCCGGGAACGGCGCTGTCGCAGTGGTATCACCAGTATGGGGAGACGGGTACCGAGCAGGCGGTCAAGCGGTACGCCGCCGCATACAAGAAGGCCAAGGTCACCGTCCAGTGGCGGCCCGGCAACTACGACCAGCAGACCGCTGCGGCCCTGCTCACCGACTCCGGCCCGGATGTCTTCGAGGGCGGTCCCACGCTCGACCAGATCCAGGGCGGCCAGGTCGTCGACCTCACCGACTTGCTCGACGGCGTCAAGGACGACTTCAACCCTGGGGTGCTGGGGCCCAAGACGTACGACGGGAAGATCTGGGGCATCCCGCAAGTCATCGACATGCAGATGCTCTTCTACCGCAAGAGCCTGCTGAAGGATGCAGGTGTGGAGCCGCCGACCACTGTGGATGAGCTCGTCGACACGGCCAAGAGGCTGACCACGTCGAAGGTCAAGGGGCTTTTCCTGGGCAACGACGGCGGCGCGGGCGTCCTGGGCGGGACTCCCCTGTACGCGGCCGGACTTCAGCTCATCACCGAGAACGGCAAGATCGGCTTCGACGACCCCGCGGCCGCCCGCGTCCTGACCAAGATCCACCGGCTGTACGCCGACAAGTCGCTACTCCTGGGCGCCCCCGCCGACTGGTCCGACCCGTCCGCGTTCCTCCAAGGCCTGACCGCCATGCAGTGGTCCGGGCTGTGGGCTCTGCCTCAGGTACAGAAGGAACTCGGCGACGACTTCGGGGTGTTGCCGTTCCCGAAGGACGGCTCGGGTAGTCCTGCCGTCCCGGTCGGCGCGTACGGTTCCGCGGTCAGCGCCCGGAGCAAGCGCCAGGGGGCTGCGAAGGAATTCGTGCAGTGGCTTTGGGTGGACCGTACCGATGACCAGGAGGACTTCGCGCTCTCGTACGGCTTCCACATTCCGGCGCGTATTTCCCTTGCCAAGAAGGCCGCCAAGCTCAAGACAGGTGCAGCGGCTGACGCGGTGACCTTCACCACCCAGCACGGTTTCGCCCAACCACTGCTGTGGACGACGGCCTCCAGCACCGCTTACCAGGACGCGCTGACCCGTATCATCCAGAGCGGTGCGAACGCGGAGAGCGAGCTGAAGACGGTTGTACGGAAGGCGTCGGCCGAACTCGCGCGCGTGAAGAAGAAGTCGTGACAGCGGCGACCGAGGGGAAGACTGCGCCAGGAGCACCCCGGTCGCAGGGGTCGTCCCCGAGTGCGGTGCTTCATGGCGGGGAGCGGGCACGTCGTTCCCGGGCCCGCTACCACACCCTGTGGTTCTGGGTCTTCGTCGGGCCGTTTGCCTTGGGGCTGGGGCTCTTCACGTACGTGCCGCTGCTGTGGAGTGTCGGCCTCAGCTTCCTCGACGCTCACAACACTGTCACGCCCACCCACTTCGTGGGCTTCGACAACTACGTGGCCGTCCTGTCCGACAGCGCCTTCACCGGCAGCCTGCGCACCTTCCTGGTGTTCGCCGCGTTCATCGTGCCCACGACGTTTGTCCTGTCGCTGGCTCTGGCCCTGATGGTCAACCGCATGCGCGTGGCACGGACGTTCTTCCGGTCGGTGTTCTTTCTGCCGACAGCCTGCTCTTACGTTGTCGCGGCGCTGATCTGGAAGATGTCCGTGTTCAACGGGGTGCGGTTCGGGCTGGCGAACACCGTGCTCGGCTGGTTCGGGGCGGACCAGATCGCCTGGCTGTCGACCACCGACCCGCCCTGGTACTGGCTGGTGATCGTGACAGTACGGCTGTGGCTCCAGGTCGGCTTCTACATGATCCTGTTCCTGGCCGGCTTCCAGCGCATCGACCCCGTGCTGTACGAGGCGGCCGCCGTAGACGGGGCACGGCCCGGCTGGCAGGTACTGCGGCACATCACGCTGCCGCAACTGCGCGCCACCTCGATCACGGTGGGACTGCTCCTGGTCATCAACGCCTTCCAGGCCTTCGACGAGTTCTACAACCTCCTGTCGAACGCCCGCGGCTACCCGCCCTACGCCCGCCCGCCACTGGTGTACCTCTACGACACCGCCCTCGGACAGGGGCAGAACTTCGGGCTGGGCAGCGCGGGAGCGGTGATCCTCGCACTGATCATCGCCGTGGTGACAGTGGGACAGTCCTGGTGGTTCCGGCTCGGCAAGAGGGAGGAGTAACCATGGACAACGCCCTGGTACGGGTCGGGCGGGCCCTGCGGCTCGCCCTGCTGATCGCACTGGCCCTGCTCTTCCTCATCCCCTTCTACCTCCTTGTGCGTAACGGGTTTTCGAGCGAGCAGGACATCACCTCACCCGAATGGACCTTCTTCCCCACGCACTTGCAGTGGTCGAACGTGACGGAACTCTTCAACGACACCTCCGTGCCCTTCGCCCGCTCTCTGCTCAACTCCGCCCTGATCGCGGTCACCACCACCCTCGGCACCCTTCTGCTTGGCTCACTCGCCGGGTACGGCCTCGCCCGCATTCCCTACCGGCACGCGAACAAGGTCTTCTACGCCATCCTCGGCACGCTGATGGTCCCGGCCGCCGTCACCTTCGTACCCAGCTTCGTGCTCGTATCCTCGCTGGGCTGGATCTCGACCTACCGGGGACTGATCATCCCGACCCTCTTCTCCGCCTTCGCCTGCTTCGTCTTCCGCCAGTACTTCCTCGGTTTTCCACGCGAGTTGGAGGACGCGGCACATGTCGACGGACTCGGCTACTGGCGTACGTACTGGCGCATCGTCGTACCCAACACACGGCCCGTCTTCGCCGCCGTCGGCACAATCGTGTTCCTCGGCGCATGGAACTCCTTCCTGTGGCCGCTGGTGATCGGACAGGACCAGAACTCCTGGACAGTGCAGGTCGCCCTATCGTCCTTCACCACCGCCCAGGTCGTCCGGCTCCACGAACTGTTCATCGCCGCGGCCGTATCGGTCCTGCCACTGCTGCTGGTATTCCTGTGCTTCCAACGGTGGATCGTGGCAGGAGTGGAACGCACCGGGATCGACTGAAGCCCTGTAGGGTTCCAGAACTCACGCGTAGCTTCTGATCAGGCACTTTGCAGTTCCGGGCGACGCATGCTCTACCTGATCTTCCTGAGGCTCCTCGGACTGCTCCTGCTGCTCTCCCGCTCGCAGGAGGCCAAGGACGTGGAGCTGCTCGCGCTGCGTCACGAGAACGCCGTGCTGCGCCGCCAGCTCGGCGTACGGCCGCATCTCGCCTGGCCAGACCGCGCCGTGCTCGCAGCCCTCGCCCGGCACCTGCCATCCCACCTGCGCCGGCACCGCCTGGTCACCCCCGCCACCCAGCTCACCTGGCATCGCCGCCTGCTTCACTGGAAGTGGAAGCAGAAACCGCCGCACATCGGACGGCCACCGATCTCCCAAGACCTCACCGCCCTGATCCTGCGCCTCGCCCACGAAAACCCGGCATGGGGCCATACCCGCATTCAGGGCGAGCTGCGGCGCCTCGGACACCGCGTCGGTGCCTCGACCATCCTCCCCCAACCTCCGGCCGGGCGGTGCCCCCAGCATCCTGCGCAGCGCCGACATAGGCCCCGCACCCCGACGAAGCCCCCATGGAGGTCCCACCTGGCGCGAATTCCTGCACGCCCAAGCCTCCGGATTACTGGCCGCGCACTTCTTCCACGTCGACACCGTGATCTCGAAGCGGCTGTACGTGTTCGCGGCCATGGAGGTCGGCACCCGCACCATGCACATCCTCGGCATCACCGCCCACCCGACCGCGGCCCGGGCCACCCAGCTCGCCCCAAACCTCCTGACCGACCTCGGCGACCACGCCTCCGCCTTCCGCTACCTGCTGCGCGACCACGACAGCCGATACACCCAGGCATTCGACGCCGTCTTCACCACCGACGGCATCAAGATCCTCAAGAGCGCGCCGCAAGCCCCAAGAATGAACGCCCACCTCGAAAGGTTCATACGCACCACCCGAGCCGAACGCACCGACCGGCTACTCATCTACAACGAACAGCACCTACGGCACGTCCTCGCCGAGTACACCCAGCACTGCAACTCCAGTCGACCTCACCAAGCCCTGCAACTTCGCGCCCCTGCCGACGACCCCGACGCCATCCCCTTCCCCGCCCAGCGGATCCAACGCCTCGACGTCCTCGGCGGACTCATCCACGAGTACCGCAACATAGCCTGGCCAACATCAGACCAGGTCGGCAAACGCCCAGGTCACAGGGCGTACGAGACTTTTGGCACCCAACAGGCACAGACGACCCCGACAACCTCCAAGTCCTCTGCCGCCCCTGCAACTCCCCCAAGCACAAACGGAGTAGCTACCGCTGGCCCCACGTCGTAGTACCAGGACCCGGGTCCACATACTGACGCTGCTGCATTCCCGGGCCGGCCACGCTCCGGCCATTCTGCACCGGGTTCGCTCGCCGGAAGATCAGGAACGCTGAAACGTGCTCCCCCTTGCCGGGCAGGAACGACGCCTTATCCAAATGCCAGCCCGCTGCCTCAACCGCCTCTATCTGCTCGGCCACACCCGACAGCGAGCCACCCCAGTTGTCGTTCCAGCCGCCCTCATTCACCCGGCAAGTGAACACAGTCCGGCCCTCGGTCACAGCCCGCTCAGCCTGCCCGCCGATCGAGTCCGCCTTGCGCCCCTTGATGAACCCCACAGCCACAAACCCCCAGCCCACGGGCCACCCCAGCGGCGGCCCAGAGCGGTCACGGTAACGGCGGCCAAAGGCATACGACTAGCCTCAATCCGGTACACCCACTGTCACGCAACGTGGTCGCCACTACAGTGCGTCACCGCTAGCGGGTAGCGTAGCCGTATACCCGGCGGGGGTGGGTAGATGCCGACGCGAGATCGTCTCGGGGCCAGTCTCCAATCCCTCACGCAGCGACGCGAATTTGCGCCGGTTTTTGATCAAGGTCATTCTTGGGGGTGGCTCCGATGCCCGTCGGAAGGCCCCCGACCCCTACGGAACGTAAGCGCCGCGCTGGACTTCGGCAAGAGAAACCTGCCCGAGCCGGTCGTGCAACTGGCGGCCGTGGCGACCAACCTGGCGGCGCCCGACACCCTCGGCGAGGCCGGTACGCGGACCTGGGACCGGCTATGGACGGCGACTCCGACCGCGGACGCGTTGGCACAGGGCCGCCGCCGGGTGGGCATCGCGCCCCTGCGTGCCCTGTTCGGGGCCCGGGCGCGGAACCCATAGTCAGTCCTCCGACGGCTCAGGTGGAAGGTCCAACGGTTCGAGGAGCTTGCCAGTCGGCTTCAGACGGCCCCCCGGCCAGCGGATGAATCTGATCGTCCCCACCGCGAGAGTTGCACAGCGCCTTACTGTCTGGGATTGGGACAGTCGACAGCGGACAGGTGCCGCGCGGGTCAGGCCCGGAGCAGGCGATTGCACTCGTTGAGGGGATTGGAGCTGTCGGCAGCAGGCTGCGCAGGCTTCAGCGGGGCCCTCCAGGCAGCGTCCGTAAGCCTATGCGCTATCGTCCGGCCGCTCTGCCCTACGCCACCGACCTCGCCGGTTCCCTGTGGAGATCCCTCGTGCGAAGACCCCTCATCGCTCCGCTCGCGCTCATCGCCGGGCTCGCGTCCCTTGCCTCGGCGAGCCCTGCCCTGGCAGACACGCCGCCCGTACTCCCCGTCATATCCGTGGTCGGCACCGACCCGAACGACGCCGGCTACCTCGACTTCCACGCCACATCCGACTCCGCGATCGACCCCGCATCCGTCACCGCGCAGCTCACCTTCCGTGTCTCCGGCGAACGGCCCGTGACGACCGTCACCGGGTTCACGCTGGTCTCCGGGACCCCGCAGGACGGTACGTGGCGCACCACCGCCCGAATGGCGCTGGGCTCCCACGGCGACTACGACGCAGTCGTCGATCTCGCTGATGCCGACGGCACCCGGCCTACCTCGGCCGAGCCGTGGTCCGCTACGTGGATCTGCCCGTTTTCAGCGACACCGCGCTGGACCGCACCGCGCTGGACTTCGAGCACCAGTCGGTCACCGCTACGGGCAGCGTCTCAACCTTCGACCCGGCGACCGGCGTCACCACGTCCGGCTGGACCGGAGGAACGG
>JAOPYH010000414.1 GCA_025964715.1 Streptosporangiaceae bacterium | reverse complement strand
CCGTCGGTGATCGAGGCCCAGATCGCAGCCGGACGTCAAACTCTGCCGAGCCCGCCGGGGCCGCAGGGGTCACTCGCGGATGCCCGCGGCCCGCAAGGTCCGGGCCAGTTCGGAGCGGGCGGCGCTCATCTGCTCGTCGCTGAGGAGCAGGGCCCGTCCACCGCTGTCCCGGACGGCGACCACGCCGCGGTAGCCACTGACCGGGGAAAGGATCGACATACACGAAGCCCTCGCCGCGGCCGCGCAACTCCGCCCATCCGCCAACATCTCCGTGGCCTGACCTTCCGGGACGGCACTCACCATCCCGGCTGCCCAGCAACTTCGAGCTCGGCCCGCGAAGGCGGCTCGGCGCCCGCCCGTGTGCAGGTCAGGGCTGAAGCCCGGACGGCGTTGTCGAGAACGTCACGCAATTCTGCCCGCGACAGCCCCTCGATCAGGCTCGGGGTCATCCGCATGCTGGCATGCAGCCTGGCCAGGAGCGCGGACATGAAGGAGTCGCCAGCGCCGACGGTATCGACGATCTCCACCTTCCGCCCCGGTAGCCGCACCGATTCGCTTGCCGTCATACCGAGGCATCCATCGGGACCCATTGTCACGACCACCAGGCTCGGGCCGAGGGTCAGCCAGCGCCGGGCGACGCCGCTCACTGGCTCTCCCGGATACAACCAGGACAGATCGGCACGGCTCACCTTGACCACGTCGGCCAGGCTGATCCAACGATGCAACCGCTCCCGGAAGTCGTCGGGAGCCGGGATCAGCGACGGGCGCACGTTGGGATCCAGCGAGATGACGCGGCGCCCGTGCTCGCGCTGCATGAGAGCTTCGAGCGTCGACGCGCCCGGTTCCAGCACCAGCGAAAGGGAGCCGAAGTGGATCGAGCTGACTTCATCAGGGAACTCGGTCGGCAGATCCTTGACCCCGAGCATGCGCTCAGCGGTGTCTTCCACGTAGAACGAGTACTCGGGCTCCTCGTGCGCTGTCACGTGGACGAACGCCAGCGCCGTACGCTCGGGTCCCTCGCTCAGATAGGTCAGGTCGACACCTTCGGCGAGCAACCGCTCTCTGAGGATTCGACCGAAGAAGTCCTGTGAGAGACGGCCGAGGAAGGCGGCGGGCACCTCGAGACGTGCGACGCCGATCGCCACGTTGAAGGGCGAGCCACCAGGACGGGGGACGTACGCTGCCGTACCGTCGCACACGGTGGGCGTGAGATCCACCAGCGCCTCACCGCAGACAACGATCACCGGAAGTCTCCTTATGGTCGGGGCCGCGGGGCGCCGTCACTGTTGTGCGGTCTAGACGGGCCTTGGCCGAGTGGTTGGCGGGGTCTGCGGCGGAACGTCCCGAACGTCGGCCCGGGCGCGCAGCGAACTCTCGATGTCCTCCAGGCTGCGGCCTTTGGTCTCCGGCATCCGCCGGTAGAGATAGATGAAGCCGAGGATGCCGAAGACTCCGTACAACCAGAAGAGGCCCGTGGCGGTCAGCAGATTGATCGTGGTGAGCACGGTCAGTGAGATCAGGAAATCAAGACCCCAGTGCGTCACCGTCCCGAACCCAGCGGCCTTGCCTCGAACGCTGGTCGGGAAGATCTCACTGTTGATCAGCCATATACCGAGCCCGAGGCTCGCGGCGAAGGCGGCAATGTAGATACACAGGGCGAGCACGGTCAACAAGCTGACCAGGCCCTTCTCGCTCGGCAACAGGTACAGCACGCCCAGGAAGATCAGGTCCAGCACCACTAGGGCGGTGCCGCCCAGGAGCAGTGGCCGTCGGCCGAGCCGGTCGACCAGCGAGAGCGCGATGAACGTCACGATCATGTTCACCAGGCCGATGCCTACCGTTGACAAGATGGCCGCGCTGGCTCCAAAGCCTGTTCGAGTGAGCAGCGTTGGCGTGTAGTAGATGATCGCATTCACACCCACCAGCTGATTGGTTGCGGCCACGGCCACCCCGAGCAAGATCGCGGGCCGCAACTTGGGACTGAGCAGGTCCCGGAAGGCCAATTGGCTCTCCGCTTCGGCCAGGGTCTTGATCTCGGAGATCTCCTGGTCGGTTTCCAGGGCCGACCGGGAGCGGAGCATGATCTGCCGCGCCTCGGCCTCGCGGCCATGTGCCAGCAGCCAGCGGGGGCTCTCCGCCAGGCCCAGAAGACCAACGAGCATCACCACCGCCGGCAGGACAGCCAGGCCCAGCATCCAGCGCCAGCCCTTGCTTTCCGCGAAGGCATAGCCGACCAGGTACGACACGAAGATCCCAACCGTGATCATCAGTTGCTGCAGCGAGACGAGCCGACCCCGGATCGCCTTCGGTGCCATCTCCGCTATATAGGTCGGTACCACCAACGACGCCGTCCCGATGGCGACGCCGAGGAAGAAGCGGGCCACGATCAGGGTGCTCGTGTTCGGCGTGAACCCCGAGACCAAGGCTCCGATGCCGAACACGGTTGCGGCCATCATCATCATGCGACGTCGACCGATCCGGTCAACGAGCGGTCCGGCTATGAGCACTCCCACGATCGCGCCCAGCAAGAGGGAGGCGACCACGACCTGCTGCGCCGCATCGGAGAGATGGAAGGCAGGCGCCAGGTAGAGCAGGGCGGCGGAGATCACGCCCGTGTCGTACCCGAAAAGGAAACCACCGATCGCCGCTATCAGCGCGGGTCCCAGAATCGGCCAGAACGACCTGGCATGCACCTCCTCGTCACTCGTGCTCTGCTAACGAGCGTTGTCAGTCATAGGCACACCTCTTAAGGCTCATGGGTCGACCCAGAAGGAATGACCACGTTTGACCTATAAGTGAAGTTTTCGCGCGCCTTCTGCTGGTTGTCAAGGATGTCGATCCGGGGTGTACGAACGGCACGGAGCTCGCGGGCCGCGCCTCACGGGATCGAATATGCATTCAAAAGCCCGGGACCCCGGAGGACCCCGGAGGACCCCGGGGTGCGAGGAACGGCGGCAACGGCGCAGCGCCGGGGGCTGAGAGCAGCGACCCATGGCGCCCTACGGGTCGGCAGTCATCGCTTGAGAGGCGGTTGCCGGCCGGGACATGACGGGGGAAGCACGTCCCGACCGGGCCGCAACGTCAGCGTATGCCTGCGGCACGACGCAGGGAGCACGGCCAGAACCCCGGTGTGGCGTCCATTGCTGGCTGACAATCCCGGCGTGGCATCTCCCGCAGGGCCGTGTGCCGGCCTCCGGGCGGCCGAGGGCGGCGCGTTCTCGGGTGCGGCGGCCCGGCATCCGCCCGGCGCCGCGTCCGGATAGGACTTACCGTGGGACGTAGCGCAGGCACAGCCGACGCACGCAGCCGAGTCAGGCAGCCACCATCGGCGGGCGGCCGCAAGCGTGCCCTCGGCGGCCGCACACGCGACTCGCGGGCCTATTGTCCGGGGGTCCGGAAGGAGGCGCGAGATGTCCGATGTGATGCAGGCCCGCACGGCCGAACGCGTCCGGCATTTCGTCGATGCCGG
>JAOPYH010000405.1 GCA_025964715.1 Streptosporangiaceae bacterium | reverse complement strand
GGCTGCCGCCGGCACCCGGTCTTCGTCGGTTCCCCCGGGTGCGCCCCGGTGGGCGCGACCCCCTCCGAAAAAACGTTTCCCTTCGCCGCGACGGACGCGGCGCTCCCCGCCGTAGAGCAGGAGACAGTCCGGGAGCGCGGCTCCCCCGCTTCCCGTCCGTGCCCCGGTCTGTCAACGACAGCGTGGTCGTGGTTGAAGGGGATTCGGGATGGGTGTGGAGATCCGCGTCGAAGGGCTCACGAAGTCCTTCGGCCACCAGGTCATCTGGCAGGACGTCTCATTGACGCTGCCCGCCGGGGAGATCTCGGTGATGCTCGGTCCCTCGGGCACCGGTAAGTCGGTCTTCCTGAAGACGCTGGTCGGCCTGCTGAAGCCGGACCGGGGATCGATCCACGTCGCGGGTCGGGACGTCACCCGCCTGCGCGAGCACGATCTCTACGAGGTGCGGAAGCTGTTCGGAGTGCTGTTCCAGGACGGCGCCCTCTTCGGCTCCATGAACCTGTACGACAACATCGCCTTCCCCCTGCGCGAGCACACCCGCAAGCGCGAGAGCGAGATCCGGCGCATCGTCCTGGAGAAGATGGACATGGTCGGCCTGATCGGCGCGGAGGAGAAGCTGCCCGGCGAGATATCCGGCGGTATGCGCAAGCGGGCGGGGCTCGCGCGGGCGCTCGTCCTGGACCCGGAGATCATCCTTTTCGACGAGCCGGACTCCGGGCTCGACCCGGTCCGCGTGGCGTATCTCAACCAGCTGATCGTGGATCTGAACGCGCAGATCAACGCGACCTTCCTGATCGTCACGCACGACATCGCGTCCGCCCGCCGGGTGCCCGACAACATCGGGCTGCTGTTCCGCCGCGAGCTGGTGATGTTCGGACCGCGTGAGGAGCTGCTGGCCAGTGACGAGCCGGTCGTACGGCAGTTTCTCAACGGGAGGATGCAGGGCCCGATCGGGATGGCGGAGGAGAAGGACGCCTCCCAAGTCGAGCAGGAGCTGGCGGGGCTCGACGACACAGCCGGTGTCGTCGTGACCCCGCGGCTACTGCCCAGCGCCGGCATCGTACGCCCGCCCCGCTGGGAGGCCATCGCCGAGCGGGAGGGGGCACACGCATGAGCCTCTCTCCCCCTCGCTCCGCTGGGGGTGCCCGCGTGGCCGCGGGGCTCCGGCACACCGGCAGCCTCTTCGCCCTGGCGCTGGACGTGCTGCGGACGCTGCCGCGACGCCCCTTCCAGGTGAGGGAGTTCATCCAGCAGGCCTGGTTCATCGCCAGTGTGACCATCCTGCCGACCGCGCTGGTGTCCATCCCCTTCGGCGCGGTGATCGCGCTGCAGATCGGCAGCCTCACCCGCCAGCTGGGCGCGCAGTCCTTCTCCGGTGCCGCCTCCGTCCTGGCGGTGCTGCGCGAGGCCTCGCCCATCGTGACCGCGCTGCTGATCGCGGGCGCGGGCGGCTCGGCGATCTGCGCGGACCTGGGGGCGCGCAGGATCCGCGAGGAGATCGACGCGATGGAAGTGCTGGGCATCGACCCCGTCCACCGCCTGGTCGTCCCCCGGGTCCTGGCCTCCATGGTGGTGGCGGTGCTGCTCAACGGCCTGGTGTCGGTGGTCGGTGTGGCCGGCGGCTACTTCTTCAACGTCATCCTCCAGAACGGCACTCCGGGCGCCTATCTGGCCTCCTTCACCACCCTCGCCCAGCTGCCCGACCTGTACGCGGCCGAGCTGAAGGCCGTGGTCTTCGGAGCGATCGCCGCGATCGTCGCCGCGTACAAGGGCCTAACCGCCAAGGGCGGGCCGAAGGGCGTCGGTGACGCCGTCAACCAGTCTGTGGTGATCACTTTCATGCTGCTGTTCGTCACCAACTTCGTGATGACCGCCGTCTACTTCCAGCTTGTTCCGCAGAAGGGCTGAGGCGGATGGCGCTGACCAATCTCATGCAACGACTGGAGGAGCTGGGCGGCCAGCTGACCTTCTACGGGCGCTCGGTCGCCTGGAGCGGCCGTACGCTCCGCCGCTACAAGAAGGAAGTCCTGCGGCTACTCGCCGAGGTGAGCTTCGGACGCGGCGCGCTGGCCGTGGTCGGGGGCACCGTCGGTGTCATCGCCTTCTTGTCCTTCTTCACCGGCACCGAGGTCGGGCTGCAGGGCTACGCGGCCCTCAACCAGCTCGGCACCTCGAACTTCGTGGCCTTCCTGTCCGCGTACTTCAACACCCGCGAGATCGCCCCGCTGGTCGCCGGGCTCGCCCTGTCCGCGACCGTCGGCGCCGGATTCACCGCGCTGCTCGGGGCGATGCGGATCAGCGAGTAGATCGACGCGCTGGAGGTGATGGCGGTCCCCTCGCTGCCGTTCCTGGTCACGACGCGCATGATCGCCGGTTTCGCGGCCGTCATCCCGCTGTACGTGGTCGGGCTGCTCTCCTCGTATCTGGCCGCCCGCACCATCACCACCGGCTTTCACGGGCAGTCGGCGGGCACCTATGACCACTACTTCCACCAGTACCTGCCGGCGGTGGACGTGTTGTGGTCCTTCGGCAAGGTGATCGCCTTCGCCGTCCTGATCATCCTCGTGCACTGCTACTACGGCTACCACGCCAAGGGGGGTCCCGCGGGCGTCGGTGTCGCGGTCGGCAGGGCGGTGCGCACCTCCATCGTCGCTATCAACGTCCTCGACTTCTTCCTCAGCCTGGCGATCTGGGGAGCCAACACGACCGTACGGATCGCGGGATAGCCCATGTTCATGAAACAGGCGAAACCGGTGAGAGCGGGGACATCCCCCGTCAAGCTGCGGCTGTACGGCCTGGTGTTCCTCGCCGTGCTGGCCCTGCTGCTGTCGCTCGCCGTGGCCGCCTACCGCCAGGCCTTCACGCCGGTGGTACGCATCACCCTCCAGGCCGACACCATCGGCAACCAGCTGGACCCCGCCGCCGACGTCAAGCTGCGCGGCCTCATCGTCGGCCAAGTCCGCGATGTGCGCGCCGACGGGAGGAAGGCGATCCTCGGCATCGCGCTGAAGCCCGAGTACGTCGACGACATCCCGGCGAATGTGGAGGCGCGGCTGCTGCCCAAGACGCTCTTCGGTGAGAAGTACGTCGACCTGGTCGTTCCCAGCCGGCCCGCGACCCGGCACATCCGGGCCGGAGATGTGATCACCCAGGACCGCACCAAGGCCGGCATCGAGGTGCAGCAGCTGATGAACGACCTGCTGCCGCTGCTCCGTACCGTCCAGCCGGCCGAGCTCAATGCCACGCTGTCCGCCTTCGCCGACGCCCTGGAGGGGCGCGGCGACCGGATCGGCGGCAACCTCGCCCGCGTACAGCGCTATCTGCACACGCTCAACCCGCATCTACCGCAGATCAAGGAAGACATCTCGCGCTTCGCCGATGTGACGGAGGTCTACGGTGACGCGGCCCCGGACCTGCTGAAGGTGCTCCGCAACACCATCACCAGCAGCCGCACCCTGGTCGAGAAGCGGGACACCTTCGCGGCGCTGCTGACCGGGACCACCGCGTTCGCGAAGACCGGGCAGGGCGTGCTGAGCGACAACGCCGACCGGATCATCACCCTGAACCGGGTGTCGCGCCCCACGCTGGCGCTGCTGGCCCGTTACTCACCCGAATTCCCCTGCCTGCTGGGCGGACTGGCGAAGCAGGAGCCGATGAGCGAGAAGGTCTTCGCCGGCGGCGAGATGCACATCACCCTGGAGATCGTCCAGTCGCGTCCGGCGTACCAGCCCGGCGAGGAGCCGCGCTACGCCGACCGGTCCGGCCCCGACTGCCGTGGCCTGCCCAGTCCGCAGGTGCCGGCGCCCGACCTCCATCTCAACGACGGAACGAGGGCCTCGAGCGCGTCGGCATCCGAGCAGGACGTCATCGGCGCGCTGGTCGCACCGGTCATGGGGGTGCCCGCGGACCAGGTGCCGCCGGTCGCGACCCTGCTCTTCGGCCCCCTGGCCCGCGGGACGGCGGTGAGCGTCGCATGAAGGCAATGGAGACCACCGCACCGCTGATCAAGTTCAGCATCTTCGCCATTGTGACGATCCTGGCAACCGCGCTGCTCGCGGCCACCATCGTCAATGTCCGCTTCACCTCCACCGATTCGTACAGCGCGGTCTTCAGCGATGTCACCAGCCTGGAGGTCGGCGACGACATCCGCGTGGCCGGGGTGCGGGTCGGCGAGGTCGAGGACATCCGCACGACGACGGCGGGGGACCGTACGGTCGCCGAGGTCAGCTTCACCGTCGACCGCGACCGGCCGCTGCTCGCCGGCACGGGCGCCGTCATCCGCTACCGGACCCTGGTCGGCCAGCGGTACATCGCGCTCACCGAGGGCCCGGGGGACGGGACCCGGCTCAGGCCCGGAGGGCGCATCCCGCTGTCCCGGACCCGGCCCGCGCTGGACCTGACGGCGCTGCTCAACGGCTTCAAGCCGCTGTTCGCCGCGCTCAGCCCCCAGGACGTCAACCAGCTCGCGTACGAGATCATCCGCACCCTGCAGGGCGAGGGCGGCACGGTCAACAGCCTGCTGGCCCACACGGCGTCGCTGACCTCGACACTCGCCGACCGCGACCAGCTGATCGGCTCCGTCGTCGACAACCTCAACGAGGTGCTGGGCACCCTCGACCAGCGCAGCGCCCGCTTCTCGGAGCTGCTCACCCAGCTGCGGCGGGTGGTCTCCGGGCTCTCCGCCGACCGCACCGCCATCGGCGACTCGCTGGTGAGCATCAGCGATCTGTCCGGTGCCACCTCGGGCCTGCTGGAGCAGGGCCGCCCGGCACTGCGCTCCGACATCTCGCAGCTGTCCGACCTCTCCAAGACGCTGAACGACAACCAGAAGACCGTGGAGGGCGTCCTGAAGCGACTGCCGAACAAGCTCGACAAACTCACCGCGACGGCGTCCTACGGATCCTGGTTCAACTTCTACCTCTGCG
>JAOPYH010000387.1 GCA_025964715.1 Streptosporangiaceae bacterium | reverse complement strand
TGTCCCAGTCGAGGGTGAGGTCGCCGGCGATGGGGTGGTGCAGCACCTTGGTGCCCACGCTCAGGCTGGCGACGTGGTGAGCGGCCCACCACTGGCGGAAGTGCGGGTCCTGTATGGACAGCTCGCCGACGAGTGCGGTCAGCCGGGGGTCGTCGGGGTACTTCGCGGCTTCCATGCGCAGCTGGGCGACGCAGGTGCGGGCGACGGTCTCCCAGTCCGCATAGAGCGTCCTCATGGCGGGATCGGTGAAGGCCATCCGGATGTAGTTTCGGTTCTTCTCCGGAATGTGCGCGAAATCGGTTACCAGGGCGGCGGCAAGGGAGTTCCACGCGAGGATGTCCATGCGGCGGCCCATGACAATGGCCGGTGTTGTGGTGAGGTCGTCCAGCAGGCGCTGCAATTGTGGTTGGACTTTCTGCTTCGTGCGCCGGCGGGGTCGCGCATTGTGTTTTCCGGCCAGTCCGAAGAGATAATCCCGTTGGTCGTCGTTCAGGTGCAGGACGCGGGCGAGGGCGGTCAGCACAGGGGCCGACGCCTGGATGCGGCCCTGCTCCAGGCGGGTGTAGTAGTCGGTGCTGATGGCGGCCAGCTGGGCGACTTCCTCACGGCGCAGGCCCGGCACCCGCCGCGGCGCCCCGGTCTCGGGCAGTCCCACTGTGCGGGGGCTGAGCTCCGCGCGCCGCGCCTTGAGGAATTCCCCCAGCTCGTTCAGGTGGGCGTTGCTCGTCATGCTACCCAGTGTCGCACCGGGCGCCCGCTGAGTGGGGGGGAGGGTTTCCTCCTGGGGTGTTGCTATCCCAGGATGTAACTCTCCTCTTTTGCAAGTACCGGAGGGGATGCGAGTCTGATGTCGTAGCGGACAGGGCACGCTTAAAAGGAAATTGTGCTTTCAGGTTCACGACCGCGCAATATTCGGTTCGTAAGGAGCATTAGCATGGCGGAAGAGCCGCAGTCCGCGGCGCAGAGGGCGATCGGTGATTTCGCGCCGAAGCTGGTCGAGCTGACCGATGAGGTGCTGTTCGGTGACGTCTGGGAGCGTGCGGAGCTGTCTCCGCGTGACCGCAGCCTGGTCACCGTCACCGCCCTGGTCGCGCTGTACCGCACCGACCAGCTCGGCTTCCACCTGCGCAAGGCGCTTGACAACGGGTTGACGAAGGACGAGCTGGTCGAGGCCATCACCCACCTGGCCTTCTACGCCGGCTGGCCCAATGCCATGAGCGCGATCACCCAGCTGAAGGACATCGTCCAGAGCGCCGACCGGCCCCAGCGCAGCAGCGACTGACCGGCTGAAGCGCCCGTACGAAACCGCTGCCGTGGTATCCGCGGCGGCGGCACAGCATGACTGAAGGAGACCGCATGGAGATCCTGCCCAAGAAGCCGTCGACCAAGGGGCCGGCGGAGATGTTCACCGGTGATGTCTGGTTCGACGTCATCGCCGCGGGCCAGGAGCCGTCGCGGACGCGTGTGAACGTGGTCCGGTTCGCGCCGGGTTCCCGTACCGCCTGGCACTCGCACGCCGTCGGGCAGACGCTGCACGTCACCGAGGGCATCGGGCTCGTGCAGTCCCGCGGCGGCGAGATCGTCGTGATGCGCCCCGGCGACACCGTCTACACACCGCCTGGTGAGTGGCACTGGCACGGCGCCGCCCCCGACCATTTCATGACCCACATCGCCATGTGGGAGGGCCCCGGCGAGGGCAACGGTCCCGAGTCCGAATGGAGCGACCTCGTCACCGACGAGGAATATCACAACCGTTAGAGACCGCGCGGCGGACGTGCTCAGCAAGACCGTTCGCGCGGGCCATTTTCACAGCTAACGAGACGACATGAACCGGAAGGGTTCTTCATGCGAGCGACTTTGATCTACGGTGCCGGTGACGTGCGAGTGGAGAACGTGCCCGATCCGGTGCTGCGCCAGCCCACCGATGCCATAGTGCGGGTGCTGCGCTCGTGCATCTGCGGCAGTGACCTGTGGCCGTACGGGTCCAGGCCGGCTTCGGAACACGCCGACCGGATCGGTCATGAGTTCCTCGGTGTGGTGGAGGAGACCGGCTCGGAGGTGTCCGGGCTCAAGCGGGGCGACGTCGTTGTGGCGCCGTTCGTGTGGGCGGACAACACCTGTGACTTCTGCGCCGAGGGCCTGCAGACGTCTTGCCGGCACGGTGGCATGTGGGCCGCGGACGGCATCGACGGCGGACAGGGCGAGGCGGTACGGGTGCCGCAGGCACAGGGCACCCTGGTGAAGCTGCCCGTCGGGGAGGACTCCGCGCTGCTGCCATCGCTGCTCACCTTGTCCGACGTGCTCCCCACCGGCCACCACTGCGCGGTGAAGGCGGGGGTCGGCCCACGTACGACGGTGGCGGTCGTCGGTGACGGCGCGGTCGGGCTGTCGGCGGTGCTGGCCGCCAAGCGGCTCGGTGCTGAGCGGATCATTCTGATGGGCCGGCACAAGGACCGCACCGACCTGGGCCGCGAGTTCGGCGCCACCGATGTGGTCACCGAGCGCGGCGAAGAGGGCATCGAGCGGGTCCGGGAGCTGACCGGCGGCGACGGCACGCACACGGTGCTGGAGTGTGTCGGTACCAAGCAGGCTCTGGAGACCTGCTTCGGTGTGGCGCGGCACGGTGGGGTCGTGAGCCGGGTCGGCGCACCGCAGTACGAGGAGGCGCCGATGGGTTTCCCCGTGTTCATGCGGAACATCACTCTGACCGGAGGGGTGGCCCCGGCAAGGGCCTACATCGAGGAACTCCTGCCCGAGGTCCTGGACGGCACGATCGAACCGGGCCGCGTGTTCGACCGCACCGTGAGTCTGGACGAGGTCCCGGACGGCTACCGCGCCATGGCAGGCCGCGAGGCCCTGAAGGTGCTCGTCCGCCCCTGAGGCAGCCGAGCCCTAGAACACGAAGAAAGGCTGGACATGCGAACGACCACACTGGGCAGTAAGGGACCCGAGCTCGGCGTCATCGGCCTGGGCTGCATGGGCATGACCTTCTCCTACGACATGAAGACCCCGCGCGATGACGCCACATCCATCTCCGTGATCCGCCAGGCGCTCGACCTGGGGGCGACGCTGATCGACACCGCCGACGTGTACGGGCCGTACAGCAACGAGGAACTGGTCGGCCGGGCGCTGGCGGGTGGTCACCGCCAGCGCGCCGTGCTGGCCACCAAGGTCGGCCTGGTCGTGAGCGACCCGATCGGTGGTCCCGACAACTCCCCGGTCATCGTCAACAACGGACGCCCCGAGCACGTACGGAAGTCGATTGACGAGAGCCTGCGCCGCCTCGGCACCGGCCACGTGGACCTCTACCAACTGCACCGGGTGGACCCGCAGGTGCCGCTGGAGGAAACCTGGGGAGCGATGGCGGAGGTCGTGGCCGCGGGCAAGGCCCGGCACATCGGCCTGTCCGAGGTGACGGTCGAGCAGATCAAGCGGGCCCACGCGGTCCACCCGGTCACGTCGGTGCAGTCCGAGCTGTCGCTGTGGACGCGCGACGTGCTCACCGAGGTTCTGCCGCACTGCGAAGAGCAGGGCATCGCCTTCCTGCCGTTCTCTCCGCTGGGTCGGGGCTTCCTCGCCGGACGGTTCTCCTCGTTTGACGATCTTCCCGAGGACGACTTCCGGCGTCGGCAGCCGCGCTTCCAACAGGACGCGCTGCGCGCCAACCTCGCCATCGTCGGCCGGGTCCGGGAGGTCGCCGAACGAGCCGGGGCCACCCCGGCGCAGGTGGCACTGGCCTGGGTAGTGGCCCAGGGACGCCACGTGATCCCCATCCCCGGCACCAAGACCCCCAAGTATCTGCTCGACAACGCCGGCGCGGCAGACGTCGAGCTGAGCGCGGCGGACCTGGCCGAACTCGACGCCCTCCCCGCACCGGAAGGCGCCCGCTACTGACCCACCGGCCACGAGTGGCCATGCGTGCAGCGCTCAAAAAAGCGCCGATTCGTCACGCGCTCCACCAGCAAAGCCCCAGGCCAGGGACAGATCCCAGGCGCTGGGGCTTTGATGCTCATGGGGCTTCCTTCGCGTCCGTGCCGGTTACGTACCAGTTGGCTCGTCGGCGCCATCCTGCTGCCGGCGCCGCGGCCTCCGGTTGATCTGAGGGTCGGGCGCTGCTGTTGCACTGTCCGGGTGTGTCCGGTTGGTCCCGGCTCTCGCCGGGTCTCTGTGCCACATACGTGCCGTCACCGTGTCGTCGGCGGATCCACCCGCCGTTTGGTCCCCTGCTCGTAGGCGGCCGCAAGCGCGATGATCTGCGGCTCCGCGAATGGCCGGCCGAGGAACTCCAGGCTGGCCGGAAGCGCGGGCGTACCGGTGTATCCCGTGGGCACGGCGATCGCCGGGAATCCGGTGTTCTCGCTTCACCGGGTGAAGATGCCGCCCTGTTCCGCCCCGATCTGGGTCGGAGTCTGCATGGCGGACGCGTAGGCCACGGCGTCGAGATCCCGGCTCGCCATCAGGTCCAGCGTCTGGTCTTGCAGATTCGTGCGGGTGGACATTCCCTGCAGATAGCCGAGGTTGCTGCCGAGGGTGCTCGGGCCAACCTGGCTCTCTCGGTCGTAGGCATCCTTCGGGTACGGGGTGTACC
>JAOPYH010000368.1 GCA_025964715.1 Streptosporangiaceae bacterium | reverse complement strand
GGGCGGGCCCGGTGCCGGCGGCCGGGCCCCGTCGAGCACGGTGCCGGCCGGGCCGGCGATCCGGCCCGGCGGCTCGTTCAGCACGGCGGTGTCACTGCGCGACACCCGCTCGAGCATCCGCAGGGCCTGCTCGGCGGTGAGGCGCTCCGCCGGGTCGCGGGCCAGCAGCCCCTCGATGACCGGCCGCAGCGGGCCGGCGTTGAAGGCGGGCCGCAGCGGCTCGCTCAGCGTGGCCGCGAGGGCCGCTGCCGCGTCCGCACGCTCGTACGGGGCCCTGCCCTCGACCGCGGCGTACAGCGTGGCGCCGAGCGCCCAGAGATCGGAGGCCGGGAGCGCGCGCTCGCCTTCGGCCCGTTCGGGCGCGATGAAGGAGGGCGACCCCATCACCAGGCCGGCCTGGGTGAGCGTAGGGTCGCCCTCGGCCTGCGCGATTCCGAAGTCGGTCAGCACCGTGCGGCCGTCGCGCGCGACCAGCACGTTGCTGGGCTTGACGTCCCGGTGCAGGACGCCGGCGGCGTGTGCGTGCTGGAGCGCGAGCAGCGTCTGGCGTCCGATGTCGGCCGTCACGCGCGGGGCCAGAGCCCCGTCCTGGTCGATGAGGTCCTGCAGGGAGCGTGCCTGGACGAACTCCATCACGATCCAGGGCCGCCCGGCCTCCTGCACGACGTCGTGGACCGTGACGACGCCCGGGTGGTTCAGCCGCGCCGAGGCCCGCGCCTCCCGGAAGGTCCGCTCGTACAGGGTTCCCTGTTCGGCGGCGGTGAGACCATCCGGGAGCAGCACCTCCTTGACCGCCACATCCCGATGGAGCACCTCGTCGCGGGCCTTCCAGACGCTGCCCATTCCGCCTCGGCCGACCACCGATACGAGCCGATAGCGCTGTCCGAGCAGATGACCCTGGCTGTGCACCATTGTGGAATTGTGCCCCCGGGGACGGCCGTCCGCCCGGTACGCCGTCGTATTACCTGGGCCGGGCAGGTGAAGCGGAAGGTCAGGGGGCGAAGCTGTCCAGGAAGCCGTGCACCTGATCCTGCGAGGAGGCCCACCGGCCGGCCGGCAGCGCCACGAACAGGGTGTAGCGCCTGCCGCCTGCCAGGACCCTGCGGTCGACTCCGTGCATCGGGACCCCGGCCCGTCCTTTCCAGGTGAACTCGATCTCGGCGGCCTCGTAGGGCACGCCCGTCACCTGTCGCAGGTCGATGCGCCGATAGCTCTGCAGGCTCTGCTTCGCCTGGACCTCCCTCTCCCATTGAAGCCAGGCCGCGTAGGGTTTGCCGGTCCAGGCGATGCGGTCCATCTGCACATAGGCGTCGGAGCCGGGCTCCCGCCAGAACACCGTCACGCCCTTCTCGGAGCGGCGCCATCCGCTGGACACCCCGATCGAGGCGCCGAGTGCCTGTGCCCGGTGCCAGCCCGCCGGAACCGGTGCCGTCGAGGCGCCGGCCGCAGGCTGCGGGGCCGGCGGGCCACTGCCGGCCGGGCTCGCGGGGGTGTAGCCGCTGCCGGAGGTCTTCGAGGCCGCGGCGCCGTGCGACAGCGCTCGGCCGTGCCGGCCGAGCAGGAGCACCGCGGCCAGCACGACCACGACGGCGATGAGCCCACCCGTCATGGCCAGGAGCCGCGCGTTGCTCTTCGGGCGCTTCCGGACGGGGCCGCCCGCTCCGGCGGTCTCGGACTGCGCCCAGGGCTGCTGCACATAGGTGCCCTGAGGGGCCTGCCGCCGGATCCGGGCGGTGTGGGCGTCTGGCCCGGCCCCCTGGGCGACCTGGCTGAGCACCTCGGCGGCGGCGGCGGCGTCCATGCGTTGGAGCGGATCGCGATGCAGGAGCGCCTGGAGCGCCGGGGCGAGCGGTCCGGCCTTGTGGGGATACGGCGGGTCCTGGGTCAGGATGGCGGCGAAGACCGACATCGCGCCGGTGTGAGGGTGCGGCGGCCGTCCTTCACAGGTGGCGTAGATCGTCGCGCCGAGCGCCCACAGGTCGGCGGCCGCCGTCGCACGTTCGCCCTCGACCCGCTCGGGTGAGATGTAGGCCGGGGAGCCCATGATCAGCCCGGTATGGGTCAGGGCGGCGTCACCCTCCACCTGGGCGATCCCGAAGTCCGTCAGCACGGCGCGGCCCTCAGTGGTGACGAGTACGTTCGCGGGTTTGACGTCGCGGTGCAGAATCCCCACCGCGTGGGCGGCCCGGAGCGCGGCGAGGGTCTGGCGGCCCAGCTCGGCGGCCCGGCGCGGCGGCTGCGGGCCGTCCTGATCGATGATCTGCTGCAGGGAGCGGGCCGCCACGAACTCCATGACTATCCACGGCCTGCCGTCCTCCTCCACGACGTCATGGACGGTCACGATGCCGGGGTGGTTCAGCCGCGCCGTCGCGCGGGCCTCACGCAGCGTGCGGTTCAGCATGATGTCCCGCTCGGCGTCCGCGAGCTCGACGCGGACGATCACTTCTTTGACCGCCACGTCCCGGCCGAGGACCTCGTCCGTGGCCCGCCAGACCGTCCCCATGCCGCCGCGGCCGACCACGGACAACAGCCGGTAGCGGTTGGCGACAAGCCGCCCATCCTGTGGCCGCTGTGTCGGCGGTGCCCCCTGTGACATACAGGGACACTACCGATTGCGCGGAACAGATGCGTATACGACCGGATTCAGAGGGCTAGATCACCCTTTGTCGGCGGATCGCGTGGCCGTTTCCCGCGGCAGATCCGGGGGAAACCGCCACGTTTCAACCGCGACTCGGGGGAACGGGCAGCTCAAGGGCCAGAACGCCGGCAGACCAAGGATCGGACGGCCACGAGCTGAGGGGGAGTCATGGCACGCACCGTCGCCGATTTCGTGCTCCAGCGGCTTCGTGAATGGGGGGTGAAGGAGGTCTTCGGCTATCCGGGCGATGGGATCAACGGGATCTTGGCGGCGTTCGGCCGGGCCGGCGACCGGCCGCGCTTCATCCAGAACCGGCACGAGGAGATGTGCGCCCTCAGCGCGGTCGGCTACGCCAAGTTCGGCGGCGGGCCGGGCGTCTGCATGGCCACGAGCGGGCCGGGCGCGGCCCATCTGGTCAACGGGCTGTACGACGCGAAACTCGACCATGTGCCGGTGGTGGCGATCGTCGGACAGACCGCCCGCACGGCGCTCGGCGGCAGCTATATGCAGGAGATCGACCTGCCGTCGCTGTTCAAGGACGTCGCCGGAGCGTACGTACAGATGGCCACCGTGTCCCAGCAGTTCCCCAATCTGATCGACCGCGCGATGCGGATCGCGCAGGCGGAACGCGCACCCACCTGCGTGATCATCCCCGCCGATCTGCAGGACGAGCCGTACACCAGCCCGGCCCACGCGTTCCGGCACGTGCCCTCCTCCCCACCCGGCTATGTACGTCCGATCACGCGCGCTCCGGACCACGAGATCGCCCGTGCCGCCGAGGTCATCAACAATGGTGAGCGGGTCGCCATGCTCGTCGGGCAGGGGGCCCGGGGGGCGGTTGACGAGGTGGTGGAGGTCGCCGAACTGACCGGCGCCGGGATCGCCAAGGCGCTCCTGGGCAAGGACGTGCTGTCGGACTACCTGCCCTTCGTGACCGGGGCCATCGGGCTCCTGGGCACGAGACCGTCCTATGAGCTGATGCGTGACTGCGACACGCTCCTCATCGTCGGCTCGAACTTCCCGTACAGCCAGTTCCTGCCGGAGTTCGGCGAGGCCCGAGCGGTCCAGATCGACGTGGACGGCCGGCTGATCGGGCTGCGCTATCCGGTCGAGGTGCCGCTGATCGGGGACGCCGCTGAGACCTTGCGCGCGCTCATCCCCAAGCTGCGGCGCAAGACCGACCGCTCCTGGCGGGAGCGGATCGAGCAGGGTGTCGAGCGCTGGTGGGACACGGTGGAACGGCAGGCCCACGTGGCGGCGGACCCGATCAACCCGATGCTGCCGTTCTGGGAGCTGTCCCGCCGGCTGCCCGAGGACGCCATCGTGACCACCGACTCCGGTTCCGCGACGAACTGGTATGCGCGGGATCTGCGCTTCCGGGACGACATGCGCGGATCGCTGTCCGGGACGCTGGCCACCATGGGCTGCGCGGTGCCCTACGCGATCGGTGCGAAGTTCGCGTGCCCGGAGCGACCGGTCTTCGCACTGGCCGGTGACGGGGCCATGCAGATGAACGGGATGGCCGAGCTCATCACGGTGAAGCGCTACGTCTCGCGCTGGGCCGATCGCAGGTTCGTGGTGGCGGTCCTGCACAACAACGACCTGAACCAGGTGACGTGGGAGATGCGCGGGATGGCCGGCGCGCCCAAGTTCGAGGAGTCGCAGACGCTGCCGGACGTGTCGTACGCGTCGTTCGCCAGGTCGCTCGGCATGGAGGGGATCGAGGTGGAAAAACCCGACGCGGTCGGGCCCGCGTGGGACCGCGCCATCCGGGCCGACGGTCCGGTCGTGCTGGACATCCACACCGATCCCGACATCCCGCCGATCCCCCCGCACGCCGACTTCGAGCAGATCAAGGACCTCGCCCAGGCCATCATCAAGGGCGATCCGGACCGCTGGGGCGTCATCAAGAAGGGCCTCAGGACCAAGGCCCAGGAGCTCTACGCCGAATTGCGGCCCTGATGAGGCCCCGTCATGCCTTGCACGCTCGCGTTCATGGCCGCGACGCCGATCCCGGCCGCTGCCCCGTTGACCTGCGGCTGCGGCTGCGGCTGCGGCATGGCGTGCACGGCCGCGTGCGGGACGCCGCCGGGCAGACCGCCGGCCGCGGCGCTCGGAACACCGCCGGGGACGCCGTCCGGGAGTAGTCGCCTGGTGGCCAGCGGGGAGCAGCGGGCGTTCACGCATTCCCCCGTGGCCAGGTCGAAGGCGAAGTTGTGCGCCAGGCACTGCAACCGGCCGTCCCGGACGATGGCTCCGACGGACAGGTCCTCGCCGGCGTGCGGGCAGTACCGCGAGATCTCGAACTCCTGCCCGTTGGCCCGGATCACGATGCGAGCCGACTCGTCCCGGCGGGTCTCGTAGTCCTCGATCGCCTGCAGGGCCGGCGCGTTGGCGTGCTTGAGCAGCCCGATGAGGTAGTCGTTGTAGACATCGGGATCGCGATAGAGGCTCAGCCGGAAGGAGATGAGCAGGTCCTCCCAGGCGATCGCACCGGTGAGGACCCCGTCGAGCCAGCGGCCCGCCGTGGTGATCCGGTAATCCGGCTTGCCGGCCGGATCGGCGTGCCCGGCCACGAGGCCGTCGGCGGTCATGCGGACGTCCCAGGTGCCGCCGTTCGGCCCGGTGATCTCGAACCGGACCAGCATGTTGATCTGCGTGAGGAAGTAGCCGCTGAGCCGCCCCAGCCCTTCGAAGTGCTCGACGAACCGTTCGTACAGGCCGGGGCCGGGCTCGGGGAACTTCGCGAGCTCGGCCCCGATGGACTCCTCGCGGTCCGCGGCGTACCTCGCGAGGTAGTCCGCCCGCGCCTCGTCGGCGAAGCTGAACCGCGCTGAGACCGGATCCGGCGTCACCTCTCCGGTAGCGAAATCGATGCGGTCACCGGGCCGGAACGTGGCCCATCGCTGGGCGGGCAGGTGCTCGCGCAGCCACTCCGCGCTCACCTCCGCGTCGCAGAAGGCGCCGTCGCGCTGCCGGAGCACCCAGTTCAGGTGTTCGACCTCCTCGCCCAGGAAACACGGCGGGCCGGCGAAGGGCACGGCGAGGTCGGGCTTGGCCTGGCGCACCAGCCGCTGGACGGCGCGCAGCTTGGAGACCCGCTTGTCCATGGACCGGCGGGCGAGCTCGTCGGGCGGATACTCGTAGCAGATGGGATGCCACGAGGCTCCCGCCGTCTGCAGGGCCATGATGTCGAGCCTGTCCCCGGCCATGTGCTTGGCCCGGCGCACCTGGGAGGCCGTCAGGCGAGCGTCATTGCAATGCAATATGGCGTGGCCGTCCACCACGATGAGAAATGCGGCGTCATGACACATAGGTGAGATTTCTGGAATCGCGGTTATCCAGGATCCACGATTGTCCAGTGGGAATCTCTCCCAGGCCGGGATCTCGATGACCCGTTGCACGCCCGCCACCAGCAACCGGTCGCGGAAGGCCGGACCGGGGTACTGCGGAATCAGGACCTGGGCTCGAGCCGGGAGCCGGGCGAGCACCCACGGATCGAAGTGATCGAGGTGCTCGTGCGAGACGGCCGCCCAGTCCACGTCCACCAGGGATGTCACGTCGAGGTGGTCGTTACGCGGGTACTGATGCCAGGCGCCGAGAAACGCGCCCGTGGGGGCCAGCCAGGGGTCGGCGAGCAAGCGAAACGCCGTGCCTTCCACCGCGAGGCCGGCATGTCCTAGGAAAGTCGCTGTCGGCATCTCTCGACTGTCGCCTCAGCCCGCCGGATCCACACCAGCCGGAATGCGCAAGAGGGCTACGCCGTGCGTATGAAGGCTTGCGCGCTGACCGGCCATGGCGGCGCACAAAAAAAGCCCGTGCGGAAATGCGTCACAACCCCGCCCATATGGCTATCCAGACGCTCGGATATGCGCAGAGGTTTACGTTAGGTAATGACCTGACCACTTCCGGCCATTCTTTGGTTCCTTGCGGACATTTGGGTGGACATGAGCGACTTACAGAGTGACGGTCTCCATGGTCGCTTGTTTACGTACGGGGGTCTTTCGATGACGACGATGAACGGGCCGGCCGCCGGCCGGGCGGTTCCCGTGCCAGGTCCGCCGGAGGTCACGGAGGCCGGGCTCGGATCGGGCGACCCCCTACTACGGCGGCGCCGGCTTCGGCACGACATCCGTCACGAGCTCGGCACCATCATCATGCTGGCCTCGGCCGTCGCCGTGTCGGACGACGTCGGTCACGAGAGCAGGGAGCGCATCGACCAGTTGCTCGGCGAGACCAGGTGGCTGGATCACCTGCTGCGGCAGCTCGAGGACGACAGTGAGCCGCAGGGGCTGCCCGCACCGGAGCGGGTCCGGGTCGACCACCTGGTCGCCGAGGTGGTGTCCGGGCTGCGCCTGGCCACGCCCTGCCGCGTCGGCTGCGACGCCGAGCCCGCCTGGGCCTATATGGACTCGCTGTCGCTGTGGCGGGCCGTACGCAACGTCCTGGACAACGCGTGCCGGGCCGCCGCGCACCAGGTGGACGTCCGGGTACGAGCGGAAGGTGGCTGGATCTCCATTCGGGTGGACGACGACGGGCCGGGCTTCGGCCCGGGTTCGGCCGGGCCGGCCTCGCTGGGCCTGGGGATCGTGCACGACCTCATCTCCGGCTACGGGGGCAGCCTGGAGATCCGGCGTGGCGAGATGGGCGGAGCGGGTGTACGCATGCTGATGCCGGCGGCGATGCCGGGGCCGGAGGGGTGATGAGGGTCCTCATCTGCGACGACCACGCGGTCTTCGCCGACTCGCTCGCCTTCGTGCTGGCCCGTGCCGGGCACAGCGTCGCCGGGGTCGTGTACGACCCCGGCGACGCGCTCATGGTGCTGCGAACGCGGGCCGTCGACGTCTGCCTGATCGATCTGTGCTTTCCCACCGGGACCGTGCTCGGGCGCATGGCCGAGCTTCGTGCGGCCGGTCCCGCCACCAGCTTCGTCGTCCTGTCCGGCTTTCTGGAGAAGGAGAGCGTGGACGCGGGTCTGAGCGCCGGCGTACGCGGGTTCGCGCACAAGGGGCAGCAGGCCGATGACATCGTCGCGCTCCTCACCCGGGTGCACGCCGGCGAGCTCGTCCTCGAGCGCGACGGTGGCGACCGCCATCCCGTCGCGGGCCGGCCCCGTAACCCGGCGCAGCAGGTGGCGCGGTTCCTCACGCCCCGTGAGCGTGAGGTGCTGACCCGCCTGGCCCGCGGCGAGTCGACCGTGGCGCTCGCCAGGGCGATGGGGGTGACCCGCAGCACGGCCCGCAGTCACGTGCAGAGCGTGCTTACCAAGCTAGGCGTGCACTCACAACGAGAGGCGGTCATCGAGGCCGCCCGGCACGGCCTGGTCAGCGTCGAGACTGGGGAGTGGCTTCTGCCTTGACAGGGGTGCAGGGGGTCGGCGGCCTGGGGCTGGTGGTCCCCTGGCCGCCTCCCGGCGCGGGGGCGGTGGAGCTGTGGTTGTGCGCCTTCATGATGGCCTGCAGGTCCGGTTGACCTCCCGTGCCGTTGGCCTCGCTCAGCGTGGGGCAGGCCCATTGCTCCTGCCGTCCCCAGGAGTAGCTGATGTCGAACACCGGCTCGGGCACGAGCGCTCTCCAGCGGGCCAGGATCTGCCGCAGCTCGGCCTCGGTGGGCAGCCAGGTCGCCTTCATGCCGCGCGAGCATTCCTGTCCGAAGGTCTGGAAGACGGGCACGATCACGTCCAGCGGAATGCCACCGGCCAGCGCGCCGTTCACCAGCCGGTCGATTTCCCCCATGTCGCAGTGGCGGGTCTGCCCGAAGCATGGATAGGGGTCCAGCCCGATCAGGTCCACATGGGTGTTCTGCGGCCGCAACGGCCGGTAGTCGTAGTCCGTGGCCGAGATGAAGGCCAGCTGGTCGGGGGCGTGCTCGTTGATATAGTCGGCGCGCTTCCTGATCTCGGAGACGACCGCCGGACAGGCCTTCGGATCGGGCTCGTCGGCGAGATACCAGCCGTACACCTTGGGGTTGCGGCCGAGTTTGTCCACCAGGTCGGTGAAGGCGTCGTAGGACACCTGGTAGGTGCCGTCGCAGGAGTAGGCGCCCACCCAGAGCATGGCCTCGCCGCCGCGCGGCAGTGAGTTGATCTGATCCTCCTGCGGGGCCACGTCGAAGACGTTGTAGCCGAGCGAGGTCAGCTTGGCCCAGTCGGCCTGCGAGCTGTTCAGCGCCAGGTGTTTGGTGGGCACGGGCTTGACCGCTCCGGACACCCGGCCGGTCGCCTTGGCATCGGTCCGGCCGTGCATCCGGCCCGCGAGGCCGGCCTGGCCCCCCGTGGCGCTCGGGCCGCCACTCGCGGCGCTCGGAAGGGCCGCGGCGCCGGCCGACCGGTCCGCCGCCTCAGAGGTCTTCGGGTGCGTGGTGCCGCCTCGGGGAAATGCGAAGTAGGCGGCGAAAGAAGCGATGCAGACTGTGATCCATATGAGGGTGCGTTTTCTCATCCGGATGCTCCCCGGCTTGGAAGGCGATGAGGCCGCCCGCAATAACCTGACCATAAAGGAGATCCGCACCTCTCACCGCGAGTGGCCACATTGTGCCGGTGCGGAAAGGCTTTGCCCGGATTTATGACCTTCTCCCCGGTCCGTGTCATCCGGCCGGGTTCGACTCGGCGGCCGGGGTCCCGGTCGCTTCGATGGGCGGATTGGGCGCCGGTGGCCTCGGCGGCGTCCCGGACTCCGGCTCCGCGCCCGGCAGCGGCGCGACCTTGAGGCCGAGCAGGTGGCGCACCGTGTCCAGGATCGCCATCAGCGTCGCTCCCATGGAGGGACGGCACAGATAAACGGCGTCCACGGCGACCCGGGCCGGCACGATGCGCTGGATGTAGACCCGCAGGTCCACCTCCTCACCGGGACCGAGCACGTCGAAGTCACGGAACCGGACCTCGGACGGGCCGGTCAGGCCGGGCCGGAAGTCGAAGACCCACCGCAGGTCCGCCGGATAGTGCACGGCCAGATCGGGGGTCTCCGGGCGCGGTCCGACGATGGTCATGTCACCACGCAGGATGTTCCACAGCTGCGGTAGTTCGTCGAGGGACAGCTTCCGCAGCACCTTGCCGACCTTGGTCAGCCGGGGATCGCCGTTGGCGGTCACTGTGAGCCCGCCCACCCCGGCGCGCATGGTCCGGAACTTGTAGAAGCGGAACGGCCGGCCGCCCTGCCCGAGCCGGACCTGGCGGAAGAGCCCGGGGCCGTGGCTGGTCGTCCGTACGAGCAGATAGATCACGACCATGGGCACGGCGAGCAGGACGAGGGCCGTCACGGCGCCCGCGGCGTCGAGCACGCGCCGTCCCCGGCTGGGCGGCCTGCCGTCCCAGGGCACGATGGGTCGCGGCGGTGGGCCGGCGATGCCGTTCGTCGGGTTCATGCCGTCCTCCGGTGGATGTGCGCGAAGTAGCCGAGCACCACCACGGTCGTCACGGTGTAGGAGATGGCGGAGGCGATGGCGGCCCCCGTCGTGCCGTGGCGGGGGATCAGGATCAGGTCGAGCACCACGGTCGCGATGAGCCCTACGCCCTGCGCCATGGAGGCCGCACCCGGCCGGCCCACTCCGTACATATAGGCCATGACCAGTCCGGATACCCCAAAGGTGGCAAGTCCGCAGAGCAGGATGTAGGTCGGCCGGACGGCGCCGTCGAAGGCCTGGCTGAACAGCAGCGGCAGCACGAAGCCGGTCAGGAGGGCCAGCACCAGCGCGGCCAGCACGGACACCCCCAGCGCCGGCAGGATGAGCCGGGCCGTTCGCCGCCCGGCCGTGGCCCGGTCCTGGTTGGCGAAGTCCGGGTAGAGGACGTAGTTCACCGCCAGCCCGGGGAGCTGCACCAGCTCGGCGAACTTGCTCGCGACGGTGTAGACCCCGAGCGCCGCCGGGCCGGCCATCGCGCCGAGGAAGGCCACGTCCAGCCGCAGGTTCAGCAGGTCGATGAGGCTCCCGATCTGCCCGCGCATGCCGTACCCGGCGATCTTCCGGCCGAGCCGCGGGTCGGGGCGGCTCCACCCGGCGAAGAAGCCGCGCCGCCAGAGCCGTACGGCGATCCACGCGGCCGCGGCGACGTCGGCCAGCACCAGGCCGGCGAGCACCATCCCCATGCCGTACCACGCGACCAGCAGCAGCAGGTACATCGGGAGATAGACGGCCTCCTCGACGGCGATGGCGAGGCTGGCGCCCCGCATGTCACCGGTGCCCTGCAGCAGCCGCTGGCCCACCGAGACGAAGCCCTGGGTGAAACAGGGCACCGCGGCGGCCAGCGCGACGCCGTGCCCGAACGACTCGAAGAACAGGCCGTACAGCAGTGGGCTCAGCAGGAGCCACGACAGCGCGGCCACGCAGGCGCCGCCAACGGTCAGGACGGCGAGGGTGGGCCGGACACGCGCCTGGTCGTAGTCCTGTTTGACCAGGAAGTACGGCGCCGCGCCGGGCAGGCCGCAGTTGGCCAGATGGGATACGACGCCGGGCAGGATCCGCACGAGCGTGAAGCCGCCGACCAGAGCCGGTCCGCCGGCCCGGGCGACGAGCACGGTGGCGAGTCCCAGGGCGCCGAGCGCGCCGATGCGGCCGGCGATGTTGCCGGCCATGAGCGCGCCGACGCGGCCGAGCCGGCCGGTGCGCCGCTTGACCGGCTTGACGGGCTTGACGGGTCCGGTGAGGGGCTCGACCGGCGTCGGGCCGGCGATCTCGGTGCTCACGGCCGCACCCCCTTACCGGCCCGGACGCCCCAGATCTCCAGGGCGGCGATAAGCCCGAACAACGCCCAGCCGTGCCGGTAGTGGAGGGTTTCGTAGAAGAAAGAGGACACCAGCATCGCGAGCACCATCGCGCCGAGCAGTTCGGGTCTCGGCACTATCGCGGCGTATTCCGGCGCCAGCGCGCCTCGGCGGGAGATCCGTACGCATCTCAGCAGCAGCGCGGCCAGCAGCACGACGAGGGCGAACCCGCCCAGCACACCGCGCTCGAGGACCGCCGCGACGTAATCGTTGTGGGCTTCGCGAACGTAGGGCGCCTGCCCCACGCGCATCTGCGTCTCGGTCTGGCCCGGCCCGATGCCGACCAGGGGATGCCGCTGATGGACGAGCAGCTTCGTCGACTCCGACAGCACGGCGCCGCGCGAGTTCGAGCTCTCACCCGTGATCCGTCCGACCGAGTCGCGCAGGATGGGGGAGTACTCGCTCAGCCTGGCGATCCCGGCGCGATAGTCGGTCTGGCCCAAGACGATGGCGACACCCCCGGCGGCCAGCCCCAGCAGTGCCGCGGCGGCGACGGCCTGCTGCGCCTTTCCCTCCCGCACCAGCCGGATGAGGTACCCGGCGATGAGTGCGCAGCCGAGCGCCAGCGCCCCGCCGTTGGAGCCGGTCAGGATCTCCGCGGTCAGCAGGATGGCGCAGCACGCATAGCGGGCCGGCGGCCGCCGTGGCACCTGGGCGGCGCGTAGCACGAAGAACGTGCAGATGAAGTAGTTGGAGGCATAGTTGGCGTCGCCGAAGGTGAAGTTCGACCGCGCTCCTCCGACGGCCGTCTGCCCGGATATGGCATCGATCCCGGCGACGTAGCTGAAGATCAGGATGGCGGCGTAGCCGGTGCCGATGTAGGCCCAGGCCTTGAAGGCCGTGGTCAGCAACCGGGTCTCGCGGCCCAGGTTGGCGATCGCGACCGCCCAGAACAGCACGAACAGATCCTTGGCCAGCGTGAGCGCTCCGGCGCCCATGACGATCGCGGACAGCCCGCCCGCGATGAGGGTGAGCAGCGTCGGCACCAGGAACGGCCAGTACAACGCGTACCCGCCGCTCCCGGCCCACAGGACCGTGGTGAGCAGCAGCGCGACCAGCAGGAGATCGGGGATTCCGGTGTTGCCGGGCCCGGGAGGCAGGCCGGCCGGCACCAGCAGCGGCAGCGAGGCGATGGCGACGACGACCACGACGGCCGCCAGGGACCACCTGGGCCGGTCCGGCCGCGCGGGTCCTCGCGGCGGCTCAGGTGCCCGCGCCGGCTTCGACGCGGCGCGCACAGCGGTGTGCGGTGCGGCCCATGCGGGAGCGCGTGTCACCCTGTCACCTCCTCAGGTCTTTCGCCCATCTCTTTGGCCTATCTCTTTCGCCCAGCGCCCGCGCACGGCTCAGCCGGTCCTGCCGCGCGGCCGCCGGCTCGTGCCGTGGTAGGTCTCCTCCAGCACCGAGCCGAGGAAGTCCGGCGAGAAGCACTCACCCAGCCGGTCCCGGGCCCGCTCGGCCATCCGGCCGGCCCGGGCCGGGTCGTCGAGCATGTGTGCGATCGCGGCCGCGAGCCCGTCCGGATCCTGAGGGGGTACGAGGAGCCCCGTCTCACCCGCCTGGACGAGATCCTGGTTCGAGGGGACGGCAGTGGCGACGAGCGGAATGCCGGCGCCGATGGCCTCGACCAGCACGCAGGGAAGCCCCTCCCACCGGCTGGCCATCGCCATCACGTCGAAGGCGGGAAGCACGTCGGCCACGTCGTCGCGGTGACCGAGCCAGCGCATCCGGTCCTGGAGGCCCAGCTTCGCGGTCAGCCTGGCCAGCTCGCCGGCCATCGGCCCGCCGCCGACCCACAGCCCGAACACGTCCTCGGGCAGCCGGGCGATCGCCCTGGCGAAGATCTCCGGGCCCTTCTGGAAGGTGAGCCGCCCCACGGAGCCGACGATCTTGACGCCGAGCGGCAGGTCCAGCCGGCGGCGGGCCTGCGCCCGGGTGCCACCCGGAGCGGCGTACGCGGCCACCTCCACGGCCGGCCAGGACAGCCTGATCCGGTCGGCGGTCGCGAGCTTCAGCCGGAGCGCGGTGGTCACGGTCTCGGAGCCGATGGCGAGGAAGGCGTCGGTGTGCCGGGCCGCGAGCCGCTCCAGGCCGATGTAGGCCCGCCGGCGAGGGAGCGACTGGAACTCGTTGAACGGGAACCCGTGCCAGGTGTGCACGATCCGCGGTACCCCGGCCCGGGCCGCCGCGATCCGGCCGATGACGCCACCCTTGGCGCTGTGGGTGTGCACGACGTCGTAACCGCCTTCGGCCAGCACCCTGGTCAGCGTCCGCAGCGCCGCGAGGTCGTCGCGCGGCGAGATCTGCGGGACGAGGCTCCGTACTTGCACGATCTCCAGGCCGCCGGCGTGCGCCTGCGCGGTCAGGTCGCCGGCCGCCGCCGCAGTGAGGGCCGCGTCGCCGTACAGCACCTCGGCGCCGGCCTCGAACTCGCCAGAGCCGCTCGCCTTGCTGTCGATGCCGACGCCGCCGGTGACCACGGTGCCCTCATAGGAGTCCCGGCGGAGGGCGAGCGCGCCGTTCAGGGCCACCTGGCCCGCGCCCCCGTTGAAGCGCGTGATGACCGTCGCCACCCGGAGCTTGCTCATGACACCTCCATCACGGACCGGCACGTTCCGGTCGCGTCGAGACGGTGCCGCCCCCCGGCGGCGCGGACACCGCGGGCTCGGGGCGGCGCGGGGGCTGATATTCGGGGAGCAGCCGCCGGAGCAGCAGCCGCACCTCCGCGTCGTCGTCGACGTCGGCCGCGATGCACAGCAGATCCAGGAGCCGGGCCAGGCCCGTAGGCGCCGGCGCCGGCCGGCTGGCCCAGATCTTCGGGTGGGCGGTAGCGACCCGGTGCTCGCCGTCGGAGAACACCTTTTCCGCGAGCTTCTCGCCGGGGCCCAGGCCGCTGAACCGGACGATGACCTCCGGGAGCCGCAGCAGCTCCGCATAGCGGTAGACCAGGTCCAGCACGGGCACCGGTTCGCCCACGTCCAGGACGAACGTCTCGGCCTCCTCGGCGAGCGCGGCCGCCTCGAGCACGAGCCCCGCCGACTCCTCGGCCGTCATGAAGTGCCGGGCGACCTCCGGATGCGTGATCGTGACCGGCTCTCCCCGCTCGATCCGGCCGGCGAGCACCGACAGCAGGGACCCGGGCGAGCCGATCACGTCACCGCATCGGATCGCGGCGAAACAGGTGGGCCCGCCCACCGCCGTATGCAGCACCAGCTCCGACAGCCGCTTGGTGGCGCCGAGGACCGAGGACGGGTCCGCGGCCTTGTCGGAGGAGACGAGTGCCAGCCGTTCGGTCCGGTGCCGGACGGCGGCGTCCACGACATGGCGGGTGCCGAGGACGTTCGTGCGCACCGCCTCGCACGGCCGCTGTTCCGAGGACGCCAGGCAGTGCTGCTGCGCGGCATGGAAGACCAGCTCCGGCCGCGTCCGCCCGAACAGGTCCTGCACGTGCCGGCGGTCCCGTACGTCCGCCCGGGCCACCGTGACCTGGTCGAGGTTCAGCCGGCCGGGCCCGGTGACCTCCCGCCGTACCCGGTCGAGGCCGCCGGCGTCCTCGTCGAGCAGGACGAGCGTGGCGGGGCCGAGCCGCCCGATCTGCCGGCAGAGGGCCGACCCGACCGACCCGCCGGCGCCGGTGACCACGACGCGGCGATCCGTGACCAGCCGCCGTGCCCGGTCGTCGTCCATCCGGACCTCCTCGCGGCCCAGGAGCCACGAAAGCCGCAGGTCGCGCAGGTCCCGGACGCGGACGGGCCCGTGCCCCTGGGGCAGATACCGTACGAGCAGCCCGGCCGCCCACGCCCGCTCGGCGAGCACCGCGACCTGGGCCTGGGCCATCGCCGGTACGGCCAGCACCGCCGTCCGTGCCCCGGTGCGGCCGGCCACCTCCTCCAGCTCGTCCGTACGGCCGAGCACGGGAAGCCCCGCAGCCGTGTGGGGGCGGTCGTCGTCGAGGAACCCGATCGGCCTCAGTTCCGTGTCTTCGCCGCAGAGCTCCCTGGCGAGGGCCTGCCCCGCCGGCCCCGCCCCGATGATCAGGGCGGGCTCGCCGAGGGGCCGGGTCCCGCGCCTCCGCACGTACCCGCGCATTTCAGCTGCGGGCACGGAGCGCCGCCGACAGGGCGGCGATCACTCTGTCCTGGCCGTCGGCGGTGAGGGCGGGGTAGAGCGGAAGCGAGAGCAGCTCCTCGGCCACGACGTCGGTCACCGGCACGGTGGCGCACTCCTGCGGGCCGAGCAGCGACCGGTAGGCGGTCATGTGGTGGACCGGGATGAAGTGCACGGACGTCGCCACGCCGGCGCCCTCGAGTTCGGCGATCATGGCGTCACGGCCGGGGACCCTGACCTGGTAGAGATGCCAGGCGTGGGTCAGCGTCGCGGTGCCCGTGCCACCGGCCGGCCGCTGGGGGAGGACCAGTCCGGGCAGGTCGCGGAGGGCCTCGTCATAGCGGCCGACCAGCTCGGCCCGCCGCCGTTGCCACTCCGGCAGCGCGGCGAGCTGGGCGCGCCCGATGCACGCCTGCATGTCGGTCATGTTCGCCTTGAGGCCGATGTCGCGGACGTCGTAGCGCCAGCTGCCGCCGGGGTGATAACGCCGCCAGGAGTCCTTGCTCATGCCGTGCAGCCGCATGGCGCGGAGCCTGTCGACGAGCTCCTCGTCGTCAGTGGCGATGGCGCCGCCCTCACCGATGGGCATGTTCTTGGTCGCGTAGAAGCTGAAGCACGCCGCGTATGACCGGGCACCGACGCGGACCCCGTCGCGCGCGGCTCCGGGCCCGTGCGCCGCGTCCTCGACCACCCGCCGGTGGTCCAGCCCGGCCGCCTCGGTCAGCGCCGGCACGTCCACCGGGTAGCCGCCCTGGTTCTGCACCACCATCGCGGCCGGCCTGACCCGTGCGGCCGCCGCGGCGACCGTACGTACGGAGGGCACGAGAGTGTCCTCGTCGATGTCCACCAGGACGGGCCGGTGGCCCGCGTGCAGGATCGCGTTCACAGCGCCGCAGAAGGTGAGGCTCGGGGTGAGGACCGCCGACCCCGGCGGGAGGTCCATGGCCCGCAGGCAGAGCTCGATCGCGCTGGTGCAGGAGGCCACGGCGACCACCTGGACCGGAGACTTCCGCGCTGCCGTCTCCGGATGCGCGGGGGTCTGCGCTGTGCTGAGGTAGTCGGCGAAGTCCTGCTCGAACGCCGCGGTCTGGGGCCCGGTGGTCACCCAGCCGGAGTCCAGCACCTTGACCACGGCGTCCGCGGCCTCACCCGCGAACGACGGAACGGTGAAAGGGACGGTGTTGTTGGCCATGTCTGCTCAGCCCCTGAGTCGGCGGGAAGTGGCGATGACCCCGAGCAGCGGCCAGCCGGACGCGGTCACCAGGTCGCGGATCGCTTCGAGCTCCGCGAGCCGGGTCACCGGGCCTGCCACCGCCACCACACCGACCGACTGGGTGTCGGTTCCCGGGTCCATGTCTTCGAATGCGTGCACGTGCGTGGCCCGCGCCGCCGACGGCTGCCCGGCCGCGGGCGCGACCTCGGCGGCGCGCCGGCCGACGACCGCGGGATGGCTGCGGACGACGGACCTGCCGGCCGTACCCGGCGCCGAAGGGGACGCGTACGGGTCACCGTCGGCAGAGCCGTCACCAGGGCCGTCGGCAGGCCGGTCCGCGGCGCCGTCCGCGAACTCGCGCGAGGAGCCGTTGAGGTGGTCGAGCCGTCCCGGCAGGTCGACGTCTTCGCCGCCGTCCCGAGTGCCTCCGGGTCGTGGTGTGCTGTGCGACTCGGTCCCGACCACCTTGCCGACGTCGCCGTACACCGCGGCGGCGATCGCCGAGACCAGCGGCGCGGGCACCGGGCCGCCCCCGGTGCCGACCAGCGTCACCTGGGGGACGCCCGCACGCCTGGCGGCCAGCCGGACGCGGCGTCCCGTGTCGGTGAGCCGGGCCGGTCCCTTGTCCGCGTAGCCGAGGAGCGGCACGCCCAAGCGCTTCGCGACGCGCTGCGGCCCCGGGATGGTGGGCCGGAACGTCTCGGCGAGAACACTGATCAGGATGCCCGCGAGCAGGCCGACCAGGCCCGAGAGGATCAGCAGAACGGTGGAACCCGCGCTCTTGGGGCCGACCACTGCCTGCTGCACGATCCTGGCCTGCCCGGCCGTGGCCAGCCTGGTCCGCAGGTCGTTGCGGTCCGCCCGCAGATCGGAGATCTCCCCGAGCAGGCGCTCCTTGGTGTTCGAGGCGGAGATGCTGAGCGGGTTGTCGGCGAGACGCTGTGTGGCCCTGCTGAGCTGCCCGTTCAGGTCACTGATCTGCTTGTCGATCTTCTGTAGCTGGCTGTCCAGGCTCGCCATGTTGGACTCGTTGATCTGCCGTACGACCTGCGTGGCCAGCGCTCCGGTGAGCTTGCGGGCGACGCCCGGGTCGCGGTCGGTGAGGGTCAGCTCCACCACGGTCGAGGAGCCCAGCGCGGTGACCTCGATGTGCGTCGCCGCGTCCTTCGGCCGGCGGGCCACCCCCTGCCGGCGGATCACCTGGGCGAGCACATCCTGGCTGGTCGCGTACGCCTTCACCTGGCTCACGACGGTGCTGACCCCGGAGTCACCGGACAGGGCGTCCTGGGGGTTGTTGCTGGCGTTCAGCCGCGTCGCGCCGACGTAGGTCGGTGCCTGGCCCTGCAGCACGGCCCCCACGACGAGCACGGGGAGCACGGTCATGATCAGCAGTAGTGGCCAGTACCGGCGTAGGACGCGCGCCACGACCTCGTCTATCTCCACCGCTGACCCCTCGCCTTTGTGAAGCCGCTCCGGAATACGGACCGTTGCGCCGAGCGTAGGGAGCGGCGCCGTGACCCGGATCACCCAATGAGGTGATGGCCCGCTACGTCATTTGCGGTGTGGGCTCCGCCCTGGACGGACCTCGGGGCCTGCGGTCCGCCGCGCTACCGGTCATCGCCGCTGCTCGGACGCATGCCGGCCCGCATCGCCAGCGTGATGGCCTCGAGTGCGGAGTGGATGTGGAGCTTGGCCAGCAGGTTCTGGGTGTGCGTACGGACCGTGTTCGCCGAGAGGCCCAGACGCCCGGCGATCTCGGCCCGGTTGAGCCCGTCAACCATGCACTGCAGCACCTCGCGTTCGCGCGGTGTCAGCCCGGCCGGCAGCCGGGAGCCGGCGTTGGGCTCTTCCTCCCTGGTCCGCAACCGGCGCAGCACGTCCCCGAGGAGGTCCGGTGGGATCCACCCGCCGCGCCGCGCGACGCTCCTGATCACCCGCGCCACGAGGTCGGCTCCCTCCGTCTTGGACAGCCAGCCCACCGCGCCGCGCCGTACGGCGTGCACGATCGCGTCCACGTCGCTCATCGCGCTCAACACGACGACCCGCATGTCCGGATGCCGGCGCTGGACGTGGTCGAGCACCTCGAGCCCGTTCTCCGCGCCGAGCATCATGTCGAGCACGATGACGTGCGGCTGCTCCGTGGCGACGAGGGCGAAGGCCCGGCGGAGGTCCACGGCGATCGGCAGGATCAGCAGGCCGGGCTCCCGGCTCAGCCGGGCGGACAGGGCCTCGGCGAACAGCGCATGGTCGTCGACGAGCAGCACGCGGATGGGGCACATCCTCCGACCATGACGCCCTGCGGGCGAGAACGGATCCCGCAAACGCTGTACTCGGGCGGCCCGGCTCACACCTGCTCTCCCGCCCGCGCGGTTACGCCGCACCGGGGGCATAGGTTCGCACGGCGGCCGAACCCGGTCATTTACCACGAACGCCGTTGACCGACCCGCCGCGGCCTGCCGAAGCTGTGCCTTGACCGATCCGAGGGCCAGTTCCCAGGGGGCAATGGTGAAAGTGCTGATCACCGGCGGAGCCGGTTTCATCGGGAGCACGATAGCGTCGGCGTTCGTCGAGCGTGGAATCACACCGGTGGTGCTGGACAGCCTCATCACCGGCCGTTCCGCATTCACCGAGGGCCGGGTTTTCTATCAGGGCGACATCGGCGACGGCGAGCTCATCGACGAGATTTTCACGGCTCATCCGGACATCGAGGTCGCCATTCACTGCGCGGCGCTCATCGTGGTCCCCGAATCGGTCACCGATCCGCTTCGGTACTACCAGGTCAACGTCGTCCGTACGATCGCGCTCGCCGAGCATCTGCTGCGGAACGGCTGTGGGCGGATGATCTTCGCGTCGACGGCCGGGATGTACGGGCCCGAGCCGGACCTGTCCGTCAGCGAGGCCTCGGCCCTGGAGCCGCAGAACCCCTACACGCGCTCCAAGATGATGGCCGAGCTGCTGCTCGAGGACTTCACCAGGGCCTACGACCTGCGTGCCATCTCACTGCGCTACCTCAACCCCATCGGGGCCGACCCGCAGATGCGCACGGGACTGCAGCACCGTCGCCCCTCACATGCGCTGGGCAAGATGATCGAGTGCCACGAGGCGGGCACGCCCTTCCGGATCACCGGTGTGGACTGGCCCACCCGGGACGGCACGGCGATCCGGGACTACATCCACGTCTGGGACATCGCCAGGGCCTTCCTGGCCGCCGCCACCCGCTTCGACGCCGTGGTCCCCACGGAGGCCACGAGCCGGTATGAGGTCATCAATCTGGGGACCGGTGACGGCACGACCGTGCGCGAACTCGTCGACGCGTTCCGCGCCGTCGTCGGCGGCTTCGCGGTGGAGGACGCGCCGGCCCGGCCGGGCGATGTCATCGGCGCCTACATAAAGTCCACAAAGGCCGAAGAACTGCTCCAGTGGAAACCGGAATACGGCATCGAGGACGGCATCCGCCATTCCCTGGAATGGGCCTCGCGCCTGCGGGGCGACAACGCCGGTTGACGTCCCCCGCCCTGCGGAACGCGAAAGCTGCGAGATCACGGCGGTGATCTCGCAGCTTTCCGCTCCGGACCGCCTACTCGATGCTGGACATCACGTGCTTGATGCGCGTGTAGTCCTCGAACCCGTACATCGACAGGTCCTTGCCGTAGCCGGAGTGCTTGAAGCCGCCGTGCGGCATCTCGGCCACGAGCGGGATGTGCGTGTTGATCCACACACAGCCGAAGTCGAGGCGCTTGGCCATGCGCATCGCACGGCCGTGGTCACGGGTCCATACCGAGGAAGCGAGTCCGTACTCGACGCCGTTGGCCCAGCGCAGTGCTTCGTCCTCGTCGCCGAACCGCTGCACGGTGATGACCGGGCCGAAGACCTCGTTCTGGATGATCTCGTCGTCCTGGGTGAGTCCCGACACGACGGTGGGCTCGTAGAAGAACCCGCGGGAGCCGCTCCGGGCCCCGCCGGCGCGTACGGACGCGTGCGAGGGCAGCCGGTCGACGAAGCCGGAGACGCGCTCGAGCTGGGACGCGTTGTTCAACGGCCCGTAGAACACGTCCTCGTCATCGGGCTGCCCGGTCCTGGTCTGCGCCGCCTGCCCGGCGAGTGCGGCGACGAAGTCGTCGTGCACGCCCGGCCCGGCGAGCACGCGGGTCGCGGCTGTGCAGTCCTGACCGGCGTTGAAGTAACCGGCGACGGCGATCGCCTCGGCGGCGGCCTCGACATCGGCGTCGTCGAAGACGATCACCGGCGCCTTGCCGCCCAGTTCGAGGTGCACCTTCTTGAGGTCCTGCGCGGCGGCCGCCGCGACCTCCATGCCCGCTCGGACGGAGCCGGTGATGGACACCATCTGCGGGATCTTGTGACGCACGAGCGCGCGGCCGGTCTCCCGGTCGCCGCAGACCACGTTGAAGACCCCCGGCGGCAGGAACTCCGCCGCGATCTCGGCCAGGATCCCGGTGGTCACCGGCGTCGTGTCGGACGGCTTGAGCACCACGGTGTTCCCCGCGGCCAGGGCCGGCGCGAACTTCCAGACCGCCATCATCATCGGGTAGTTCCACGGCGTGACCTGCGCACACACCCCGATGGGCTCCCGGCGGATCATGGAGGTGTGGCCGGCCATGTACTCGCCCGCCGACCGCCCCTCCAGCACCCGCGCGGCCCCGGCGAAGAACCGGATCTGGTCGACCATCGGGGGAATCTCCTCCTGGAGGGTCATCCCCAGCGGTTTGCCGGTGTTCTGGGACTCGGCCGCCACGAGCTCGTCGGCCCGCGCCTCGATGGCGTCCGCGAAGCGCAGCAGCGCCAGCTGGCGCTCGGCCGGCGTCGAGTCCCGCCAGCTCTCGAAGGCACCGGCCGCCGCCTCGACGGCCGCGTCGACATCGGCCGCATCCGAGAGCGGGGCGGTGCCGAAGACCTCGCCCGTCACGGGGCTGATGAGGTCGGTCGTGCGGCCGTCGGCCGCCTGCGTCCACTCGCCGTTGACGAAGTTGCGTGTCACGCGCTTGTCAGTCATCTGCAAGTCCTCCAAGGATCAGATCACCCGCGCGTCGTCGCCGGAGACGCGCTGGGCCAGATAGATCGGCACTACGGACAGCACGATCAGGGCCGCTGCCACGACGTTCACGATCGGAGCCTGGTTGGGCCGGAACAGGTTGTTGAAGATCCACATTGGCAGGGTCTGCACGCCCGCACCGGCCGTGAAGGTGGTCACGATGATCTCGTCGAACGACAGGGCGAACGACAGGAGGCCGCCGGCGACCAATGCGGAGCGGATCAACGGGAAGGTGACATAGCGGAAGGTCTGGAAGGTGTCGGCGCCCAGATCCGCGGAGGCCTCCTCGACGTTGACACCCATGCGGCGCAGCCGGGCGACCACGTTGTTGTAGATGGTGACGATGCAGAACGTGGAGTGTCCGACGATGACGGTGAACAGCCCGAGCTGGATGCCGAACGGCGACAGCACGGTCCGGAAGGCGTTGTTGAGCGCGATTCCGGTGACGATGCCGGGCAGCGCGATGGGCAGGATCACCAGGAGCGAGATGGTGTCCTTGCCGAAGAAATCGTAACGCTGCACGGCGAACGCCACCATCGTGCCGAGGACCAGGGCGAGGAGTGTCGCCACCAGCCCCGCCTGGACCGAGGTCCACAGCGCCGTCCGCACGCCGCCATTGCCGGCGGCCATCGACCACCAGTGCCCGGTCAGGTGCGATGGAGGCCAGCTGAACGACCTGTCCGCGTTGAACGAGTTGGCCAGTACGACCAGCAACGGGACATAGATGACGCCGAGGCCCACGGCCATGGCCACCCGGAGCCCGATGCGGGCCCCCCGCGAGAGGGTCATAGGTTCTCCAGAGCGCCAGTGCGCCGTACGGCCGTCAGGTAGATCACCATGACCGCCACCGGCAGGGTGGCCACGGCGGCCGCGAACGGCAGGTTGTTGGCCACGCCGATGTTGTCATAGACCACGTTTCCGATCATCTGGCTCTTACCGCCGACGATCTTCACGGTGATGTAGTCGCCCAGTGACAGGGAGAAGGTGAAGATCGAGCCCGCGATGACGGCGGGAAAGACCACGGGCCAGATCACGGTCCGGAAGGTGCGCAGCGTGCGGCTGCCGAGGTCACCGGCGGCGTCCAGGAGGCTGTTCGGCAGCCGCTCCAGCCCCGCGTAGATCGGCAGGATCATGTACGGCAGCCAGAGGTAGGCCAGCGTGATCACGGTGGCCGGGACCCCGTAGCCGGGACCATGTCCGCCGAACGGATTGAGCGCCCAGTCCAGCAGGCCCCCGTTGGACAGCATGATCCGCCAGGCGTACGCCTTCACGAGGTAGCTGGCCCACAGCGGCGTGAGGATCGCGATGACCATCCACCGCCGCGCGCGCGGCGAGGCCATCTTGGCCATGTAGAGCGCCATCGGGAAGGCGATGACGAAGTCGACGATGGTGACCAGCACGGCGATCATGACGCTGCGCAGCGTCACCGTGCGGTAGACGCCTATGGTCACGAGGTCGTGGAAGTTGCGGGTCGTGAACTGCTTGACGACGTTGCCGGTGAACACGTCCGTGGACCAGAACGCGGCGACGAAGAGCGCAACGAGCGAGCCCAGGTAGGCCACGATGAGCCACAGCAGCGGGGCCGACAGCAAGGCGGCCAGCCGCAGCCACGGACGCCGGTGCAACGTGCCGGCGAGCCGGCGGACCGGCCCGCCGGAGCCGGCGGACCGGTCCGGCCGGATCATCCCTTGATCTCCGTCCAGGCGCGCGTCCACGCCGTGTAGTCAACGCACTTGACGTTCGTACGGCCGTCGAGGCACTGCGGAATCGGGGTCTTCCAGAAGTGCACGTTGGTCCAGTACTGCTTGTCCGCGGCGTGGTAGGTCTCGCAGAACTTCTTGTCGCTGGTCTCCTGGCAGGCCTTGGCGTTCGAGGGCGCCTCACCGAACCACTCGGCG
>JAOPYH010000358.1 GCA_025964715.1 Streptosporangiaceae bacterium | reverse complement strand
GAGAACGTTCACCGGTGCGGCGTCCTCGCCGCGGAGGTCCGGTCGGGCCAGCGCAAGTACACCGACGTCGAGCTCGCCGCCGCCCACCTGCACGGCATGCTCGACGAACTCATGGACCAGACTTGAGTCGGCACAACCGCTCGTGTCGACATCCATGAGCGGGCTTCGCGGCAGGGGTCCGTTCGGTGTGGGATCCCTATGTCCAACGCGGGCGTTGTTCTGCGGGGCTACGAATGATGGCTGTCGAACTGTTGGAACTGACCGTTGCGCACACCGGTGTGTGGCATGAATGGCTGAGTGCACACCACCAATGTCGAGCGCCTGGAGAGCGAAGGCCGGATGCACCCGGCCGGCGTGGCCGAAGTCGGGCGTGCCAAGGCAGACGGACGCTGGCACGCCGCCTACGCCGGTCAGGCCGACATCGAGCCGGTGGTACGAGCGCCAGCACAGAGACATCTCAAGACACCCGGAGCAAGACACCACACCTGGGTGAAGATCCTTGCTCTGGGCTCCCCTCGCAGTCCGTCCCAGGAGCGGCACGGGCTCGGCAGCGTCGCCTGCTCGGGTCGGACTCGCGAGATGACGGCGCCGGTCTGGTCGAGCGCGCGCGACAGCCGGGCGATGGGATTGTCGGTGATCGGGACTTCATTGTTGTGTCCCCTTCTCGTGCGCGTTGCGCGCCAGGAAGGGTCGGCCACCGCAGTGCTATTTAATCCTCTACATATACAGGGGCGTTCATTGTCCTCTTAATGGGACTCGCGGTTGACCCGCCCGGTTGGGCGGCATCCTGGATCACCTGGATCATCCGTGGTTTCGTGCGGACAGCAGAGTCCGTTCGACGCGGTCGGGGTGGGTGCGCTAAACGGTGAACAGTCACGACCGGCCACTCACGCCGAGAGCCGTCTCGCGAGGCGTTGAGGCGCTCCTGCAGGGCGTCGGCTCGGCCGCCTCGCGGACTGCGGACATCGCCAGGAAGGCACCGGTCGTGGCCCTTCTGGTGGCGCAGCCCACCAGCCTTGCGGTGGCCGCGCGCAAGCTCATGAAGCTGACCACCCGCCATCCCGCCATGAGCCGCGTGGAGAAGCCGGCCGGACACGCCCCCGTCAAAGCTGCGACCACAGCGGCGGACACGGCCGAGGCCAACGTGTTGACCAAAACCCTGGGGTTCACCACCAACGTGCTGGACCTCGCGGGCAGGACCGCCGCGCACTCGGTGGCGCGCGCCGCGACGAAAATGGCCACGACCCCCGTGGCGAAGACCGCAGGCCGCACCTGGCTGAACGTGGCTGCGGGCGCCGCCTCAACCCCCGTCGCGCAGGCCGTGGTGGGCTCCGCGCTGGACACCGCGATAGACGTCGGCGTCGACGTCGGTATGGATGTGGCATTGAAAGTAGGCCAGGCGGCCGCGCGGGAGGTCGTACAAGACATCGCGAGCACCGCTACGGACCTCGCGCTCAACATGGTGGCACTGGCCGGCGTCACCCAGGTCACTTCCGCCGCTGCGGACATGGCGACGCTGGCCGCCACCAAAGCCGTGCAGAGCGCCGCGGCAAGGTCCACGGCGGACGTGATCATGGCCGCCACAAACGCCGTGACCCTCGCGGCGACCCGGGCCGTCGGCAGCGCGCTGAGGGTTGCCGTCACCGACGCCGTGCGGGACGCCGTGAGAGACGCTCTCAAGGAGGTCCTGAAGGACGCCCTCAAGGACGCGGTGTCGGAAAGTGTCAAAGAGATGATGAAATCGGCACGGGCGGCGGAGACCAAAGCGTCCTCCGACCTCGGCCGGGAGTCCCTGATCAGGCAGGCCACGATGGGCGTCATGACCCGGACGTCGCGGACCGCAGCGACGGTGGCCGCCACCCCAGCGGACGGCGCCCCCATGGACATCGCTGTGCAGGCGACCTCCAACGTTTCAGCCAAGGCCATGCCGAGGATCGCGGCGAGAATGATTCGGGAGGTCGCCGCCCGGGCCCTCGCCTCACCGATGAGGCAGGTGGCCCTCTGGTGCTGACCACGTCCTGGAAGGGCCACCCCGATCTTCGCAGGCGGTGATGTGCCCGGGGTTCCTGATGGCCTGGCGGGTACATCTATCTCCAGGTCCAACCGGAGGTCCAGAGAGCGTGCGGGGCATGGGGGAAACCATGGCGGTGAAGCTCAGTTCACGATCATTCGAATACGCCAAGAGCCTTGTTAAAGAGCGGCGGGTGGTCCTCGACGTCATGGACGACTGGAGTGAACACCAGCCGACGGCCCAGCAGGAGAACGATTTCATCGCCAAGCATGGGTATGGGGAGTTCGGCAGGTGGCACCTGGCCGAGGACGACGAGTTCGGCAAGGAGACCAAGTCCCGGTACAAGTTCCCGTACGGCGATTTCGAGAACGTTCACCGGTGCGGCGTCCTCGCCGCGGAGGTCCGGTCGGGCCAGCGCAAGTACACCGACGTCGAGCTCGCCGCCGCCCACCTGCACGGCATGCTCGACGAACTCATGGACCAGACTTGAG
>JAOPYH010000349.1 GCA_025964715.1 Streptosporangiaceae bacterium | reverse complement strand
TCGCCCACCGCGCCGAGCTTGTCCACCGACAACTTGGCCCGGCCGCCGCCCTCGGGAACGACGATCTTCACCTTCGCCTCGTCGCCCGCCTCGGCCAGCCGGTCGGCCATCTGCCGCCACGCGGCGTCAAACGCCCGCCAACATCCGGGTGAACGGCATCACTCCCGGCGACACCGCCACCAAAATGATCGACGACTGGGAAGCGGCGGCTCCCGGCATCATCGAGGGGATGACCGCAAGGATCCCGCTGGGCCGGATGGCCGAGCCCCGGGAGATCGCCGAGGCAGCCGCCTGGCTGCTCAGCGACCGCGCCTCGTACGTGACCGGCGCGATCCTGCCGATCGACGGCGGCGCCGGCGCCTGACCAGGGCAGCCCAGCACCACCCGCTGGCGCCCACCCCCTCAGCACCGAGCCGTCACCCCTGTAAGGGCCGTGCAGCAACCCCAGTGGACTCCGCGACGCGCAGACCTGGCACCCAGCCCGCGGGCCGGGTACTGCGGGGCGGCCCTTACGGCCCCTACACAGCGCCTGACCATGAACAGACCCTCCAAGTTTTCTGACCGCGTCGACCCTGCGCTCAGGGACGGACTGGCCCTCTACGAGACGCTCGGGCTCACACAAACCCAGCGGCTCACGACGGACAGATTGCGGGACGGCCGTCGCCGCGGACGGAAGCTCATCTCATGACGCTCCCTGTCGTCGGAGGTGTTCGGGATACGAACCCGAACGACGTCCACGAACATCGACCTTTATTACCTAAACTTCCCTATCGCTCCCCTAATTGCGTATATTAGGGAGTGATGGATGACAAGATGTACTCGGTCGAGGAGGTCGCGGACCTCCTCGGACTTCATGTGCGAACGGTGCGCGGCTACATCCGGTCCGGCCGGCTCAAGGCGGTCCGTATCGGCAAGCAGTACCGCATCGCCCGTGCGGACCTGGAGGACCTGATCGGGAAGCCGGAGCCCGCGACCGGACGACCCGCCGCCGCGCGGCTCGAGGTGTCGAGCATCGTCCAGATCGGCGACGTCGACCGGCGCACGGCGGACCGGCTGAGCACGTTGGTTCTGAGCGCCTCGCAGACCGGCTTCGACCCCGGTCACCCGCTACACATCCAGGTTGTCCACGAAGAGGAACGGCAGCGCATGAAGATCGTGATTCTGGGCGGCGCGGCGGCGACGGCCGAGGCGCTGAAACTGATCGAGGCCGTGCTGGGCGAGGGCGGCCTGCTCGGACGGGAGGCCTGACGGTGACTGATGTGGTGCAAGTTCGAGCCGGGGTTCCGGTGCTGGTATGCGACCCGGACGGTCCGCTCATCGCCACCATGGACGACGCGCTGGACCTGATCGGCTCGACCTACCAGGGCGCCGAGGTGGTGGCGGTGCCCGCGGCCCGCCTGGACGAACGGTTCTTCTCGCTGGGCACCCGTTTCGCGGGCGAGCTCATGCAGAAGTTCGTCAACTACCGGCTGAAGCTTGCGGTCGTCGGCGACATCTCCTCATATCTGGCGGCCAGTTCTGCTCTGCGCGCGCTCGTCGGCGAGTCGAACAGGTCCGACCACGTGTGGTTCGTTCCGGATCTCGACGCGCTCGACGCGCGGCTGGCGGTGCAGGCGTCATGACCATGATCTACAAGTCCGAGGCCGCTGGACGCGAGCTCCTCGACCACTACCGGCAGGTGCTGGACGCCTGGCCGGTTCCCGCCGAGCACGTACGGGTGCCGACTCGCGAGGGCGAGACCTTCGTCCTCGTCTCCGGCCCGCAGGACGCGCCGCCCCTGGTGCTGCTGCACGGCTCGGGCGCGAACACGTCGATGTGGCGAGGAGATATCGCCACCTGGTCTCAGCACTTCCGCACGTACGCCGTCGACCTCGTCGGCGAGCCGGGCCTGAGCGCGCCCTCGCGCCCCGCCCTGGACTCCGACGCCGTATCACTCTGGCTGGACGACGTACTGGAAGGGCTCGGGATCACCAACGCCGCGTTCGTCGCCACGTCCCTCGGCGGCTGGACGGCCCTGGACTACGCCATCCGCCGTCCAGAACGAGTGACCCGCCTGGCCCTGATGTGCCCCGGCGGCGTGGGACGGCAGAAGGTCGGCTGGATCTTCAAGGCCCTACTGACCCGCCCGTTCCGACGCGGCGGACTGCGCGAGTCGGCGATGGCTGTTGCAGGACTGGACGGGGAGAAGGACCGGCAGGTGCTCGACGCCGTCGTCCTGACGTTCACGCACTTCAACCCGCGCAGGGAGAAGCTCCCGGTGTTCCCCGACGACGCGTTGCGCGGCCTCACCATGCCGGTACTCGTCATCGTCGGTGGCCGTGACGTCATGTTCGACTCCCACCAGACCGCGCGGCGCGTCCGTGAGTGCATCTCGCACTCGACCGTGAACCTGCTCCCCGAGGTCGGTCACGCCGTCTTCGGCCAGGCCGAGCCAATCGGCGAGTTCCTCCGGGCCTGAGGTGAACAGTTCCACGCGAACGTATTCCACGCGCCGCTGAGGACAGCCGCTGACCCTCCGTCCGGAGCCGGATCAACCGAAACCCCGACCAAGATCATTCTCGGCGCCTGCCGGGTGGTGCCGGCGTTCTATGAGTGCGCGGTGTTCGAGTCGCTGCGCGCGGGCCTGCGGCAGAAGGACATCTGGGCGATCGGCGCCGACAAATGGCGCGACCCGGATCAGGACCTGCCCGCCCACTTCGGCCAGCGGCGGGCCGAGAACTACGCCGCCCTCGGCAAGCCCCTGGACCCGGCCGCCTTCATCGAGCCGTTCAAGGCCGAACTCGCCGGCGAGCTGGCCGCCCTTGACGACATGCTGCCGCGGCTGCCGTTCCTGGACATCGCCGAACGCCCTGGCGGGGCGATCAAGCTGACGCCGCTGGACGCGCTGCCCGAACCGGGCAGCCTACGACGGCTGAAACCGGCGATCACCCGCCGGACACACGTCCTGCCCTACGGCGAAGTCCATCTCGACCTCGGCAAACGCCTCGCCCTTGGCACAACCGCCCTCCCAGCCGCCTCCAGTCCCGGGCCGGAGGACATTCCATAACCACCGCTAACGGCGACCGAGTGGGACGAGTCGAAACAGATGAGAGAACTCGTCTCACGGTGTCCGCGAGGGCCTCGGCCAGGTGCCGACGTAGGCCGCGAGGTGCTC
>JAOPYH010000347.1 GCA_025964715.1 Streptosporangiaceae bacterium | reverse complement strand
GCCTCCTGGTACTCAGCCGTGTCCCGCTCCATGTCCTCGCTCCAGTAGGCGAGGTGGTGCAGAACGGCGCCGTGATTCCTGTCGGCCGACCAGAAGCCGCCGTCCCGCTGCTCGATGACCTCCCAGTCGGGCTGCTCGCCGGACGTGGCCACCCACCGGACCCGGCCGGACTCGGTCCCCGCGCCAGTCTCGACCACGACGGTCCGGTCCAGGACGCCGGTGAAGCTCACGCCTGCCCCGCGTGCGAACTCCGTAGTCGCCACAGAGAGGTCTGGCACCACCATGCCGACGTGCCAGAGCGGGCCCAGCCGGCCGGTCAACGGGCCTTCGGCTCGACGCCGTACACGCGTCGGGCCGCCTCGGCCGATACCAGGCCCGCCTCCACATCGGCCAGGACGGCGGCCTGTGACCGCTCGGTCACCGGACCGAAGCCGGCGCCCCCGCCTGCGCGCAGGCTGACGATCTCGCCGGTCAGCGCGGCGCCCTGTCCCTTGGACGGCCGCGGGTGCTCGACGCCGTCCAGGTCGATGAGCGACAGCGAGGCGACCGTTCCCTCGCCCCCGCCGGCCAGCCCGGTGGGCGCGAACCGCGGGTTGGTCTGTTCGGCCTCCGAGAGGAAGCGGAGCGGACGTTCGGAGAGGTTGCGGTAGTCGGCGCGGATGCCGAGCCCACCGCGGGAGGCCCCCGGTCCGCCGGAATCCGGGATGAGGGCGTACTGCTCGACGCGCAGTTCGTAGCTGGACTCGATCACCTCGGCGGGGATCAGCGCGCAGTTGCCCATGTGCACGTCCATCGCGTTGACCCCGTCACCGTCCGGGTGAGCCCCGGCGCCGCCGGCGATGTTGGCCAGCAGGACCGCACCCTCACCGGACTTGGGCGAGCGCGACTCGCAGACCAGCACCGGCCAACCCACGAACCACTCGGCGCTGGCCCGGTGCGGTGCAGCTGCGGCCAGCGCGCTCGTGACGATCGAGGACAGCCGCTGGGAGGCCAGATGCCGGTCCCCCACCGCCGCGGGGAACACCGGGTTCACGACGGTCCCCTCGGGCGCGACGATCCGGACCGGGTCGAGGGAACCCTCGTTGAACGAGACGTCCGGCGGCATGAGGCACTTGACCGCGTAGTGGACGACCGACCGCAGGGTCGAGTTGGGGATGTTCATCCCCCCGGCCATCTGCGGTGCCGAGCCGGTGAAGTCGAAGGTGATCTCCTCACCGGAGATGGTCACCGCCACCCGCATGTAGACCGGCTCGTCGAGGTGGATGCCATCGTTATCCAGGTGGCCCTCGGCCGTGTACGTGCCGTCGGGGAGCCGGTCGATCTCCCGGCGGGTGCGCTCTGCGGTGTGCTCGAACAGGTCTTCGATCGCGCCGCGCAGGATCGGGCTGCCGTACCGGCCCGCCAGTTCGGCGAACCGTCGGGCGCCGGACCGGCCGGCGGCGACCTGGGCCCGCAGGTCGCCCTCGTTCTGGGCCGGATGCCGGGTGTTGGCCATGATGATGTCGTGCAGGTTGCGCTCGCGCACCCCGCGGACCTCGTACTTCAGCGCGGGCATCAGCACGCCCTCCTCGAACGCCGACTCGGAGCTCGCCGCAGCGGTCCCGGCCACCCGGCCACCCCAGTCGGCGTGGTGGGCGATGACGCCGGTGAACCCGATCAGCTCCTCTGTCGCATCGAAGACCGGGATGAACATGTTGATGTCGTTGGTCTGGCACGCGCCCATGTACGGGTGGTTGCTGAGGAAGACGTCTCCGGGGTGGATCTCCTTTCCCCACTTGGCGATGCACGCCTGGAGGGCCGGCGCCATCGAGGCGAGCAGCGAGGGAATGTCCAGCGCCGCCGCGACCATGCGCCCGCTGGCATCGAACACCGCACATGAGTAGTCGCGCATGTCCTTGACGACGACGCTCAGCGCGGTGCGCCGCAGGGCATTGCCCATCTCCTCGGCGATGGTCTCCAGCGCGTGACGGATGACCTCGGTGGTGATCGGGTCGGTCCGCCGGCCGGTGGCTGCGAGGATGCTCAACGCTTCGTACCCTTCTCGGGATAGGTGAGGAGGAGGTTGCCGTCCCGGTCGACCCGGCCGGCGACTCCCGGGGTGACCACGGTGGTGGCCTCCCGTTCCTCGACGATCGCCGGGCCGAGGAAGGTGTCGCCGGGCGTGAGCTCCGCCCGCTCGTAAACAGGGGTGTCGACCCAGCGGGTCTCGGCGAAGTAGACCGGCCGGCGCGAGGCCGGGACCGCCTTCCGTTCGGTCGGCTGGGCGGCCGCTGCCACCACCGCTCGCTCGAGCACCCCGACCGCCTCGACACCCACCGAGACGAGTTCGACCCGCTCGTTCTCGTCGCTGTGGCCGAACTCGAAGTGGTGCCGGGCGTGGAAGCTGCCGACCGCAGCGGCCAGGCCGTCGGCGTCCACCGGCTCCTCGCCGACGATCACTTCCACGTCGTTGTCCTGCCAGGCGTAGCGGAACCGGGCCATTCGGATGAACCGCTGGCTGGAGGTGGCGGCGGCCTCCAGCCGACCGGCGGCAGCCACGATCAAGTCGCTGTAGAGCGTCTCGACCTCGTCGGCCTCGATATCGGCGACGTCCACGTCGACCAGCGTGGAGAAGTCGTACTTGACGTCGGATCCCGCCAGGCCAACGGCCGAGAAGGTCCCGGGATTGCGGGGTACGACGACGCCCCCCACGTCGACCATCGACCCGACGTTCAGTGCGTGCATCGGCCCGGCGCCGCCGAACGGGACCAGGTGGAAGTCCCGCGGGTCGTGCCCCCGGTTGACGCTGACGACCCGGACACCGCGGGCCATGATGGCGTCGGCGACCTCCAGGATGCCTGCCGCGGCGTCGTCGACGTCCATGCCCAGCGGCTCGGCGACGTATTCCTGGATCGCCCGGCGGGCCGCCGCCACGTCCAGTGTCATCTCACCAGCCAGGAAGCGGGTCGCGTCGATCCGGCCCAGCACCAGCTGCGCGTCGGTGGTAGTCGGCTGGGTGCCCCCACGCCCGTAGCAGGCCGGCCCGGGGACGGCGCCCGCGCTCTCCGGGCCGACCCGCAGCAGCCCACCCTCGTCCACGTGCGCGAGCGAGCCACCGCCCGAGCCGATGGTGTGGATGTCGAACTGCGGAACGAGCAGGGGGCGCCCGTGGAAGACGGTCTCGCGCTGGAGGGCCGCGCGTCCGTCGGCGATCAGGGCGATGTCGGTCGACGTACCGCCCATGTCGAAGGTGATCTGGTTGCGGTACTCCGGACCGGCTGCGAGCTGCGTCGCGGCGAGCACCCCGGCCGCGGGGCCGGAGAGCACCATCCGGTGGGCGTTGATCGACGCCTCGCCGGCGGTCATGGTGCCGCCGTTGGACTGCATGACAAACATCGGACAGCGAAGCCCGACGTTCTCCAGCCCGGCGAGGATGCCGGCCATGTACCGCGCAACGAGGGGCTGCAGCGCAGCACTCACCACCGTGGTGCTGGCGCGCGGGTACTCCTTGATCTGGGGGGCCACCTCACTGGAGATGGCAACCGACAGACTCGGGGTCGCCGCGCGCAACGCCTGGGCGATCCGCTGCTCGTGCTCCGCATTGCGGAAGCTGAAGAGCAGCGCGACCGCGCACGCCTCCACGCCGCTGGCCCGGACCTGCTCGACCACCCGCTCGACGGCGTCGTCGTCGAGCTTGGTGACCACCGTGCCGAGCCGGTCGACCCGCTCCTCGACCTCGAACACCAACTGCCGCGGCACGTACGGCGCTGGCTTGCGGGAGCGGAGGTCGAATAGGTCCGAGCGCAGCTGCGTGCCGATCTCCAGCACGTCGCGGAACCCGCGGGTCACGATCAGCGCGGTGCGTGGCAGCTTCAGCTCGAGCAACGCGTTGGTGGCCACCGTGGAGCCGTGGGCGAACACCGACAGGTCCTCGACCAGGACACCGCGGGTGCGGGCGATCTGCCGGATCCCATTGAGGATGCCGATCGAAGCGTCCCCGGGCGTGCTGGGCACCTTCTCCACCGCGGTGGCGCCCGCGTCATCGATCACGACGACATCGGTGAACGTCCCGCCGACGTCGATTCCCAGTCGTGCCGTCATCGCCCGCCTCACTTGCCCTTCGCCGGCTTGACGTAGAGGTACTGGCTGTACTGCGGGTCGTCCACGTTGTCCTTGGTGATCACGACGGAGTCGAGCAGCTGCTCACTCTGCGGCTTCACCTTGTCCTTGAGGTAGGAGACGAGGTCCTTGACGGCGATCTGGCCCATCTCGCCCGGCTTCTGCGCGATCAACGCAGCGACCGCGCCGCTCCTGAGCTGCGCCACCTCTTCGGGGGCCGCGTCGACACCGACCACGGCGATGTCCTTCCCGGACTGCTGCACCGCCTGAGCCGCACCGAGCGTGGCATTGGTCCAGGACGCGAAGACGGCCTTGACGTCGGGGTCCTTGGCGATGAGCGCCGCTGCCTTGCTGACGTTCTCCGAGGTGTCCGCGCCGGCGTACTGCTCACCGACGTTCGTAAGCCCCGAGTACTCCTTCAGCCCTGTCTGCCAGCCCTTGAGCCGCAGGTCGACGCTCTGGATCCCCGGGGTGTACCCGACGTAGCCGACCTTGCCCGATCCACCGACCAGTGTGTTCATCTCCTTGGCGGCGGCGGCCCCGGTGGCCTGGCCATCGGACTTGACGGTGCCGAGGCGAGCACTGGTGTCCACGACGTCGGAGTCCACGGTCATGATCGGGATGCCCTGCGACTGCACCTGCTTCATCGGCGCACTCATCGCCTGAGCGTCCAGCGCCGACATGATGATGCCGTCCGGCTTCGTGGCGGCCACCGACTGCAGCAGCTGCGTCTGGCTCGCCACGTCGAGCGTCGTGGGGGCCTGCCACGAGAAGTCCACGCCGAGCTGCTTCGCCTGCGCCTCGGCACCCCGCACCAGGGTGAGGTAGTACGGGTCGAACTGATCGTTCAGCAGCATGACGATGCGGACCTTCCCGCTCAACGAGTCGGCGGCGGACGAACCGGTCGAGCCGGACGAGCCTCCGCAGCCGGTCAGCGCGAGCGCGGCCGCCGACAGGCCGACAGCCGCCACGGTTGTGAGCTTCTTTCGCATGGTCGTTCCCTCTCGTAAGTGGCACAGGGGTGTCGCAGGGGCAGAGCAACCGGGCGGCAGCCCGGGAGGGGAGGTGCGGGAGGTGCACAGCCCTGGCCGCGCCCGGGGAGGGCGGGGGGCGACCGGCGCTCAGCCGGTGGTCAGCTTGGTTCGTCGGTACTGGTCGATCGAGACCGCGAGCAGCAGGACCAGGCCGACGGCCACGTTCTGCCAGAAGGGCTGCAGGCCCAGGATCACGAACCCGCTGGTGAGGGTCGCCGGGATCAGCGAACCGACGACGGTGCCCAACATGCCGCCGCGGCCGCCCCACAGGCTGGTCCCGCCGATGACCACGGCGGTGATCACGTTGAGTGCAGTGGAGGCGTACCCGTTGACCGTGGCCGTGGTGAACCGGGTCAGGTCCAGGTCGCCCGCGATCCCGGCGAGCAGCCCCACCAGCGCGTACACCCCGATGGTGTAGCGCCCGACGTCGATGCCGGCCCGGCGGGCCGACTCCGGGTTCGCCCCGATCGCGTAGAGCCGGAGCCCCAGCCTGGTGCCGGCGAGCACGACCCAGAGCACGGCGACGACCACGACCGTGACGACCACCGGCCATGGCACACCGAAGAGGCTGCCGAGCCCGAAGGAGGACTGCAGCCCGTTGGGCACCCCACTGACGTTGAGGCCGCCGGTCCAGACCTGCGCCAGGCCCAGGATGACCGTGCTGCTGGCCAGCGTCGCGATGAAGGGCGGAATCCGGGTCTTGACCACGACGAGGCCGTTGAACAGACCCCAAACGGTGCCGAGCAGTACCCCGATGAGCAGGCCGAGGGCCACCCGGCCCCCGGAGGCGCCGCCCTCCCCCGCGCCGGTCATGTACGTGGCCGCCGCCACCGAGGCAAACACGATGATCGCCCCGACAGAGAGGTCCAGCCCACCAGCGATCAGCAGGTAGGTGACTCCAGCGCCCAGGAGGAGGATCCCCGACGCCGCGAGCGCGATGCTCTGGACGTTCGACGTGGTCAGAAACGTGCCCGACGGGGAGGCCAGGGAGAAGACCACGAAGATGACGACGAACAACCCGAGGATCGTGAGGTTCGCCAGCTTCCGGCTGGCCAGCACCCGCTCGACGATCGAACCCTCGGCGGGCGGCTTCCCGCCCGGCGTCCCCGCCGGCTGCATCGGCCGGCCGTTCTCCAGCGTGCTCATCCGCGCGGTGTCAGGCTTCGCGGCGCTCATGCTCGAGCTCCCGGGATGATCATGTCGCCGCCGGTCATCGCGGCGATCAGGTCGTTGGTGCTGACCGAGGAGATGTCGCTGGTGAGGACGCTTGTCCCCAACCGCAAGACGGTCGCCCGGTCGGCCACGGCGAAGACGTCCGGCAGGCTGTGCGAGACCAGGAGCACCGAGAGCCCGCGCTCGTCCCGCACCCGGCGGATCAGGTCCAGCACCGAGGCGGTCTGCGCCACACCAAGAGCCGCAGTGGGCTCGTCCATCATGATCAGCGCCGAACCCCACCGGGCGGCACGCGCGACCGCGACGGCCTGCTTCTGTCCCCCGGAGAGCGCCTCGACCTCGACGTGGGAGGTGGGAGTGCGCGCCCCGAGTCCCGCCAGCTCGGCCGTCGCCTCCCGGCTCATGGCCGCACGGTCGACGAAGCCGAGCCGGCCGAGCAGCCCGGGGCGCATCAGCTCCCGGCCCAGGAAGAGGTTCTCGCCCGGGGTCAGCGAGGGCGCCAAGGCAAGGTCCTGATAGACGGTCTCGATTCCGGCGGCCTGGGCGTCACTCGGCCGCTCGAACCGAACCTCCTCGCCCCGGACAACGATCGAGCCGGAGTCGGGCATGACCACGCCGGCAATGATCTTCATCAACGTGGACTTCCCGGCCCCGTTGTCCCCCAGGAGCGCGTGCACCTCCCCCGGGCGGACCTCAAGGTCAACACCGCGAAGGGCCTGCACGTGCCGGTAGCTCTTCGTGACTCCGGAAACGCTAAGAACGGGTGCCGAGTTCATTTCTCTCCTGAGCCGCGGGGGTGAGAGGACGGGGATGACCGAAGGCGCCGGCGGTGGCGCAGACGGCCGCAGCTGCACGCGCGGCCGCCGCCGCTGCGACGGCCGGCGTCTCGCCGCCAAAGAGGCCGCAAGCGAACCGGGCGAGGAAGGCGTCCCCCGCCCCGAGGGTGTCCACGATCGTCACCGGCAGCGCCGGCTGGTAGACGACCTCGTCGTCGACCGCCACCAGGGCACCGGCAGCACCGCGGGTGACCAGCACGCACCGGGTCCCCCGCGCCTGCGTCCGCCGGACCAAGTCCAGTAACTCGTCGTCCTCCAGGAAAGAGCGGGAGAAGGCGGCGAGCGTCACGTGTGGCAACAGCGGCGCGGCGTACGCCTCATCCTTGTAAGAGAAGTCGAAGGCCAACGGGGCCAGTCCGGCCAACGTGGGAACCAGGGCCTCCGCGTCGCTGGAGTAGTTCGTGTAGACCCAGTCCGCCTGCCCCAGGTATGCGCAGTCGTCCGCCGTCAGCTCGAGGACCGCGTCGACCTTGCGATGGGAGGCGAAGCTCCGGTCGCCGGCCGCGCTGATCGACACGTCGGTGGCGGCGTTCGGGCCGGCCACCCGGCGAGCCCGGGAGACGTCGACGCGCTCGCTCGCCAGCGCCTCCAAGACGATGTCGCCCATCCAGTCGCTGCCCAAGAGCCCGAGGTAGGACGCCTGGGCACCGGACCGCTGAGCGTGGACGGCGACGTTGACCGCGCCGCCACCTGGGTACATAAGTCGGCTTTCCAGGTAACGGTCCACGACGTTGTCGCCGACGCTGCCCATGCGCACCGAACGGCCTAGTACTCGACGCGGTACATATACCGCCGGGTGTCCAGATCGTGGCCCGAGATGGACTCGAAGTGGTCAGCCAGACGCGCTACGACCGCTGCCATCGGGATGTGCCCGACCGCACCCCGGGACGCCGGGTCGATGCCGGTCAACGCCAGGTCGGCGACGTCCACCACCTCGAAGTTGTCGTGGTACCTGCGTAGGAACCGCACCACCCGGTCGGTCTGCGGGCGAGTGCCGTCCTCACCGGAGAGCACCAGGTACGGCTGCTCACCCTGAGCGACTTCGAACGGCCCGTGGAAGAAGTCCGCGGCAAGGAAGTACGCGGACTGCATCCACTGCTGCTCGACGAGGTAGCACACCGAGAGCATGTATGCCAGCCCCGCCAGCGGGCCGGCGGCGAGCACGTGGATGTTCGAGCTCTGGGCGTACCGCTTGGCGACGGCGGCCAGGGTCGGCTCTGCGGCCTCCACCGCCTCCGCGGTCGCCCGGGGCACCGCGTCCAGCGCCTTTCGGGTGTCCTCGATCGCCGCGGGGACGTCGAATGCCTCGAACAGCGAGAGGCACAGCTCGGCCAGCAGCACGTACTTCGCGCTGGTGATCGTCCGGGCGCTGCGGTAGGTCAACTGGAACCGGGCCGCCCGGGCCAGTGGGTTGTCCTCCTCGCTGGACAGCGAGACAACCAGGGCACCGCGGTCGGCGGCGCCCTGCGCAGCTGCCACGGTCTCCGGGGTGCCACCGGAGTGCGAGGCCGCGACGACCAGCGTCCGCTCGTCGATGCTGGGCAGGTAGAGGTCGGTGAACTCGGTCGCGTTCACGTTCTCCGAGGAGAACGCGGTCGGATGCGAGCCGAGCAGGATGTTGGCCGGGACGCTGGAGGCCCATGAGCCGCCCACCCCGGTGAACACGACTCGGTTGACGTTCCGGCTGCGCGCCTCGCGGGCGATGTCACGGGTCAGCTTCCGCTGAGACGTCGCCCGGGCGAGCACAGGAACGATGTCGCTCTCAATGGGGCGGAGCGGCAATGAAGGCGGATGCAAGACAGTCCTCTCGGAGCGTGGGAACGTTCGCGCAAGGTGTAGTGCGCAAACGTTCTCGCGGAAGATGTGGGGGGAACCTAACGGGCGGCGTGGACTGTTGTAAACCCTTTCTTCACCGAACCTGTCGTGTCGCGTGAGCGTCTCGGTGCTACGGCAAGGCACCGTCGGAATGCTGGTGCGCTCGCGCCGGTGTCCCAGCCGGACGCCCCACTACCGCTCGAGCTCCGCCGTCAACTCACCGCCTACTTGCACGGGTCTCTCTGCGCGGACCCCTTGAGGCCTCCGATCACCCGATGGCGACCCGGCCGATCCGCTTCCTGCCCCTGGTGAATGCCGGCCACCCGGCTGCCGACCTGGCGGCGCCACGTCCTGAGGGCCGCAGTGGAAAGTCAGTAGGCCGCTCTACGACCGACCCGTTACGACGATTGCTGCCGTCGTGAACGGCCTCCCAAGAGCATGCACTGGAGCGGGACTCGGCCACGGCCCAGCACAGAGCCCGATGGGATCCCCCGCACGTGGTCGGCTGGTGTCACCGCGTCCGCCGCATCGTCGATGCACGAGCGGAACCTTGATAGCTACGTCGTTCGAGTCCGCGGGCAGCCATCCCCGCAGGCGACCGGTCAAACTGCAGGCAAACAAGGGCTACGACAACCGCGGGTGCGCCGGTACCTGCGCCGCCGTGGCATCACCGCCCGCATCGCCCGAATCGGCCGCGACTCCAGCGCCCGGCTCGGCCGTCATCGCTGGGTAGTCGAGCGAACCATCGGCTGGTTGCTCTCCTACAAACACCTGGCCCTGCGCTACGACCGCACCGCGCTGACGATCAACGCCCTGGACCGACTCACCATCACGCTCATCTGCGCCCGCCGACTCCCGGCGAACTAATGCAACGTCTTCTTAGCCCCGGACGCGGCGCGTGCCGCCGCGCTGGTCAACCGACGCGCCACCGGCCCGTCCTCAACAGCGCATCCGGGACCTACGACAACGTCCTCAAGATCCGACCGCCACTGATGCTGCCGGACTCCGCCGCACCGCACCTCGTGCAGGCGCTGCAGGAGAGCCTCCACGTAACGCCCGCGACGACAAGACAAGTTCGCTCGTGACCTCGACGCGTTTCAGGTGCGGCGCCGGCCGATGGCGGCTGCCTTGGCAACCAGTAGCCCGACCGCGCGCACGTCGCCCGTGATCGCGACCGGGGAGACCCGCACGTGCGGCGGCCCCGACAGCGGCTGAAACGCGCTGCCCGGAGCGACGCCGATTCCCTTGGAGGCCAGGAAGACCATGGCGTCGCGCTCGGACCGGACAGGCACCCAAGCGTTGAAGCCGGATGTCATCCGCACGGGCACGCCGTGCTCGGCCAGGGTCTCGATGAACACGCGGTTACGCCGCTCGTACTCCTCGCGGGCTCGCGCGGTGTGCTCGCGCCGAGCGGGGTCCTCTAGGAGCAGTCGTAGCAGGTCCTGGTTGATCCGGCTCACCTCGAAGCCGCCAACGCGTCGGCGCAGGACCTTGCCGATGAGCCGGGGCGCCCCAGTCAACACAGCGACCCGGATGTCGGGATGGATTTCTTTGGAGAACGCCTTGATGTAGACCGTCTGGTCGGGTGCCCACTCCGCGGCCGAGCGCGGCTCGACCGGGAGGATCTCACCGTAGAAGTCGCCGTCGACGATCCAGACGTCGTGCTCGGCGCACAACTCGGCGATCGCACGGAGCCGCTCCCGGCTCGTGACAATGCCCGAAGGGTTGTGGACCCGAGGCTGGATAATGACCGCGCGCGCCCCTGCCCGGATGGAGGCGACGACCTCGTCGAGCAAGAGCCCGTCGTCGTCCATGGCGACTGGCTGGGGCTCGAGCCGAAACCTCTCCAGCAGATCTAGGTACGGCGCGAACTCTGGCGAGCCGACGACGACCTTGCTGAAGGGCCCGCCCAGCACCGGGAACAGTTCAGCCATCGCGCCTAGCACGTGTGTGGCCAAGACCGTGTTGTCGGGGCGCGGCTTCAGCGGCAGGTATCCGGTCAGGGTCTCGGCGAGCCGTGGGTCCAGCGCGTCGGTCGGGTACCCCGAGAACGGAGGGCCGTCGGCTAGCTGGCGCAGGTAGGGACGCAGGTCAATGAGCTGCTCGGGGTCCGGGAAGCCGGTCGAGAGGTCGATCGGGAGATCGGCGCCTCCGACTTGGCGGAAGCGGCGCCACGGTGCCGACGCCTCCGGGTCGACCACGAACGTGCCGCGACGGCCCTGGGTCTCCAGTAGGCCGTCGGTGATGAGTATCTGCCAGGCGTCGCTGATCGCGCCGGCGCTAACCCCGATTGCGCTGGCCAGCGCTCGTGTGGTGGGCATCCGCTCGTGCGGCGGGATGGCTCCGGTGGTAATCAGGTCGGCCACCCGGCGGGCGATGCCACGCGCCGAGGTGTCGTCCAGACCGGTCGCGATCTGGCGAGGGGTCGTCATGGACCTCATCCTGACCGTTTGATCACAACAAAGCGAACTTCGATGCAGAATCTCGGCTCGTGCTATTGATCACGACATCTCTCAGTTTGTAGTGTCCTATCCCACACGAGAGGAGTGGCACACATGGTGGAGTACGACGTGGTCATCGTCGGGGGTGGCACGGCAGGCTGCGTCCTAGCTCGGCGACTCACTGACAGCAGCGACCGGAAGGTGCTGCTTCTTGAGGCGGGCCCGGACTACGCGAGCGAAGCCAAGATGCCCGCGGAGATCCTGGACGCTTCAGTTCCGCCGATGAGCCACGACTGGGGGTACGTCAGCGCCGACGGCCCCGAGGGCGCGGCGCCCGTCGTCCTGCCTCGCGGCCGGATCATCGGCGGCTCCTCGGCCACCAACTACGCGTTCGCCATGCGGGCCCGACCCGCCGACCATGACGAGTGGCGCGATCTCGGGCTCGAGGGCTGGGGCTTCGAGGACGTGCTCCCGCTCTACAAGGAGATGGAGACCGACGCGGGTGGCTCCGCCGAGTGGCACGGCCGGGACGGCTTGTTCGAGGTGTCGCGCCCGACCTGGGAGCAGATCGCCGAGCCGGCCCGTGCGTTCGCCGACGCCTGCCGGGCCGTTGGGCTACCTGTCGTCGACGACGTGAACGCCCCCACGGAGGCCGGTTTCGGCATCGTGCCGCGCAACCAGGTGGGCGGAGTGCGGCGCAGCCTGGCGCTGAGCTACCTCAACCCTGTCCGCGACCGCGTGAACCTGGAGGTACGCGGAGACGTGCTGGTCGACCGGGTGCTGTTCGAGGGCATTCGTGCTGTGGGCGTCGTGCTCGCCGACGGCGAGGAGGTCCGCGCAAGGCGCGTGGTGCTCGCGAGCGGCGCGTTCAACTCGCCGGCGATCCTGCTGCGGTCGGGCGTGGGGCCGGAGGCCGACCTGGAGGCGCTGGGCGTCCGCCTGGTTGCGGACCGCCCCGGCGTGGGCCGCAACCTCATGGAGCACCCGGTCTTCTGGAACATCTACTCGGCCCGCCCGACTGACGAGCAGCCCGATACGATCTTCCAGTCCTGCCTGAGCACGAAGATCTCCGCCAACGAGGCAGATTACGACCTGCACCTGATCCCGTCCTCGATCTTGCCGGCGGACATGGTCCCGCCGCAGTACGTCCCGCCGACCACCGACCATCCGACCGGCTTCGACTTCGTCGTCTTCGTGTCCTGCATGCGACCTCGCTCACGAGGTCGGGTGACGCTGAGCAGCCTCGACCCCAAGGCTATGCCGGTCATCGAGCTCGGGCTGTACTCCGAGCCGCACGACGCGTGGGTGGTCGCCGAGGGTGTCCGACTGGCTCGACGGCTGGTCGCGCAGTCTGCGTTCGCCGACCTCGTCGTCGCCGAGCGCGCCCCGGGCATCGACGTCCCGGACGAGGAGCTCGAGGCCGCGGTCATCCGCAACGTCACGCACTACAACCACCCGAGCGGCACCTGCCGCATGGGGCGGGCCGACGACCCAGACGCGGTCGTCGACGCCTCAGGGTCCGTGCTCGGCGTTGAGGGGCTGTCGGTCATTGACGCCTCGATCATGCCGGTACTGCCGCGGGTCCCCATCAACCCCACCACAGTCCTGATCGCCGAGAAGCTCGGTCGGCAGCTGGCCGCTCAGGCCTGACAACCCTTTCCACGACCTGACAACCCATTCCACGACAGGAGTTCCTATGTCCCACACAGTTCCCATGTCCCACACCTTCACCGTGTCGAAGAGCCCCTGGGGCCCCGACGACGAGATCGGTGCGCTCAACCACATCACCCCGGAGTCGCGCGCCGAGGTGATGGCCCGGGTCGACGGAAGTCGGGTTTTCGACCTGTCCTGCGACTACTTCATCGGAATGCCGACCTGGAGCGCGCTCGGCGACCCGGCGTATCAGATCTACAAGACCCACGACCCGGCCGGGGACGTGGTGACCAACCCCGCCGGCTTGGACGACGAGGCCAACAAGCTCACGAGCTACACCGGCGACGCGATCTCGATGTACACACACTCGGGCACCCACATTGACGCGCTGAACCACTTCGGGTGCCACGGTGAGATTTACAACGGCTTCCACGCGCACGAGCACTTCGGGAACCGGACTTGGACCAAGTGTGGCGTGGACATGATTCCGCCGATTATCGCCCGTGGCGTGATGCTCGACATCCCGGCGCTCAAGGGTCTCGAGCAACTGCCGCCCTCGTACGGCGTCGGCGCCGAGGATCTCGCCGCCGCGGCGGAGCGACAAGGGGTGACCGTAAAGCAGGGTGACGTCGTGCTGGTTCGGACCGGGCGATACCAGGAGTGGCCAGACGCCGAGAAGTTCCTCTACGACGAGCCCGGCATCGACCTGTCCGGGGCCAAGTGGCTGGTCGAGCAGGGAGCGATCCTGGTCTGTTCCGACAACGTGGCGATCGAGCAGATGCCGAGCACCGAGCCCTCGACCTGGTGCCCGGTGCACCTGTACCTGTTCAACGAGGCCGGCGTGCCGGTTATCGAGGTCATGAACTGCGAGGAGCTCGCCGCTGAGAAGGTCTACGAGTTCGCGTTCATGGGGCTGCCCCTCAAGCTACGTGGCGCCTCAGCCTCGCCCATCCGCTGCATCGCAATGCCGCTGACGAAGGCATGAGCGCCGTTCTGCGGCCCGACAGCGAGCGGCTCGCCCGGACGCTGAATCTGTTCACGGACGCCGAGGTTGGCGGTACGCCCGGCGGAGGCGTCTCGCGTCCTGCCGGGTCCGCGGCAGACGGGCGAGCTCGGACCAGGTTCGTGGAGCGCGCCCGCGAGCTCGGCCTCGAGGTCCGGGTCGACGACGTCGGCAACATATACGCCGAGCGCCCGGGGACCGATCCAACCGCACTGCCCGTCGTCGTCGGCTCCCACCTGGACACCGTGGTGCCAGGTGGTCGCTTCGACGGCATCCTCGGGGTCGTCCTGGCTTTGGAGACTGCAGCGCTACTTGAGGACGCGGGCAGCAGCACGCGTCGGCCGGTAGTCGTCGTGAACTGGACGGGCGAGGAGGGCGCCCGGTTCCCCCAGGCGATGCTGGGCTCCGGAGTCATCGCAGGGAAGTGGGACGGAGATTTCGCCCGCGCACTGACGGACGCCGACGGGATCGCGCTGGGTGATGAACTGGAGCGCATCGGCTTCTTGGGATCGTCCGACAACCGTCTCTCCGGCTTCCACGTGGCCCTCGAAGCGCACATTGAGCAGGGCACCCGGCTGGAGGAGCTCGACGCCGACGTGGGGGTGGTGACGACCATCAGCCCGGTCCGCTGGGCGAGGGTACGGGTCACCGGAGTCGGTGGCCACGCCGGTGGACCCGGTCCGCACGGCCGTCAGGAGGCAATCGTCGCCGCGGCCCGGATGGTCGTGGCCGCTCGCGAACGCTCCCTCGCGGAGGGCGCGTTCAAGGTCACAGTGGGCACGTTCCGGGTCCTTCCCGGGTCGAATAACGTCATCCCGCACGAAGTTGTCTTCAATCTTGATATCCGCAGCGATGATGACGAACGGGTCGATACCTACTTCGCCGAGGTGTCCGCACTTTTCGAGTCCATCGCAGTAGAGGAGGGCGTCGAGGTCAGCGTCGACAGGACCTGGTCCATGACAAGCGCCCCGTTCGACGCTGAGGTCCGCGACCTACTCGCCCGGGTGGCCACGGACAACGACGTCCGCTGGGCCGAGGTCCGCGGGTCGATCGGCCACGACACGCTCCACCTCGCCGCAGTCGGTCCCGCCGCAATGCTTTTCACGCGCACCACGAAGGGACTCTCGCACTGCGAGGAGGAGGACGCGCCGTGGGAGGCGGTCCTGGCGACCGCGCAGGTGCTCGCCAACGCCGTCGCGAGCCTGGCCGAGACCGAGGCGAGAACACACCGAGCTCCGGGGGAGACTTTCGTATGAACGCCGCCTCGACGACGGCCCTGCCCAGCACCCGGGGCGGCGACCGTTCCCGCCTCGTCGCCGTCCTGCGCGGCGAGCACGCCGGGTTGCTGGCGATCCTGGTGGTCGTGGCGGCCTACTTCGCCATCACGTCCGAGTACTTCCTCAGCAGCCGCAACGTCACCAACCTGATCTCCTCGATGGCGGTGCTGGCGATCCTCGCCACCGGTCAGCTTTTCGTCATCGTGACCGGCGGCATCGACATCTCCATCGCCGCCCAGATCGGGGTGCTTTCGATCGTCGCGGTCGACCTGTCGCAGTCGATCGCGTACCCGCTCGCGCTGCTGCTCGTGGTGCTGCTGGGCGCGGCGATCGGCTTGGTGAACGGGCTGATGATCGTGCTGCTCAAGATCTCCCCGATCATCACGACGGTGGCGATGCTGCAGGCGCTCAGCGGACTGAGCCTGCTGCTCACCGGCGGTCAGCCGCGACGCAACTTCTCCAACCTCTACACGATGCTAGGCACCGACTCGCTCCTGGGCGTCCCGCTTATCGGGCTGCTCGCCGCCGCCGTGCTGCTGATCGGTGCGCTGCTGCTCAACCGGACGCCGTTGGGCCGCTACTCGCTGGCGATCGGCAGCAACTCCGAGGCGGCGTACCTGTCCGGGATCCGGGTCCGCACGGTCACCGCCTCGACGTACGTGCTCAACAGCGTCTTCGCCGCGCTCGCTGCCATCGCGCTCTCCTCCCGCACTGGTTCGGGACTGCCTGACCTCGGTGCCGGGATCGAGATCACCACGATCGCAGCCGTCTTCATCGGAGGCGTGGCGTGGGGCGGCGGCCGCGGCTCGGTGGTCGGTGCGCTGCTCGGCGTGCTTCTCATCGGCGTGATCGGCAACGGGCTGGACCTCAAGGGCGTCAACTCGCACGTCCAGGTGATCATCACCGGCGTGCTCATGGCCGTCGCCGTGGCGCTCACTGCCATGCGACGTGGTGCCACGAGATGACCATCACGGTGACCACCCGCGACCTCGGCAAGAGCTACGGCGACACACGCGCACTCGACGCGGTCGACCTGGAGCTCTTTGCTGGCGAAGTGCACGCACTCATGGGCGAGAACGGCAGTGGCAAGTCGACGATGGTCAAGCTGCTATCGGGCGTGATCCGGCCCTCCCGCGGAGAGATCTTGGTCGACGGCCAGGTCGTCCACTTCGCTAGCCCGCACGAGGCCAGAGAACGGGGGATCGGGACGATCTTCCAGGACCCCGCGCTGGTCCCGGACCTGACGGTCGTGCAGAACCTCGCGCTGGGCAAGGAGCGCCGTGCTGCCCCGGGGATCCTGGGGCGCACCTCGCGCCGGGAGGCCCAGGAGTGGCTCGACCTGATCCAGGCCGACGTCGACCCCGAGGCCCGGGTGCGCACCCTGTCAATCGCCGGGAAGCAGCTGGTCGCGATCGCCAAGGCGCTGTCCGACCGCTCGCGGCTGCTAATTTTCGACGAGCCCACCGCCGCGCTCGGTGACACCGAGTCCGAGCACCTCCTCACCCAGATCGACCAGCTGCGAAAGCAGGGTCTCGGCGTGGTCTACATCAGCCACCGGATCGCTGAAGTGCAACGGATCTCCGACCGGGTGACCGTGCTCAAGGATGGGCGGGTCACCTGTGCCGGCGCGGAGGGGCTGGGCCGCGACGAGATCATCCGCCTGATGATCGGGCGCGATCCCGACGACCTGTTCCCGACGCTCGACACGCCGCGAGACCGGGTGGTGCTCCGCGCCAGCGGCCTGCGCAGCCGTGACGGGTCTCTCGACGTCGAGGCGTTTGACCTGCACGCCGGCGAGGTCGTCGGGATCGCCGGCCTCGACGGGTCGGGCCGGGACACCCTGGCCCGGCTGTTGGGCGGCGTCGAGCGCCCAGCAAGCGGCACCCTCGAGCTGGACGGGGAGGTGCTCAAGCGACCGGACCCGGCGAGGTCGGTGCGCCGCGGCCTGTCCTACGTTCCACCGGACCGGCGCCGGCAGGCCGTCGTCGACAGCTTCTCCATCGCCCGCAGCATCACGCAGTCCGCACTCTGGCGCTTCGTACGAGGCGGTCTGGTGCGCACGCGCGAGGAGAACCGCACTGCACGGGACCTGGCCACCCGGATGGGCGTCAAGACCAAGGACGTCTCGGCCAACGTCCTCACACTCTCCGGCGGCAACCAGCAGAAGGTCGTGCTGGCCCGGGCGGTCGCGGCGCAGTCGAAGGTGTTGGTCTGCGACGAGCCCACCGCCGGGGTCGACGTCGGCGCTCGCAGCGACATCTACGACCAGTTCGCCGAGCTCGCCCGCAAGGGCCTCGGGATCGTGCTGTCGTCCTCGGACATGCTCGAGCTGATCGGCATGTGTCACCGCATCGTCGTGATCTGCGAGGGCCAGATCACCGAGGTCGTCCCCGGCCACGAGGCGACCGAGGAGAGGCTGCTCGCCGCTCAGCTTCCCTGACCGTCGGCGGCCTCACGACGCCGGCCCATACCGCCCGTCTCGGACACACCGATCCCGCTCCCGCGGGACCGGTTCCTTCGCCACACCCTTTTCACCCTCTGGAGAGAACCGTGCTCAAACTCGTTCACCGCTCCCGCGGCGTCCGCATCGCCGCGTCCCTCGTCGGTCTCGCCCTGGCCCTCGCGGCCTGCAGCGCTGCCGACAATGGCTCCGGCGGTGGCGCCGCTGCCGCCGAGAACGTCCCCGACGTCGGGAAACTCAACACCTACACGCTTCCCGACGTCCCGGACACCGGTAAGACCTTCAAGGCCGCGGCCTTCGTGGCCCAGCAGCAGCAAGGCGACGCGATCTCCTACACCCAGGCCCTCAAGGAGTACGGCGCCAAGCACGGACTCGACGTCGACATCTACGACGCCGGTGGGTACGCCAACATCGACAAGCAGATCAACCAGATCCGGACGGCGCTGACCACACACCCCGACGTCATGCTGGTCTGGGCGACCGACCCCAACGCGGTCGTCCCGGCGCTCACCGAAGCCGCGGCTCAGGGCGTGAAGATCATTAACTGGATCGTACCCTCGGCATACGGTGGTGCCGTCTCCAGCATCCACACCGACTTCGTCCAGGACTCCTACAACCTCACCAAGGCGATCGGCGAGACGTTCGGCGGGGAGGGCAAGATCGTCACCGCCTTCGGCGGCTGTGGGGGGTCCTACCAGCGCGACCTGCAGGCCGGGGCGGACAAGGCGGCGGCCGACAACCCCGGCCTCTCCATCGCGGTCAAGGAGTGCCCGAGCGACTTCGACCCCTCGAAGGTCCAGGAGACCGTGGCCAACGCCCTGGTCTCACAGCCCGACGTCAAGGCCGTCCTCACCTCCGTGGTGTCGCAGGCGGTCGGCGCGGTGAACGCGATCCAGGCGTCCCATGCCGAGGGCCACGTCACCGTCGGGTCCGGCATCCTCACCTCGTGCGACGACGTGAAGCTCGTAAAGAACGGCCGGGTCTCCGTAGTCTCCGGCATCCCGTCGGCATACATGGGCCGGCTCGGTGCCGTGGTCGCGATCCGCGCCCTGGCCGGTGAGCCGGTCGACCCAACCTATGTCGTCCCCGGCAACGTCTACACCGCGAAGAACATCGATGACGCCGACCTGACCAACGACCTGACTGCCCAGTTCCTCAAAGGCTGTTGAGAAGGGCGGGTCGGGGGGGGCGGTGTAAGGCCCGCCC
>JAOPYH010000540.1 GCA_025964715.1 Streptosporangiaceae bacterium | reverse complement strand
CTTTCTTTTCACGCTGGTGTCAGGCGTCCTGGTTCTCTACGCCGCACTGCTCGGGTCACAGGAGGAACGCACGCGCGAAGCCGCGCTATTGCGGGCCCTCGGCGCGACTCGCCGCCAATTGTCGAATGCGCAGTGGATCGAATTTGGATTGATCGGTGGGCTCGCGGGATTGTTGGCAGCGACCGGCGCGGCCGCGACTGGCTGGGCACTGGCCGAGTACGTGTTCCATTTCGAGTGGTCATTCAAGCCTCTCGTTTGGGTCGCCGGCATGTTGCTCGGCATCCTTTGCGCACTGGTTGGCGGCTGGCTTGGCCTGCGCAAGATACTGCTGCGCGCGCCGCTACAGAGCCTGCGCGAAGCCTAGATGAGCTCCATCCAGGGAGAACTTCACACCTCCTTGTCGGCGTGTTTGCCGCGCCGCTCTTTACCACTCCGCACGGTGCGAGCGCTGGCCAAAAGCCGCTCCAGTACGATCCGATATGGCATCCCGCCCTGGCAACTGGGTGGCAGGGTTTCCATTCGCCGCCTGATCGCCACGCATGCAGCCGCCTGCATCCTGGATGGCAAGGAGGTGATTGTCCGAACCATTTCGCCGAGCACTTCCAGCTGGTCGCTCCCGGAAAGAGCAAGTGTCGGGTGGAAGGTGCTGTCGAGCACGGCATTGAATATCTGTGTCGCATCGGTCGCCTGATTGCAAATGTCCGTTAACGCGCCGGCGTAACTGCATAACAGTGCTCGCCGGTGCAAGTGATCTGACAGGCCTGCCGCCGCGCGCAATGCGATGGCGCTGACAGCGAGCGCGAGACGGCGCGGCATGCGACAGATCTGGTCGATCAGGAATTGCGGCGTGTCGCCAGCAATTTGCAGTTCGATAGTGGCGACGTGCCGCATCAAGGATTCGAGGCAACGCATTTTCTCTCCATCGTCCGTAACTTTCTCCACACTTTCGAAGGCGTTGCGCAGCACGATACGCCGGTCGTCCTGCGCCATCTTCGCGCTGCCCTGACCCAAAGCCAGGAATGCACCTGCAAGCGCGTCTCCCTGCACCGCAACGCACAAGAAGGTGGAAAGCTGTCTGAGCAAGCGATGGGCGTCCGGCAGGGTAGAAGCGAGTGCGAGGGCTGCGTCGAGCATCAGGCAATACGCTTGATCGGTCTCGCTGCCGCGCCTCTGAGCTCGAAGATGGCTGATCATCCTCATTTGCAAGTTGAACTGGTCCTTGAGCGCCAGTCCGGCGCAGCATTTGAGCAAGGCCCGCACCAACTTCGCCGCAGGCTCGCGCGACGGCAGGGCGTCGAAGCAGATAGTCAATTCACAAAGCAGCGTAACGCGGTCTTCCGGTTGCAGTCTTGCCAGCCTGCCCAGCAGATTGAGCATGCCTCGAACGCGGTCCGGGCCCACCTGCAACAGGGTCAGGCGTTGCGCGATAGACGACAGGATCTCGGCCCAGTGCTGCTCGGGCATGCGGTCGAAAGCCGACAGCGCGCGACCGAACGCAGCGAGCCTTTGATCCTCCGCCATCCACCACAATCCGGCACCCAGCCTGCACAAAATGTCGGATGCGTACTGGGGGTTCAGGGTGTCGGCCGTGCGCGCCAGCGCTAGCGCCGCGTCCACAAGCGCGTCATCCGGCAGCATGCAGCAGAGATACGACGAGAGGCACATCAACAGCCCGACCTTGACCATGCCGCCTTCCGGCTGCCGGATCGCGGCATCCAGCACGGTGCCAAACACTTGTGCCCGCTCCTGGCTGAAGGGCAGCGTCAGCAGGCACGCACAAATTGCACGCAGGACGCCATCGCACACCTCTATCGGAGCCCGCTCACTGCGAGCGATCAGAATCGCAACGACTTCGAACGAGAGCCGACCATCCTGCACCGCGCAAACATGGAACACCAGCAGGCGCAGGAGATCCTTCAGGCGCGGCGAGTCCACGTTGTCCAGCCGCCGTGCCAGGTTCAAAACGACCGCCGCCTTTCGCGCGCACGGCGCGAGACTGGCGAGCTGTGTCGACAAGCCGGCAACGATGTCCTCGTGATCCATGGCAGACAGTTCGGCCGTGTCCAATGCTGAGACCGCCCTGGAAAATGCATCGATTCGGTCGATTGAGCGCAGGTGCGCAATCCGCGCAACGATTGCCGACATTGCGCAGGCGCGCAGTCCTGGCTGCAGTGTCGCCACCTGCGCCAGATCGTAGTCGAATTGCATCAACCGCATTGACATCGACGATTGCGCCGCGATGTCGCGAGTTCGTCCCCGCATATGCACGACGCGAATTTGCTGCTGCAACAACGCGAAATAGAATTTGCTGGTGGTCGCCATGGCATGGCAGGAATCCATCACCTCCACCGGCATCCATGAGATCACGTCGCACTGCAATTCGAGCGGCAAGTCCGCCAGCGGAAAGCAGTCAGGCGGTTCCTCCGAACGAATTTTGGATTCGCCCGTGGACGGATGCATAGAGCCCGCGGAACTTTTCGCAGGATTGAAGCTGCCTGGAACCATCGTGATCACCTTTCAGCAGGTATGGATCAGGAGTGGGTGACCGCCTTCGGCTTCCGGTTCAG
>JAOPYH010000280.1 GCA_025964715.1 Streptosporangiaceae bacterium | reverse complement strand
ACTACGCCGACGCCAAGACTGCCGTGATCCAGGAGATCCTCGACCAGCCGGCAGGTCGCACCACCCCGGACTCAGTAGCCGACGCGGTCGGCGAGTAGCTCTCTCCCCGGGCGGCGAAGCGTCGACGGGGCGCCGCACCGGCGCCCTGAAGGGCCGCTCAGGGCGACTCGTCCAGACGCTCCGAAGGCGAGGCTCAGGTCGAGTGCTGCGGCGTACGGAACTGGCATGGGGCTGCTACCTCGTGGCCTCGGGCTCCTGCACGGTGCCTCTCTCGCCGACCGTGACGAGCGGTCGGGAATCCCGCGGGCATCCGACCAGTTGTCCCCGTCTCCCGGCGGCGAAGATCGGCGTCCGACGGGAAAGACCCACGGCCGGCACTGCTGGGTCCGCGATCCGCCCGATGCGCCGGGCATCTGGCCGGGGCTGCTGGTGGAGTGGCGCCAGCGGGAGGACGGCTGGCATGGGCGGGCGGGTGGCCTACACCATCGCCAGGTTTCCAAGCGAAACCTGATGGTCGCATCGCTCGATACCTGATGGTTCACACACATCGTGTGAACCATCGAGTTTCAAAATCTCAGGTCAAGGGCAGCTTTCGATGTGATTGGGAATGGCCGCCCCCCTCGTGTAGGTCAATTCTCACCAACCTGAGCCGGTGAGAAGTCACGTCGGGGCATCGGCGATTGGGCCCACTCCCCGAAAGCTGGGCGCTGCTCCGCACCCGCTGCCGGAACCGCGGCTACAGCTACCTCCGGCTACCCGGCGCTACAGGTGCGGCCTCGGGCTTCGAGTCCGGCTCCAGCTGTTCCCCGGGCGACGGTCTGCCTGACCCAAGTCTGTCGGGAAGGCCGCCGACTCCTCGGCGACCCTCTCGCCCTTGTCTCGCACGTGCGCACCGGCAGGCATCGCCCGCACGGCTTCCGGTCAACACCGCTCAGAGGGACGATCAGCGCGCAGGGTGCGTCACCGGCCCCCGTCGGGTGGAGCACCTCGAGAGGAGGCTCCCGGTGCCTGTTGTTGAAGCCTCCGCCGTCACCGGTCTGGCGCGGGCCGCTGTGCAGAAAGCGCTGTCCACATGGATTGCGGACAAGCGCCTAGCCGAGGAGCGCAACAAGCAGCTGAGGGAGCTCCTGCCTAGGTCCTTCGGTGACCACCTGCGCAGGGCCGACCCGGCCAGGCAGCTCGAGAGCTTGGTTCAAGCCGCCGAAGCGGAGCTGGAGCAGTGGGTCAGGGTGGAGATGTCCGGGCTCGACCCCGGCGATCGGTCCGCGGCGCTGATGGGCGTCATCGAGGTCTTCGACCGAGCGGATCTGTCCGACGAAGCGCTATTCGCCCTCGACTTCGACGCTGGACGGCTGGCGGACCGGCTGCGAACCGAGTTCGCGGACGTCAAACGGTCAGCCAGGCTCAGTGAGGCAGCCGACGGGCTGCATGACCGTGTGCTGGAACGCAGCTGTCATCTCTTCGTCCGGACAGTCCAGCGGATTGATGCCTTCATGCCGAGAACCTTGACTGAGGTTCTCACCCGGATGACGGACCTCAAGGAACTTGTGCTGACCGGGCTGCGGCCTCCCGAGCGTCCGCGACGCACTCCGCCGGAGTACTGGGCAACCGTGCGGGAAATCCACGCTCGCACGCCAAAGCTAGTGGGGCGGCGCGCGGAGCTGGCCGAGGTTGCGACGTTCGCGACCGGCCGGCCCAGCTACCGATGGCTGGTCGGCGACGCCTGGGCGGGGAAGACGGCGCTCCTGGCGGAGGCGGTGGCTGCGCTGCCGCCCCCGGTCGACGTGGTGGCGTACTTCGCGTCGCGGCGGGAAGCCGACGCGGACGGCAACCGGTTCCTGATTGCCGTAGTACCGCAGCTTGAGTACCTGCTGAATGAGGACAGGTCGAGTCCGGACCCACACCGACTGCGGTACCTGTGGGCCCGCGCCGTGGAGCGCGCAGCAGACCTCGACCGGCAGCTGCTGCTGGTGGTGGACGGATTGGACGAGGACCTGCAAAGGCCGGGGATTCCCAGCATCGCGAGCCTGCTGCCAGGTGATCTCGGGGCTCGCGGACATGTGCTGGTCGCCAGTCGCCCCCATCCGGAGCTGACTGACTACCTCAACCCAGATCATCCGTTGCAGAAGACGACCCAGATACCGCTCAATCCGTCCAAAGAAGCCCGCGACCTGGCCACCCGAGCGAAACAGGAACTCCACGATCTGCTCCGCAGCGAGCACGCCGAGCTGGCGCTAGAGGTGTTCGGCGTCCTCACTGCCGCCAGCGGCCCGTTGGCGGTGGCCGACGTGGCCGCCCTGATCGAGAACCCCGCCCGGGTGACCCCGGTGGCACTCGCCCGGGTGCGCCATCTAATGGTCGAAGAGGCGGCGCGAAGCCTGCAGTCGGTCGGAACGGCGAACCGACTGCGGTACGCGTTCGCGCACGGAGAGCTGCTCGAACAGGCGCAGGCCCACCCTGACCTGTCGCATCCGGAGTACCGGCAGCGGATTGACCGATGGGCCCGCGCGTGGGCGGACATGGGGTGGCCGTTGCCCGCCGGGGAGGTCAACACGACCCCTCGCTACTTGTTGGACTCCTACCCAGCCACCCTCAAGGACGACCGCGACCGGCTGGCTCAGCTGGCCAGCGACGTCGGCTGGGTCACCGCAGCGCTGCATACCGTCGGGATCGATCGGCTGCTGGCCGACCTCTCGGCTTTGGCTGCCGTGCCGGAGACGATCGCCCTGGTTGCGGCCCTGCGGACTCAGGCCACCGCGCTGCGCCCACCGCACCCGGTCGGCCAACTCCGCTACCTGCTGCGGCAGCTGTGCCTGGGAGCACTCGAACTCGGCGAGGACCGTCTCGCCGCCGCCATCCGGGCGCGACTCCAGATCCTTCCTGATCCCGGGCCGGTGCCTGACTGGACCACCCGCCGTGTCAGCTCGGCGCTCATCGTGGAGTTCAGCCAGGACAGCGACAGTGTGTGGGCGCTAGCCGTGCTGCCGGAAGGGAAGGTTGTCGGCGCCGGAGTGGACGGGCGGTTGCGCGTATGGGATCCAGCCACCCCGGGCGCCGTCCCGACCGAACTGGGCCACCACGACAACACTGTCGAGGCACTGGCGGTAGCCCCGGACGGACGGGTGATCAGCGGCGGGGACGGGCGGGTGCGGATGTGGAATCCGGCCGCGCCTAACGTCCCGACCGAGCTGGGCACGCACGACGACACCGTGCAGGCGCTCGCGGTGACCCCGGACGGACGCGTGATCAGCGGCGGGAACGACCGGCGGGTGCGGATGTGGAATCCGGCCGCGCCCAACGTCCCGACCGAGCTGGGCACGCACGACGACACCGTGCAGGCGCTCGCGGTGACCCCGGACGGACGCGTGATCAGCAGCGGATGTGACGGGCGGGTGCGGATGTGGGATCCGGCCGCGCCCAACGTCCCGACCGAGCTTGGCCGCCACGACCGCGCGGTGGTGGCGCTGGCGGTAGCCCCGGACGGACGGGTGATCAGCGGCGGGGACGACGGGCGGGTGCGGATGTGGGATCCGGCCGCGCCCAACGTCCCGACCGAGCTCGGCCGCCATGACGACGAGGTGGGGGCAGTGGCGGTGGCCCCGGACGGACGGGTGATCAGCTCCGGGTTCTACGGGTTGGTGCGGATGTGGGATCCGGCCGCGCCCAACGTCCCGACCGAGCTTCGCCGTGACGACGAGGTGACCACGGTGGCAGTGGGCCCCGACGGACGGGTGATCAGCGGCGGGCCGGACGGGGCGGTGCGGGTGTGGGATCCGGCCGCCCCCGGATCCTCGACCGAGCTTGGCCGCCACGACCGTGCGGTAGAAGCGGTGGCAGTAGCCCCGGACGGGTGGGTGGTCAGCGTCGGGACCGACCTGCGGTTGCTGGCCTGGGATCCGTCCGAGCCGGGCGCCGCCCCCATCGAGCTGGGCTACCACAACAGCTGGGTCTGGGCGGTGGCGGTTGCGCCGGACGGGTGGGTGGTCACGGGCGGGGGTGACACGCGGGTGTGGATGTGGGATCCAACTGCGCTCGGTGCCTCGACCGAGCTGGGTCGCCATGACGCCCCGGTGCGGGCGCTTGCGGTGACCCCGGACGGACGGGTCATCAGTGGCGGGGAAAGCCGACGGGTGCGGATGTGGGATCCGGCCGCGCCCGGCGTTCCGGTCAATCTCGGCCGACACGACAGCGCGGTGCGGGCGGTGGCGGTGGCCACGGACGGCCAGGTGGTCAGCGGCGGGCTGGACGGGCGGGTGCGGATGTGGGATCCGGCCGGATCTGGCGCCGACACGGCACTTGGCCGCCACGACGGCGCCGTGCGGGCGCTCGCGGTGACCCCGGACGGCCGGGTACTCAGCGCAGGACAGGACGGGCGGGTAATGGTGTGGGACCCGGGTCGCCGGGGCGTCGCAGTTGAGACGGCCAGCGCCGCCAGCGACATCGCCGTCGCACCCGGCCACAACCAGGACCACGCACGCTTCGTGATAGCCCATGACGGCCACGGCATCAGCATGTGGTCCCTGCCTCGGTCGTAGGACACCGTCGATGGGTGGGACGCGGTCGGCGCTGAGGAGGCTTGCCGCATCCCCCGGACAGCCGCGCCGGGCCACGTACGGCCGCGGTACCTGGTTCGCCGTCAACCCCCGCCGGGTCCGACGCGACGTGAGTAGCGCCCCTGACGCTGGCGCCCGGAGTGGCCCGTCCCGGCCAACGCGGGAGGGCTCCCCTCCGCGCGCTCCGCGGCAAGCGTCGGGGCCGCCAGCCTTCTACGAACCCGCTGGCCCAAGATCCCCGAGCAGCCGACGAACCGGGAATCGAGGTCACTGACTGGCAGGGAATGTCCAGGGCCTGTCGTTGATGTAGTGGGTGCGACTCGGCGGTCGGCAGGCCGCAAGCCAGAAGCCCTCGATCAGAAGTTGCTCCAGGAGATCCGGCGCGGAGACCACCACGAAGCCGGCCACGGCAGCGATGGTGGACAGCGCGAGGGTCAGTTGGAGACGGCGGTTCATCCGGGTCGCGACAGCGAACGCCACAACGGCTGCCACCGCGTCGACCATGACCGCCCACGTCCAGGCCCCAGTCCGGCAGACGTCGGTAGTCGTCCCCGAGGAGCAGCCCAAGCAGCGCCGCGGTGGTCCTTCTGGAAGTTCTGCACGGCGGCCAGGAGGTACCGCTCAGCTGAGCCCTGGTTGTCGACCGCCGCCAGGGCGTCGAGCAGGAACGAGACGCCGCCCTTCTTCGCGATCATCTCGACCAGGATCTCGTTCGCCCGGCGCAGCTCCCGGACCTCCCGCTCGAGCTCGGTGATCCTCCGGCCCTCCTCGGTCGTCGTGCCGGGCCGGACGCCGCCGTCGATCTCGGCCTGGGTCACCCAGTTGCGCAACGTCTCGGGGTTGATGCCCAGCTGACCGGCGACCCGGGCGAGCGCGCCGGCACGAGTGGCCGGATCGCGCCGGGCCTCCACCGCCATCCGGGTGGCCCGCTCACGCCGCTCGTCGGGGTACTTCCTCGGTGCCGCCATGACTCTCATCCTTCCCTTGGATGAGAGCCTCCATCAGACCCGGCGCGGGACAGAGAGCTCGCAGCTCCAGGCAGCCGCCCGACGCCTCATCCACGCGGTGACCTGGGAAGCGTGGAGCCACGCGGCTCAGCCACCAACCCGCGACCAGGTGCGCATCCCGCTCACCGACGAACTCAGGTCACCGGGTTCGGTCCTGAGTGACCTGGCGACTGCGGAGGATGTGACCGTGGCTGAGGTGGCCCGTGCCACCCTGAGCGCCCGCTGCTGGGCGGTTGTCGAAGGCGGCCGCAACATCGTCGTCGTACAGGCTCTTATGAGCCTCGACGCACCTTCGCGAAGGACAGCTCAGTCCCCACACCGAAGCTCCGAGACGGAGCGAGAGCAGATCACACGCGCTGGCCTGTCCGAGTAGGCCGACCTAATACTGCAACGGCACTTATGGGGGTAGCTGTCCTCGGCTGCGGTAGTGCGCGGCGCGGGCTTGGGCCTGGCGTCG
>JAOPYH010000216.1 GCA_025964715.1 Streptosporangiaceae bacterium | reverse complement strand
TCGATGACCGAGGCCGACGACTGGGCCCGAGCCGAGGCCGCCCCCTCCAACGAGGAGATCGCCCGCATCCGGCGCCTGATCCGTCGCGTCACCGAGGAGGTCGACCAGCTCACCGACGCCGAACGCGCCGAGATCCAGCAAGCCGCCGCCATGGTCCGCAAGACCCGCCAGGGCTTCCTCGGCATGCCCCGCATCCCCCAGCCCCTGCCCGACCTACGACCGGAGCGACCCGCATGACCCCGACCGACCCCGCCGTCCAGGCGATGCTGGAAGGTCGGCGAGCCGACACCGGCCGACGCCGCAACCGCGTCCTCGCCGCCCTGACCGAGGCCGCGAAGGACGGTTCTGAAGTCAGCGTCGCGGCGATCGCCCGCCGCGCCGGCGTCGACCGCACCTTCCTCTACCGCCACCGCGATCTGCTCGGTCAGATCCACGCCCAGGCGGCCGAGCCGCCCACGATTCCCGGTGGCCGGGGCCCGGCCGTCAGCCGGGCGTCGCTCCAGGCCGACCTGGCGGCCGCTGACGCCCGCACCGCTCGCCTTGCCGGACACATCCGGCGTCTCGAAGCCCGCCTCAGCGAGGTCCTAGGCGAGCAGGTCTGGCGCGAGTCCGGCATCGGCGGCCCCGACGACACCGAACAGCTCCAGGCCCGCATCACCACCCTCGAACAGCAGCTCGTCGACCTGGGGCTCACGCTCCAGGACCGTGACGACGACCTCGCCGCCGCCCGCGCGGCCAACCGCGAGCTCATGGCCCAGCTCAACCGCGGACGCGACGCACCCCCGCATCCCGTCTGAAGTACCAGGTCACCAGCCCTTTTCTCGCCTGTGGACGGCATAGGCGATGAGGGGCAAAACGCCAAAGAAGTCGACGGCGGCCAGGACGATCAAGACGATGCCAAGGTCGTTGTGCCCATTGATACCAGCCGCAAAGCCGCCGATCATGAGCGGAAGTGTCATCAAGCCCAGGGCGCCTGCCCAGATCCGCAATGTCCGGACAGCGGCCATGTCCGACGGCTGGATGGGGCGCTTCGGCTTCGGCTGCGGCTTCGTGGGATGCGGTCTCGGATCTGCTCGGGCGACGCCGGACGATACCCGGTTCGGGAGATTGCCGGGGGCAGCCGTCGGCTTCGGCATCTCCTTCGTGGCGATGCGCCAACTGGATAGCTTCTCCAGCGCGGCAAGGGCGCCCAGCCGCTTGTCGGGGGTCTTGTTCAGCAGGCCGGAGATCAGCAATTCGAGGCCGTCGGCCATTTTCATCGGCGGCGGGGGCTGCGTTGCCACCGCGACCACAGTGGCCGTCGGCGAGGCTCCCTTGAACGGGGAGACACCCTCGACGGCCTGGTAGAGGGTGACGCCGAGCGCGAACAGGTCGCTGGCGGGCCCGGCCTCCGCGCCGTTGATGCGTTCAGGTGCGAGGTACTCCGGAGTCCCGATGACGCTGCCCACGGTGGTGAGGCGGGTGTCGTCCTGGTGGGCAGCGATCCCGAAGTCGGTCAGCAGGATCCGGCCGTCCTCAGCCATCATGATGTTCGCCGGCTTCACATCCCGGTGAACCACCCCGGCCTTGTGGGCTGCGTCCAGGGCCTTAAGCATGGCTTCCGCGACATCTGCAACCGTCTTCGGCGACAGCGGGCCTTTCGTCAGTCGGTCTGCGAGGGAGCCGCCGTGGACCAGCTCCATCACGATCCACGGCCGGTCGTCCTCAATGATGACGTCGTAGACCGGGACGATGTGCGGATGGGAGCGGAGCTTGGCGGCGTTGCGGGCTTCCCGCTCGGCGTATATGAGCCGCTTGGCGTGTTCGTCGGGGTCGAAGGCGGGAGCGAGCCGCATCTCCTTCACCACGACGTCGGTTTTCAGACGTTCGTCGTGGGCCTGCCAGATGCGGCCGAAGCCGCCCTCGGCGAGCTTGTGTTCCAGGCGGTAGCGGTCGGCGATACGGCGTCCTGGGGTGCTCATCCGGCCAGCGCCTCCCCGGCCGCCTCGGGTCTGTCGCCGGGGTCGTCAGCCTGCCCGGAGGGCATGGGCACGATGGTGGCGATGGCCCGGCCGTGGTCGGTCAGGACGATGGGCTCACGGGTGGTGGCGACCCGGCGGGCGAAGTCGCCCAGGATCGGCCGCGCACGGGTAATCGATACCGCCTCGGTCATGAACCTAGTGTGATGAAGTGTCACGACTCCGGGAAAGGGATCGGAGCGATCACCACCGGATGGCCACAACCACAGCATCGCCGACCGGCTTGGCCTCGACGACGGGCCTACGCGCTGGGCTTTACCTTCCCTGGACAGGTCAGCACACCCCTTGAGTTCCAGTCGGCTCGTGTTGTCGGCATGCAAGAGGCGTGTCTTTCGTGCACCACACCTGTTGCACCCGCTACGGTTGCTCTGACTGCTTCTGAGTTGCGCGGACTCGAACCGCACGCTCGCGGTGCCCCGGAGAATGGTCGGTGACTACGACCCGAGCCGTGAGCATCTGTTAGCTCGCTCGCCGAGGACGTGATCGCGTTCGCCGAGGCTTCCGGCGGCGAGGTGGCCTTCGAGCGGGTCGCGGTCGCCCCCGAGCAGATCATCACCTACGGTCTGCCGACTGTCCTTCAGGACCGGCGCGGACCGCTCGATAGGGTGACCTTGCCGAGGGCCACCTCGGCCCCCAGCGCCCAACCGGTACGGCGCGGGTGGTCTGGGACGAGCAGGGGGTTCGGGTGGCGGACGTTTCGCCCGCGCAGGCGCTGGCCCGAGCGACGGCCGTCGGTGGGCGGGTGGCCGATCTGGTATGACAGGAGCCCCGAGGAGATGACCAGACGTGCCGCTGGGAGCTCGTCGTGACCCTCAGCGGCAGCCCCGAGGACCGGGCGGCCGCCGGGTGGATCGTCGCCGACGAGATCATGCGGGAACGCACCGGCGGGCGCCCACGGACCTACGGAAAGTGGCGCGAGGCCACCTTGAACGGGGCGAAGCTGACCGGGAAGGATCACGTCCTGGTGAAGGCATTCGCGGAGCCCGTCTTCGAAGCGGCAGCCGCGATGAAGCAGGGCAACCACGGGCTGGCCGGGTACGTGGGCGAGTGGCTCTGGTACCTCCTGACCCGCGACCTGCCCGAGGATCCAGCGCGCGCCGTGGAGATCCTCGGGCCGCCGAAGGCCGCCGTCAACGACGGAGGCGGCGACGGACTCATCGTCTACCGGGAAGGCGGAATGGCCCGGGCCTTCACCTTCCGTCTGAGGGAGATGAAGAAGAACACC
>JAOPYH010000214.1 GCA_025964715.1 Streptosporangiaceae bacterium | reverse complement strand
GGCGCGACGCGCATCGTCGCCTGTTGGCTGCACCCCGTCCGGCAACCCGTCGGCTGATTCGTCCCGTGTCCCTCCCCACTGTCAGGAGAACCATGAACCCCACCGTCACGGCCCCCGGCGGTCACGTCGCACCACGGTTGCTCGACACGATCGCCAGCCTTCCGTCAGCCTTCCGTTGGGGCGTGGCGACCTCCTCGTACCAGATCGAGGGCGCGGTCGCCGAGGATGGACGCACTCCGTCCATCTGGGACACGTTCAGCCGGGTACCCGGGGCCGTGGCGGGTGGCGACCACGGAGATGTGGCGTGCGACCACTACCACCGGATGCCACAGGACGTGGCGCTCATCAAAGACCTGGGCGTGGACACGTACCGGTTCTCGGTGGCGTGGCCCCGGGTCCAACCGGGTGGGCGTGGGCCGGTCAACCCTGCCGGGCTCGCCTTCTACGATCGGCTCGTAGACGAGCTCCTCGCCGCCGGGATCGACCCGTGGGTGACGCTGTACCACTGGGACCTGCCGCAGGAGTTGGAGGACGCGGGCGGCTGGCCGGCCCGCGACACCGCGTACCGGTTCGCCGACTACTCGATGCTGGTCTTCGACGCCCTCAGCGACCGGGTTGACACCTGGACGACGCTGAACGAGCCGTGGTGCTCGGCCATGCTGGGCTACGCCTACGGCGGCCACGCACCGGGCCGGCGTGACTTCGGCGCGGCCATCTCGGCGGTGCACCACCTGCTGGTGGGCCATGGGCTTGCCGCCCAGCGGATGCGCGCGGCGGCAACCCGGCCCATCCAGCTGGGCATCACGCTCAACATGACCACGGCGACGTCGGCGACCGACAGTGAACTCGACCGCGATGCGGCCCGCCGCGCGGACGGCCTGGGCACCCGGATCTACCTGGACCCGCTGCGGTACGGCCGCTACCCGGCCGACGTGGTGGCCGCCCTCGCCGAGCAGGGCGTGAGCGTGCCCGTACAGGACGGCGACCTGGACATCATCTCCACGCCGATCGACGTACTGGGCGTGAATTTTTACTTCGGACTCTTGTTCTCCGGCACCGACGAGGACGGCAACACACAGGACGCACAGGGCGCCCGGGTGGTCCGGGAAGTACCTCAGGACCGGCCGCGCACCGCGATGGGCTGGCCCATCACGCCGGATCGGTTCACCGAGTTGCTGGTGCGCCTCAGCCGCGACTACCCCGACCTGCCGATGGTCATCACCGAGAACGGGGCTGCCTTCGATGACACGGCCGACGACAACGGATTCGTGCGCGATGACGACCGCACGGACTACCTGGCGCAGCACATCGCGGCCGTCGCCACCGCCCGCCAGCAGGGCGCGGACATCCGTGGCTACTTCGCCTGGTCCCTGCTGGACAACTTCGAATGGGCGTACGGCTACGAGAAGCGGTTCGGCATCGTCCGCGTCGACTACGAGACGCAAGCCCGTACGCCGAAACAGAGTGCGCTGTGGTTGCGTGACACCATCAGGCGGGTACGCGCCGGCGGGTGAACCAACGCCCGCTCATCGTCGGCCATAGATATTGACAGCCACCCGCACAGTAGCGGCATGACACGAGAACTCATGGCGACAACCCACGCGGCGTCGTCTGCGGACATCGGCGTCCTGGGAGCATTGCCGTTGATGATTGTGGTCCTCGTCGGGATCGTGGTGGTGGGGTCGTTCGTAGCGGGTCGGAGAGGGCGCCGTTCCTGCAAGAGTTCGCGCGGGTGGGCCAGCTCGGGGAGCTATAGCTCTTCGGCTTCGGGCGGCGACACCTACGGATCGAGCGGTGACCTCGGCACCGGATCGGGCTGCGACATGGGTGCTGCTCCTCGGCTTTCTGTGGGTGCTGTGGCCGAGTTGAGGAACGAGAGTGCCCTGGTAGCAGCGCATCCGGGAGCCGGCCCAGGGCATGAAGGACGCGCACGTGCTTGACCTCTAGGTTCGGGGGTTCCTACACCAACCCGTTCCGTCGAGGAGACGCACGTGCGCGTCACAACTGCATTCAACCGTGTCCTGAAACTGCCCGGCGCCTGGGTGGGCTCGGTGTCGTTCACCGACGCCGGGATCGTCATCGGGCTGCGTCGACGAGGCCGCTGGTTTGCCTGCCCCTGCGGCTGGCGCACCCGGGCCCGCTATGACAGCTCGCGGCGCCGCTGGCGGCACCTGGACTTCGGCGCCTGCAAAGTGTTCCTGCAAGCCGACGTGTACCGGGTGGACTGCCGGGCGTGCGGGCGGGTGCGCACCGAGCAGGTGGCGTGGGCCCGACCCGGCGCCCGCCACACCGCCGACTTCGAAGACCTGGCCGCCTGGCTGGCCCAACGCATGGACAAAACCAGCGTGGCCCGACTGCTGCGCTGCTCGTGGGAGGCCGTCGACCACATCGTCGGCCGGGTTGTGGCCGACCACATCGACGACAGCCGCCTCGACGAGCTCTACCGCATCGGCGTAGACGAGATTGCCTATAAACGTGGTCACCGCTACCTGACCGTCGTGGCCACACGAGGAGCCGGAGTGCATCCGGCCCCTCGATCTGGCGAGACGGTGGTGCCAGGAACTGCTGCCACGCCGGCGAACTCCATTTGGTTCCCTGTGCATAACGCCCTTCCGTCGAGCCAATTAAATAGCTATCTTAGTTATGTATAAGAGATAGTCGTCATGATGAGGAGAGCGCCCCGCGATGCTGACGAAGAACCTCGCTGCGCTGGATGAACTGCTCACCACAACACGCGCGGTACGACGCAGACTCGACCTCAACGCCCCGGTCGACCTCGATCTCGTCCGGGATGCGCTCCAGGTCGCCGTCCAGGCGCCGAGTGCCGGCGCGGAGCAGCCCTGGCGGTTCGTGGTCGTCACCGACCCCGAGCTGCGCCGTGCTGTAGGTGACTTCTACCGAGCCGCCTACCTCATGCGCGATGCGGAGCGACCCGGGCTGGTAGGCGATTCCGAGGACGTCCGCTTGCTGCGGCGGGTACGAAACAGCTCCGCTTACCTCGCGGACGTCATGGGCAAGGTTCCGGTGCAGGTCGTCGCATGCCTCACCGGC
>JAOPYH010000152.1 GCA_025964715.1 Streptosporangiaceae bacterium | reverse complement strand
CAGCGGGTCGTGGAGATCGGCGCCTGGCGTAGCGCCTGGACCCCGCAGCACGTGGCCCGCATGGTCGCCGAACACATCACCCCACAACGCTCCGGGAAGCAGCCGCCCGCGGTCCAGGTCCGGAAGGCCGCGAAGCCCCCGAGCCCTGTGCGGTCCGTGGCGGACTGCGGCACCATCGGCGGCTACGCCCGGCACTACAGGCGCAAGGAGGAGTCCTGCGCCCCGTGCAGGGAGGCGCGCAAGGCGTACAGGCGGCAGCTGCGGGCCGACCACGCCAAGTAGTCGCTACCCCCGCAGTGGGCGCTCTGGGAGACACCGACCTACACCGGTGACGCGGTCGACGTGCAGCTCACCCCGGCGCGGGCCGACGTGCTCAGTGAGCTGTGCCGGGGCTTCGGTAACGCCTCCATCGGCCGGCGGCTGGGCATCGCCCCGGACACCGTCAAGTCCCACATCAAGGACGTGCTCGCCGCGCTCGGTGCCCGGGATCGCACGCACGCCGTGGTGCTGGTGTCCTCCGGTCAGGTGCGGGTGCTGGTGCCGCTGGACTACCGATCGCGGGTGGCGTCGTGAGCACCGGGGCGCGGCACCGCGCAATCAATCAGCGGCCGAAGCGGTGCCCGCAGTGCCATTCGCTGATACAGGCCGGGAATCTGGCCCGTCACCGTCGCGTGCATGTCCCTCAGCACGATACGCGGCCCAATACGGCGCCGAAGGAATGCCCCGGTTGTGGCACGGCCGTGCTGGCCGCTGGTCTGGCGAGGCACCGTCGCTCGTGGTGCTTGCGGGGTCCGTCCGAAGTGAGCAGAAAGGACCTCGGACAACGTCTGAGGAGGGCCGCGTAATGGCGCCGGAAATGTGGCAGAATGTGGGCGAGGCCGCCCGGTGCGACAACACCGAACGGCCTCTGACCGAACCGCCCTACGTGGAAGGGGGATCGGCTGTGGGCATCATGCTCCCACCCGACTCTGACAGGAACAACTGGCCTCGCAGCGGTGGCCTCTGATGGCCCGCTCCTACGCCGCGCTGTACCACCGCATCTGGGCCGACCCGACGTGGCGCGCCCTCGACGTGGACGCCCAGCACCTGTACCTGCTGCTGATCTCGCAGGACAACCTCAACCTGGCCGGTGTTCTGCCGTTGCAGGTCCGGAAGTGGTCAAAGTGCGTCCACGGATGGGACGAGATGGTCGTCGCCGACGCGCTCCACCGGCTGCGCGGGGATCACTTCGTGGTCGTCGATGACGACACTGAGGAAGTCCTGGTCCGCACCTTCGTGCGCAACAGCGGCGCCTACAAAACGCCCGGGATGCTGACGTCGATCCTCAAGTTCGCCGAGTCTGTCCAGTCCTTCGGGTTGCGCCGGGTGCTCGCAGTCGAACTCGGGAAGCTGGAGCCGCTGGAGGGCAAGACGGCGGCGAAGGGGTCCGCTGCGATCGAGGTGACCCGGTCAATCCTGGACCCGTCCAGTGGTCCGACCAAGCCCGGTGGCGAACCCATCCCGGATGGTATCGGCGATGGTATCGGGGATGCCTTTGTAGGAACCCATCGGGGATGCCTTCCACAGAACCCTTCGGATGGCATCGCCGATACCTCCATTACTAGTACTGGTACTGGTACTGGTCCGTTGGTGTCTCTCGCTGATTACAGGGAGGGGAAGAGCACCCCACCCCCCGATGAGCCGCCCCTCTGCGCCAAGCACGAGGGCTGGGACCGCGACGCCATCCCCGGCTGCCGCGCCTGCCAGAGGCTCCGCGAGAACTGGGAGATGGCCCGCGCCGAGGCCGCGAAGCCCAATCCTCTGCCGCCGCTGTGCGGTGAGTGCGACAACCGCTGGATCGAAACGGAGCGCGGAATGGCCCGCTGCCCGAACTGCAACCCGGCCGCCGAGAGGTCCGCGTGATGAGCGACGACGGAGAGTGCACGTGTACGCCACAGGTGTTCGCGCGCCGACACCGGGACGAACTGCTACTCGCCTGGTTCTGGCCAGGCGGCCCGATGTGGCTACAGCCGGGCGGCGGAGTGCCGATCGAGGTCACGTCAGACCAGTTCGCAATGTCGGTGGAGCTGGGCTGGTCGCCGGTGGACGTGGCCCCGGCCGCGGCCGGGGTGTGGGCGATGACCCCGACCGGGCCGACGTACTTCGAGCTAGTCCGATGACCGAGCACGCCATCGCCGCCAACGCCACCGCCCTGCGCAATCTCGCCGCCCGCCTCGAACGGATGGGCTACACCGGCGACGCCCACGCCGAAGCGGAGCACATCGCGCTCAACCTGCTCGCGGACGGCTACCGGCCGCTCGACAAGCCCGTCCCCGCCCGCGGACCCGGGGCGAAACGGGAGTCCATCGAGGAATGCCGGCGGGCCACCGAAGCAGCCGTACGCACCGCCAAGGACCGGCGGAAGCAGCCATGACCACCGTCCCGCCCGCCGTCATGGCCGCCGTCCTCGCCTGCACCGACCGCACCATCCCCACCCCCCGCCGACCGAAGGAGACCCCGATGACCACGCAGGGCACGGATGTGGCCGGGCTAGCCCCGCAGATCCACCGAGGAGAAGCGATGAGCGAGACCGATGAACAGATCGCCAAGCTGCTGGAGCGGGCGCACGTCGTCCACCTGGAGCCCGACGATCAGATCATCATCGAGGTTGAGTCGGACCTGTTCGGCCAGGAGTTGGCTGAGCGGCTGGTCGACGCCTTCCCTGGCCGCTCGGTCCTCGTCATGGCCCCGGGCGTGCGACTGGCCGGTCTTCGCTCCCTTGAGGTAGCCGAGACCGCCGAGGCCTCCCGGTGACCGCCTCGCAGGGCACGCCGGACGTGACCGAGTGGCTGACCCGGCTCGAGGAGACGCACGCGGCGGCGACGGCGGGGCCGTGGCGGGTCGCAGTGCCGTTCACGAAGCTGATTGACACTCCCGAGCGGGAAGACGCGGTCACAGCCGAGAAGTCAGTCGACGCCGCCGCGATCGTCGCCGCGCACAACGCGATCGGGCCGCTGATCGAGATCGTCCGTGAGTTCTGGGACGAGCACGACGGCCGCACCTGCCATGACCGCAACGGCCTCTCGTTTCACGGCGACGAGCTGTGCCCGTCCCGACAGATGATCGCCGATGCGCTCGCCCCCGCGTCTGCCGCTCTGGGCGCGGAGATGCGGCCATGAGCTTCTCTCGGGACCCCCTCCCCGACGCCTGTCGTGCCTGGATGCCGACACCTCAGCCGCCGCCGCCTGGCCCGCACTCAGCGCCGATGGTGTGCCACATGCCCGCCGGGCACGACGGCCCGCACGCGCCCGTCCGGCGACCGTCACCGCTCGACCGCCGGTGGGAGGGCGACGTGCGCCCGGTGCCGAGGCCCCCTTCCCCCGCCGACCGCGCCAAGGACGCCGAGCCGACCCACGAGGACTGCGAGAAGGCATCGAGCCTCGCCGGGCACAGTGCTGGGCAGATCGCCCACGCGATTGCCGCCGCCCGTGCCGAGGAGCGCGCCCGCTGGGAGGCCGCCGTGCAGGGGCTGGCGGAGGAGATCGAGGGTGAGGCCGCGCGGGTGTCGACCGAGCGGCACAACAGGACCAACTCGTCTCAGCGGCGGCAACGTGGCTACGCGGCAGGCGGCCGAAACGCCGCCGCCCGTCTGCGCGGCCTCACCACCAGCAGCGAGGAGGGGCAGTGAGCTGCGGCGAGTGCACGATCAGTGGCACCGGGCCATGCATCTTCGGCTGCCGTCAATTCGACCCGGCGATCTTCGACGTCATCCGCAGCCTCTCGGACAGCTACACGCCCGAAGGTGTCCGCATCTGGCTCAACAGCCCGAACCGCAACCTTGGCGGTGACAAGCCGATCGATCTCATCCGACGAGGCGAGGAAGATCGGGCGCTGGAGGAAGCCGACCGCCTCGCGGGTGGTCCCGTCGTGATCCATCGGCTGGAGCGTCCCAGCTCACTCCGTGGCGGGCCAATCCCGCCGCGCCCCGAGGACGGTTCCCAGTGACCGACCCTGTCCCGCCCGGCGGGGAGGTCATGTGCAGCTGCGGCGCGATGCACAAGCCCAAGGACATCGCCGACCGGATCCTCGTCGTGCTGCACAGCCTCGCAAACGAGGACTTCGACTGGAACGACGCCGACTGGTTCCTCAAGTGCCTACTTCCGGTGGTCCGCGAGTACGGCGAGGAGCAGGGCAGGCGACGCGCGGCGGAGGAGGTCCGTCGGATCGCCGACGACCCCGCCCTGAGCACCGTCACGCACACGGCCAACTTCGGGCTGCCGTCCCGCGTCGTGCCTGTCGCTGCGCTTTACCGCGTTGCAGACCGACTCGCCCGTGCCGCTGCCCTGGCGCCCGAGGCGAGGCCGGAATGAGCACCGGAATGCCCGCCGGGATCTGGCTCCAGAAGTTCGGCGTCATCGTCCGCGACTACTTCGGCCACGTGCCCTACCAGGTCGGGTCGTCGCTCACCACGAAGCAGTGGCGCGACGTCGACGTGCGGCTGATCCTCCCCGACGACGAGTACGCCGAGCGGTTCGGCTCGGTGCACGCGAGCTACGTCCACAAGGGTCTGGCCGCGATCACGCTGGCCTTCTCCGCGCTGGCGAAGGAGATGACCGGGCTGCCGGTCGACTTCCAGATCCAGCCGCAGACGTGGGCCAACGAGCACTACGGCAGCCACCGGCGCAGCGCGCTGATCGAGATCGCGCCGACGCCCCGCGACTGCCACGACGACGAGGCCACCCCGTGATCCGCCCGACCGGCTACCGGCTCGCCGCGGTCGCCATGGTCGGCGGCCAGGACTGGTGCCGCGACGACTGCGGCCACCCCCACGCCACCACCCGCCGTGCCGCACGCCGTCTCGCCCGGCGCCTGCGACTGCCCGCCGGGGTGCGGTGGGTCATCCGGCCGACGTGGACGGGGGGTGGGGAGGTGAGCGCGGCCAGTGACGACGAGTGCTGCCACCACCCGCACCGTCACCAACGAGTTCGACGACGAGGGTCGTCTGATCTCCGAGCGGACCGTCACCGTCGAGGAGTTGGCGGAGGAGAACCCCGAGCCAACGCCGGAGCAGACCGCATGACCAACTGGGCCGAGGTGTCCCGCGCCGACGCCGCCGAGCGTGGTGATTGCTGGTACCAGGTCGACGCCAACGACCGCGTCATCGACTGGTGGTGCGAGGCGCACGAGCGGTATGAGCCGCCGTCCGACGACGCAGGGGCCGACGGCTACGTCACCTGGATGGAGACCGAGACCATCAAGAAGACCGGGCGCCGACGGTGAGCCTCGGCTGCGACGAGCTACGACGCCTCCGCGCCGACAGGGAACGAGTGCAGCGGGTGCGGGACTGGGTCGCCAGCATGGACGACCTCGCACGGCAGTACCGCGAGGCGGCAGCAGCCGTCAGCTCCCCGGATCTGATCGCAGAGGCCAACGGGCACGCAGAGGACGTCCAAGCGTCCGCTGACGGCGTCCGCCGCGCCCTCGACGGGGAGGCGTGACCGTGGTCTCCCACCGGCGTCCGCCCCCACCGCAGCGCTGGCCCACGTGGCCGGCCGACTGCGCCGCCGGGCTCGTCGTCGCGCTGATGGTCGCGTCGATGGCCCGCATCCTCGCTGTCCACGCCGACGTGCAGCCCACCGCCCACGTGGCCGCCCCGCCGTCGCAGCGCACGGTGTCCGTGGTCGTGGACGTGCCGACGGTGAGCAGCGCGTCTCCACCCTCCCCGGAGACCCGTACACCGTCCGCGTCTGCCGTGGCGTCCCGTTCGACCTTCGCGGCCCCTCCCAGCCCCAGCATCGCCCCCACCCAGACGACCGCCGCCACGACAGGAGCACCGACGACATGGCCAGCTGCAAGTGCGGACGCAAGTGGTCCGGTCTCAACCAAGCCCACTGCGCCTCCGGATGCCACGAGCACTTCAGCACCGTCTCCCACTTCGACAAGCACCGCGCCACCGGCCACTGCCAGCACCCCGCCGCCATCCGCGACCGCAACGGTGAGCCTGTCCTCCGCGCCAGCGACGGCCCCTTCGGGATCACTTGGGTGAGCGCCAAGGAGCGCCCCGAGCACCTCAAGCGGGAGGCGTCGTGAGCGCCATCAAGCACCACCCGAACCTCATGAGCGCCGGGCGTCATGGCTCGTGGTGCTCCTGCCCGTGCGGATGGTCGTCCGGCACCTACGGGACGACCACTGGCGCGCACCTCGCCTTCGGTCGCCACCTCCTCGACGGCACGCCACCGCCCACGACACCCGCACCGGTGACCACCGGGACGACAACGACGACGGAGGCAACGCCGTGAATGAGACCCCAAAGTTCTGCGAGGTCCGGTACGAGCAGACCTGCGCGGAGGACGACGATCGATTGGTCATCACCGACCAGAAGACCAGCGTCTGGACCGGTACTGAGTGGGTCGACGTGCGCCAGCTGGTGCAGTGGTGGAACGAAGGCGAGTTGTGATCGCCCAGATCAGCATCTACGTCTTCGGCCTCGTCCTCGCCGGCTGGACCTTCCGCCTCGACGTCCGCCAAAGCCACCTCCTCGACCGCGCCGATGAGATGTGCGCCGCCCTCGAAGTCCTCGTGTGGCGGCAGCAGTTTGCGCCCGCCCGCGGACTGCTCGACTGGACGCAGGAACCCGCACCCGTGCCGATGCCACGGGCGGTGGAGCCCGTCACGCAGCCCATCGAGATGCCCGCGACGACCGTGCCGATGCGGAAACTCACCGACGACTTCCTGGCCGAGGTCGCCGTCGAGCACCAGTACGACTGGCAGGCAGCGGACTTCGTGGAGAAGGAGATGGAACGTCTGATGGCCAAGGTTCAGGGGGCGGGGACGTGAGCGTCATTCGCGTGCGCAACGGATCCGCGACGGCCGAACTCGACTCGATGTACGACCGCCTCGACAAGTACGGCGTGAATCCGTCCTACAACCCGCACGACCTCATGGACGCCACAGCGGCTGCGCTACTCGCCGTGAATACACCCCAGGCGATCCGCTGGGCGGGCGAGATCTACCGAATTGCGAACGGGGAGACTGAGTGACCGACCCGACCGCCCGTTGCGTCATCGGCACCCGCGAGCACCAGGCGCACGACGGGTACCTGTGCGAGAACCACCTGCAGCGGCTCAGCCGAACACTCAGGGAGATCGAGGACGAAGCCGTCCAGCTCGAGGCTGCACCGTCGATGGCCCTGCGGTTCGACCAGTCCGGTGGTGGCCTCGCATCCGAGCAGGCACCCGGGCGGCTCAACGTCCTCGCCTTCCGCGACGGCCGCACCCGCCGATGGGAGCCATGGACCGACGACGACCGCCCCGCGTACCAGCGCCTCGCGCCCAAGAGCATCGGGCCGTGGTGCCTACTCTGCGACCACGACACGTGCAGCGCGTGGCGAGCGGGACGGCGGCGCGACCTTCACGACGACGAGATGGACTCCGGGTCGGCTGAGTTGGCATCGGTCCTCGCCGAGCTGCACAACTGGGCGCGGCTCGTCCGCGAAGAACGCGGCCTCGCATCCCCGGAGCGGGTTACCGTCACCGGTGAGCGCGACACCCTGACCCGCCACCTGCTGTGGTGCGCCGACCAGCCGTGGATCGATGAGATGTACGCCGATCTGACGAAGTTGCTGCGACAGCTCAAGCGGGTCAACGGAACCACCGAGATTGCGGCGGGCATCTGCGGCAGCCTGCAAGCTGACGGGCTGCTCTGCGACGGCAAGGTGTGGCACATCATGATCAAGCACGACGGGGAACCGGACGAGCCAGGCTTCCGCTGCGGAACCTGCCGGCGGGTGTGGACCGGCACCGAGGCCGTGCGGAAGCGGGACGATATGTGGCGGGACGAGCAGCAGAGGAAGGCGACGGCGTGATCAAGGTGACAATCAAGGTAGATGACGAAGATCTGGAACGTGTTGTGCAAAGCGCTCGCAAGTATCAGGAGACGTTCCCCGTCCAGGCGAAGGATCACACCGCCCTCGGACGCATCCAGGATGCATTTACAGAGGCGTTGGAGAAGGCTTGCGGGATTGAGCAGCCTCGCCGGTGACCGCGCCGACGCTCAACCTCGACACCGCCGAGGAATGCGCGCGGTGGCTGCGGGTGGACGTCCGCACTATCCGCAGCTGGGGCAGGCGCGGGATCGTCCCGATGCACGACGGACTGTTCGTGATGACCGAGGTAGCGGCGTACGTCGACAAGCGCGCCAAGACCGGACGACCCGCCCGAATCCAGTGCGCTTGCAAAGAGACCAAGATCATGTAACACTGCGGGCTAAGTCCGCCATGCCCTAGTGCTGGTGGACTTCTTCCAAAGCCCGTCCGGCCGGAGCCACTGGTTCATAGCTGGGCGGGCTTTCGCATGTCCACGGCCCGCCGCTTGGCCGGACTCCTGGTGAGCGAGTGATGCGGTGACGGACCCGGCCGTCGCTACCCGGGACAACCTCAGGGGGCGGCTCGTGCCGAAGTTCCCGCAGCCTCGCAAGCCCCGGTGCATGACGCACCACATCTGGATGGCGGGCTGCCCCGACTGCGCCGAGCAGCGTCACGCCGAGCAGGAACAGGCCAAGCAACGCCTGGCACGGCCGTGAAGGCGCTCATGCTGGACAGCCGACGGTGAGCGAGCAGCGGTGCGCGCTCACCCCTCTCGGGCTACCACCCTGCGAACGACCTGCCGCTTACGAGATGGACATCGACCGCGACGAGAAGTGGATCCCGCTGTGTGCTGAACACGGCCCCACGTACCGCGCCTCCAGCAACATCCGCATCCGCACGTTCGGACTCCGGACGACACGGCCGTGATCCTGTCCCGCATCTGCACAGCCACGTACGGCCTTCCGCTCGGAGGTGACGAGGTGCCCGCAGCACCCGCGTACACCGACCCGTTGCCGCTGCTCAAGAGGCGCATCGAAGCCGCCCTCGCCACTGTCCGAGGCGCACGCGCGGCCATGGAGCACTGCCCGTCGATCGAGAACGGGCAGAACGTCGAAGCCGCCGAGCGGCACCTGGACGGGCTGCTCGCGGATGCCCGGTTGCCACGGGAGAGGGGGACGACGTGACCTCGTTCGAGAACGAGATTCCCGACCTTCGTCCCGCGTTCGAGCGCAGGGTTCCCGTCGGTAGTGGCGTCGCGGCCCTGTTCACCGACGAGCCCAAGACGGGTGCCAGCAGGATCGCGATCGAGCACCAGTGCACCCGTCCTCGTGACGGCATGACGTTGCTGATCGCACCCTTCCTGACGGCTGACCGCGACGGCCGGCGAGGGCATCAGCTGCTGTCCGAGGACCCGCTGACGGTCACGCCGTCGATCCTCTGCGCTGACTGTGGCCTGCACGGCTTCATCACCGACGGCACGTGGAGGTCCGTGTGATCCTCATCGGCTTGATCCTGCTCGTGCTCGCCCTTGTCGTCCCCGCGCTGCACGTCCTGTTCTGGATCGGCGTGATCCTGCTGCTCATCGGCTGCGTGCTCGCCGTAGCCGGTGCCGGTGGACGTGAGATCGGTGGGCGGCGCTGGTGGTGGTGAGCCCGCTCGCCATCACCGACCTCGACCAGTACAGCCTTGCCGGGCCAGTCGACGCCGACCACCCGGCCAACGTTCGCGCCTTCTACAGCCCGCGCGACAAGGTCCACGAGGCAATCAGGGCAGTCATCGC
>JAOPYH010000119.1 GCA_025964715.1 Streptosporangiaceae bacterium | reverse complement strand
CCAGCCCCATGAGCAACAGCCCGGCGGCGGGCCTGTGCCGACTGACGGTACGCGCTCCCGCCAAGACCATCGACCTGGCGGTCCCCGCCGACGTCCCGGTCGCCGACCTGCTTCCCGCCCTGCTCGGTTACGGCGGGGACGACCTCGGGGAGTCCGGACTCGAACACGAAGGCTGGATACTCCAGCGGCTGGGCGGCGCGCCACTCGATCAGGAGGCCACCCTCGAGTCGCTCGATGTGCACGATGGCGACACCGTCTATCTCAGGCCCCGTACCGACGTCTTTCCCGAGGTGCGTCTGGATGATCTGGTGGACGGCATCTCGACCACCTTGAAGCAGCGGGCGCACGGCTGGAGCCCGCAGGCGAGCCGGCGGCTGTTGCGCGGCCTGGCGCTGGCCACCCTCATCGCCGTCCTGCTGGTGCTCACGCTGCCGGGTGGCTCCGGCCCGCAACGCGCCGTGACCGCCGGTGCCGCCGCGCTGCTGTTGCTGGCCGGGGCCGCGACCGCGAGCCGTGCGGTGGGAGACGCCGCCACGGCCGCGGTCCTGGGTGCCATGGTCGGCCCGTTCCTGGCGCTGGCCGGCTGGCTGCTGCCCGGAGGCCGGCTGTCCGGAGCGCATCAGTTCCAGACCCTGGGCGCCCGGCTGCTCGCCGCGTCCGCGGCTGAGGCGGGCGGAGCAGTGCTCGCGCTGGCCGTTGTGGCGGCCTACACGGCGTTCTTCGTAAGCCAGACCGTGTTCGCGGTGGCGGGTGCGCTGGGCGGTGCCCTCATGATGGTCGCGGGTTTCGCGCCGGAACACGCGGCCGGGGTGGTCGCCCTGGCGGCGGTCGTGTTCGGGGCGTTCGTGCCGTCGTTGTCGTTCCGGCTATCGGGGTTGCGCATGCCGCCGCTGCCGAACAACGCCGAGCAGCTTCAGGAGGGCATCGAACCACGCTCGCCGGAGAGCGTCGCCGTCCGCGCGGTGCTCGCGGACGACTGGATGACGGCGCTGTACGCCACGGTGGGGTTGACCTGCGCCGCCTGCCTGATCGCACTGACCCACCACGACGACGTCGCGCAGCTGTTGATGGCGGCCGCACTCTCTCTGCTGCTCCTGCTGCACAGCCGCGGCCTGGGCAACCTCTGGCAGCGTCTGTCCATGGCCCTGCCCGGAGTGCTGGGAGCGGCCACGATGATCGCCGTCGCGGCCGCGGCGACCGGGGCGGCCGGTCGCGTCCTCCTGGCGGTCGGGCTGATGACGGTCACCACGGCCCTCATCGTCGCCGGGTGGACGGTGCCCGGCCGCCGGCTCGTGCCGTACTGGGGGCGAGCCGCCGAACTCCTGCACAGCCTGGTCGCGATCAGCCTGCTGCCCCTGGCCCTGTGGGTGCTCGGGGTCTACGGCCTGTTGCGCGCCATCGGCTGATCCGGGACACGAGAGGACGAGAGTCGACGATGCAGTCCCAGCGGGACCAGGTCCAGGCCCATATGTTCGTGATGGGCCGCATCACCTCCGGCATGCTGCGTGCCGATCCGGATGCGCCGGAGAGCCCGCAGGGCCGAACCAACCGGGGAACGGTCATCGGCCTCGTGGTCGCCGTGCTGCTGTGCGCCGGCACGTTCGCCTGGGGGCTGATCTCCCCGGGGAGGTCCGGCTCCTGGCGTGACTCGCAGAGCCTGGTCGTCGACCAGGACACCGGCACCGCCTACCTCTATCTGGGCGGGCGGCTGCGTCCGGTCCGTAACTACGTCTCGGCGCGGCTGATCGGCGGCGCCAAGCTCACCACTCAGAGGGTCCGGACCAGCTCGCTGGACGGCACCCCGCACGGACAGCCGGTGGGGATCGCCGATGCGCCCGGCTCGTTGCCGCCCGCCACCGGCCTGACCGGCCGGGCCTGGGCCGTGTGCTCCGGTCCCGGTTCCATGGGTTCCGTCGCTACCACCACGACCCTCGCCGTCGGAGTGAGCGGTGGTGACGAGGGTGCGCTGACGGCCGGTCAGGCGATGCTGGTCTCCGCGCCCGACTCCAGCGAATACCTGGTGTGGCAGGCCACCAGGCTGCGCCTGAACAAGCAGGGCGGCGCGGTCACGGCTCTCGGCTACGTGGGGCGCGCTCCGGTGCCGGTGTCGGCGGCGTTTCTCGACGCGCTTCCGGCCGGGCCGGATCTGACCGCCCCCACCGTGCCTGGCGTGGGCAGCGCCGGGCCGTCGCTGGGCGGACACGCGACGCGCATCGGGCAGGTCTTCCGGATCGGGGTTCTGGGCTCCGCGCCGCGGTACTACCAGTTGCGCGAGAAGGGTCTGGCGGAGGTCAGCGTCACCGTCGCGGATCTGCTCCTGGGCGACCCGGCCATCCGTCACAAGGCGTACGCGGGCAGGGCGGTCACCGCGGTGACCCTCCCGCCGGAGGTCCTGAACGGCCACCTCGTCACACCTACGGAGGCGGCCGGCGCACTGCCGGACTCGCCGCCCCGCCTGGTGGACCGGCAGCCGGGGCGAAGTCCCTGTGTACGCGTACGGCCGAGCGACGCCGGCCCCCGGGTGAGCGTGGCGCTGGACGACGCCGCCGCGCTGGGCACGGTCGCGCAGGCGGCGACCGGCGGCGCCTGCGTGCCCGTCGACCGGATCACCGTGCCCCCCGGCGGCGGCGTCCTGGTGCGGGCCCTGGCCGCGGACGGCGGTACGGCCGGGGGCACCCACTACCTCGTGACGGACACCGGCACGAAGTACCGCGTGCCGTCCGCCTCCGACCTCGCGGCGCTCGGCTACTCCGCCGGCCAGGCGGTGGCCCTCCCGTCACCGCTGCTCGCCATGCTGCCGACCGGCCCGGACCTGAGCGCGCAGGACGCGAGCTCGGGCATTTCCTCGACTACCACGCCGCCGTGCGCCGGTACGCGCAAGGCGGCGACAAGCTGACGGCAAGTCGAACTGAATATGCAGGGGGACGTCATCTCGCCCTCGACCCCGTGAGCCCGAACGAAAGAGACCAGACCAGAGAGACCACAGAGAAAGGCGAACCGTGGCCAACGGAAACCAGCAGTCAGCCGAAAGCGCGACCAAGAACGGAATCAACGCCCTGGAGCAGGCATTCAGCGGAATCACGAATATCCGGAAGGACGTGGAAGCGACCCGCTACAACCTCGCCGCCGGTTACAAGGGTTCGGACGGCGGAAAGTTCGGGGAGCTCGTCAACTCCTGGGAGCAGCAGGCGGACGTCATCCTCGTAAATCTGCGCGACATGGTCGACAAGCTCAACCAGACCCTGGCCTCGCAGCACCAGCAGCAGGGTTCCAGCAACGACCAGATCAACCAGATGTACAACCAGGCTACGGCGGTGTTCAACACACTTCACGGCTGACGAACGCCGGCCGAAGAGCCGGGCGCACGCACGATCTTCTTTCCTGCCGACGAGAGACGAGGACACCGATGAGCCAGGACTTCACCGACGGTTACATCTACGTCGACTACGCGCACATGAACAACGCGGCCGAGGACCTGGTCTCCCAGACCAAGGCCATCGCGACGACGATCTCCAACATGGAGCAGGAGCTCGGCCAGCTCAAGCAGATGTGGCAGGGCGGCGACGCCGACACGTACAACCAGAAGCAGGCCGCCTGGGACAACGCCGTCAAGGCCATGGAGGACATGCTCACGAGTCACTCGCAGCTGCTGGACGAGATCGCCGGCAGCTACAAGTGGAACGAGAACAGCCTGACCCAGATGTGGTCCGAGGTGCGGATCGGCGGTTGACCGCGTTCCCCCGGCCGTCCGGTGTCACGGAGGCCGGGGTGCCGCGTCGAACGTAGGCAAGAGCTGTTGCGGACAGGCCGGCCGACCGGCCTCGGGGCGACGCAGGATTCCGGAGGGCAAAAGCAATGGCGGACAACCCGAAACTGGCGCTGGACAAAGCCGGATTGCAAGCTTTCATCGATCAGCAGATCGTCCCCTTCAGGGACTCGCTGACGAAGATCGCGACGGTGGACACCGAGCAAGGGCAGACGATGAAATCCCTTCTCGGGGAGGCCAAAGTGGACGCAGCACATACCGACCTCTACGGCATGCAGAAGCCGCTGGCAATCGGCCTGATGGCCCAAGATAACCCTATGCTCGGCGCGGGCGCTTCGCTTACCACGGCGATCACCAAGGTGGCACAGTCCATAAAGGAGGTCTACGACCAGCAGACGAAGCTTTTCAACGACCTTCATGACAACCTGCAGAAGACGATAGAAAAGCTGATGGACGGGCAACATGACTCGCTGGTGAAGATCGACGGAAAGACCTTCCTGGACGGTCTCGGCACGGTGCCCAGTGACTTCCAGAACACTGGAAACGGCAACAACAATCCCTGAGCCCCGCGTGGAGCTCTGACTCCCGCCTGACCCTTCGATGGAGACCGGATCATGGCAGACGCCGACATACCTCCGGCGAGTTCGAATCCTGATGACTGGCACACGGCCATCAATCTGCTCACCGGCTTCACGCTTCCCGCGCGTGGCATCGTCTTCCGTGATCTTTACGGTAACAATGACATTCCGCTGATGAAGGTGGAGATCCACGACTCGTCCGCCACGCCATCGAACGCCGAACTGGACGCCATCTACGGTCTCAGCTGGCGTACGGAGAACTCCGGCTGGCGCATCCAGAACACGGACTTCACGGTGCCCTTCTACTCCGGCATGGACGGTGCGGTCGGTGGGCTGCCGATCGGCTCGGAAGTGAAGATGCGGAAGGCGCGCATCACGCTCCTCGGCACCGACACCGCGCATAACGTCCCTGCCGGCGGTGTGGACATGGGGAGTAAGTTCGGGGCGGGATCGAACATGATGCCAGACGGCTTCAAGGGGTGGGACTCCACGACGCTCTCCCAGTACAGCTACGGCGGTGGCCTGGCGCTCGAGCAGCTGCTGAATCCGCCGTACACCACTCAGGCGTGGGGCTTGAACGGCAACAACGTGGACCGCTTGAACGCCGTCGATGTCAACACCTTCGAGCTGGCCGCGGACGCGTTCGACCGGGCGGCTCTGTTCTTCGCCATGAGCCGGCAGACGATCCAGAACTGGGAGGATCAACTCGGGTCGGAGGACGCGGCGTGGAGAGGCCAGGCCGCCGGCGTCTTCTGGGACATCGTCCATGA
>JAOPYH010000117.1 GCA_025964715.1 Streptosporangiaceae bacterium | reverse complement strand
GTCAATCTCGTTCACAAGGAGTGGTTCACATGAGACGCGGTTTCGGTTTGATCGGATTGGTGGTCACAGCCATCCTGCTGACCATCGTCGGGGTGATCGCCTACAACGTCGGGTGGTCGGATGGAGCGGCAACGCATCTCCCTGCGGGCACCGCTGTGGCGCCGCCGTATTACTACGACTACGGCCCCCACTGGGGATTCGGGATCTTCGGTTTCTTCTGGTTCCTGTTCGTCCTGTTCATCATCTTCGGGCTCCTCAGGTTCGCCTTCTTCGGACGCAGGCACTGGGGCGGCGGCTGGGGTGGTGGACGCGGCTACGGCGACGGCCATGGCCACGGGATCCCATCTGGAATCGACGAGCGGATGCAGGAGTGGCACAAGCGGGCGCACGGCGAGCAGCCGCCGGCTGCAGGTTCAACGCCACCGCCGCCTCCTCCTGACCAACGTACGGTCTAAGAGACTTGGCTCTGACTAGGATGGTCGCCGTGGCTCTTCTAGGGGTCCCCACGAACTCACGCCGTAGGCTCTGAGTTCGTGGGGTTAACCATCCTTGTTGTGGATGACGAGCCGCGGATCGTGCAGCTCGTCCGCGATTACCTCGAGCACGCTGGCTTCACCGTGCTCGTCGCGTCGGATGGCGCCGCCGCGCTGCGGACCGCGCGGACCGGCCGTCCCGACCTCGTGGTGCTCGACCTCGGGCTTCCCGGACTTGACGGGCTGGATGTCGCGCGCGCCCTGAGGCGCGAGGGCGACGTGCCGATCATCATGCTCACGGCCCGAACCGAGGAGTCAGACAAGCTCGTCGGCCTCGAGCTTGGCGCAGACGATTACCTGACCAAGCCGTTCAGCCCCAAGGAGCTCGTGGCGCGTGTGCGCGCCGTCCTGCGCCGGGCCGAAGGCTTGCGCTCGCCCACGGACGTTATCCGCGTCGGCTCGGACGTGGAGCTCGACGGGCCGCGCATGGAAGCGAGGATTGGTGGCCGGCGCATCGACCTCACCAAGACCGAGTTCGAGCTTCTCGCCACGATGGCAAGGCAGCCCGGCCGCGTGTTCACTCGCGCGCAGCTGCTGGACGCGGTGCGGGGCGTCGCGTTCGAGTCTTACGAGCGCGCGATCGACGCCCACGTCAAGAACATCCGCCGCAAGATCGAGGCCGACCCACGCACGCCGCACTACCTGCTGACTGTCTTCGGCGTCGGCTACCGCTTCGCCGAGCCGGCGGCCTGATGCAGCGCGGGTGGGGTCCCCCAACGCCCGGCCGGCGGCCACCCTGGTGGCCCGAAGGCGAGCCTTTCCCACCTCGGAGGTGGGGCCGGCGCGGGCCCCCAGGATTCGTCCGGCGCATCGGATGCTTTTTCGTGGCGATCCTGGCTTGCGCCGTCCTGGCCGGTGCAGTGGTCGGAGGGTTGATCGCAAAGCTCGGGGGCTGGCCCGTCGCCGGCCTGGCGCTGGTGCTCGTGCTTCTGCTGGTGGTCGCGGTTTTCGGCGCGGTGCGGCGGATGACGCGCCCGATGACCAACCTCATCGACGCCGCGCAGCGGATCGAGTCGGGCGACTATACGGTCCAGGTCCCTGAATCCGGGCCGCGAGACCTTCGCTCGGTCGCGCGCGCGTTCAACGAGATGTCCGCGCGGCTGAAGGCGAGTGACGTGCAGCGGCGCAGCTTCCTGGCCGAGCTGGCGCACGAGTTCCGGACGCCGCTCACGGTGATCCGGGGACAGGCTGAGGCGATCGGCGATGGCGTCTACCCCGGCGATGCCTCGCACCTCGCACCCATCCTCGACGCGACCGAGACGCTGGACCGGCTGGTCGAAGACCTTCGAACGCTGGTGCTCACGGACGCGGGCAGCCTTGTTCTGCACAAAGAGCCGACCGACCTTGGCGCCCTTGCAGCCGACACCGTGGAGACGTTCAAGACCCAGGCAGACGCGATGCACGTCACCCTGAGCTCTGATGCCGGCGCCAACCTCGAGCCCGTCAACCTCGACCCGGCTCGCATCCGCAGCGTGTTGGGCAACCTGCTGTCGAACGCGATCCGCCATACACCGCTCGGTGGTGCGGTCAAGGTGGCGGTCAACAGGTCAGGGGACTCGGTGGCCCTGACCGTGACAGACACCGGTGACGGGATCGCGGCCGAGCTCTTGCCCCAAGTGTTCGAACGTTTCGTGAAGGGGGCGAGCTCGCCCGGCTCCGGACTCGGATTGGCGATCGCACACGACATCGTCGCCGCCCACAACGGAAAGCTCGAGATTCAAAGCACCGAGGGGTCTGGCACGACGGTCCAGATGACGCTGCCTACGAGCGGCAGTGAATAGCGGGCGGATCGCGCGGCGCGACTTCCTGAAAGGGGCTGCGGCCCTGGGTCTCGCGGGCCTTGCGTGGCCGCTCGCCGGATGCGGCCCCTCGGGCGGCCCACCTCGAGCCGGCGCAACCAGTCCCCCTACAGCTCGATCCGGCCCCACTCCCATCAAGCACGTGATCGTGGACGTCCAGGAGAATCGCTCGTTCGATCACTACTACGGCTTCGCCCCCTTCGCGGGCCGGTTCGGCGTGCCGGCAGGCTACTCCGAGCCGGACGGAAGCGGTGGTGTCGTGGCGCCCCATCCGCTCCTCAGCCGCACGACGCCGGACATTGCGCATACGTGGGCAGCCATGCATCGCGCGCACGACGGCGGAAAGCTGGATGGGTTCTTCAAGGCCAATGGGCCGACGGCCATGGGTTACTACGGGCCGGCCGACCTTCCCTTCTACTACGGCCTTTTCGCATCGTCCACGCTCTGCGTGAACTACTTCTGCTCGATCCTCGGTCCCACCTACCCGAATCGTTTCTACCTGGCTGCAGGAACCTCAGGCGGCGTCACCACCAACGGGGTGTGGGGTTACGGAGTGCTGGACTACCCGATCATCCTCGACCTGCTCGAGGACGCCGGCGTGACGTGGAAGGTGTACAACGTCGGCTCCGACAGCGTGACGGGTGGCGAGTCCGACAACGTGTTCGTCTTCTGGAAGAGGTGGGCCCACGACCCCCGAACCACGGCGGTCAAGGATGACTACCTACACGACCTCCGGGCCGGCCGGCTGCCGCAGGTCTCATTCATCGTCCCGAGCTTCTCGATGGGTTGGGATGAGCACCCGCCAGCCGACATCTCGGTCGGCATGGGCATCCAGCGCGAGCTCATCACGGCGCTGCAGCGATCTTCGGCCTGGCCCGGCGCCGCCTACGTCCTCACGTACGACG
>JAOPYH010000092.1 GCA_025964715.1 Streptosporangiaceae bacterium | reverse complement strand
CTTCGACCGGCCGGTCGAAGAAGTCGCGCCGGCGCTGCTCGGTCGCGTCTTCGCTCGTCGTAGCGCCGAAGGCGAGGTCGCGATGCGGCTCACCGAGGTCGAGGCCTACGCGGGCCCGCTCGACCCGGCCTCGCATGCCTACCGGGGACCGACGGCGCGGACCGAGGTGATGTTCGGGCCGCACGGCCACGCCTACGTTTATTTCACCTACGGCATGCACTTCTGCGTGAACCTGGTGTGCCGCGAGGAAGGGACGGCCTCGGCCGTACTGTTGCGGGCCGGGGAGGTCGTGACAGGGCTGGACCTGGCCCGTTCCCGGCGGCCCCGGTCATCGGCGCGGGATCTGGCCCGAGGGCCCGCTCGGCTGTGCCAGGCGCTGGCCATCGGCCGTGACCTCAACGGCGCGGACGTGTGCGACCCGGCCGGTCCGCTGCGGATCATGGCCGGGGAGGCCGTGGACCTCTCGCTCGTGCGGACCGGGCCGCGTACGGGAGTAAACGGCGCCAAGGACGTGCTCTGGCGGTTCTGGATCGACGGGGAGCCGAGCGTGTCGCCCTACCGCAGGCACGTCGCCAAGCGGCGCAAGGCGGCGGCCGCCGAGGAGTGATCGGCGCGATCCCGTTACCGCGACCGGTGCCTGGTCGGGCAAGCTGGTATCCGAGACCGAAAACGAGACGAGGACGAACGTGACCGACATCGTCGATGAGCTGCAGTGGCGTGGGCTGGTGGCCCTCACCACCGATGAGGAGACACTGCGCGCAGCGCTCGCCGCGGGGCCGGTCACCTATTACTGCGGGTTCGACCCGACCGCGCCGAGTCTCCACGTCGGCAACCTCGTGCAACTCCTCACGATGCGCCGGCTCCAGGACGCCGGCCATCTGCCGCTCGCTCTGGTCGGCGGGGCCACCGGCCTCATCGGCGATCCCAGCGGCCGGTCCGCGGAACGGCAGCTGAACTCGACGGACGTGGTCGGCGGGTGGGTCGAGCGGATCAAGTCGCAGGTTTCCCGCTTCCTGTCCTTCGACGGCCAACACGCCGCCCGGGTGGTCAACAACCTGGACTGGGCCGGGCCCATGTCCGCCGTGGACTTCCTGCGGGACATCGGCAAGCACTTCCCGGTCAACCGCATGCTCGCCAAGGAGGTCGTGGCGGCGCGCCTCGAGGACGGCATCAGCTATACCGAGTTCAGTTACCAGCTGCTGCAGGCCATGGACTTCCTCGAACTGCACAGGCGCTACGGCTGCGTGCTGCAGAGCGGCGGCAGCGATCAGTGGGGCAACCTGACGGCAGGCGTCGACCTGATCCGGCGGACCACCGGAGGTCACGTCCACGCGCTGGCCACACCGTTGCTGACCAAGCCCGACGGGACGAAGTACGGAAAGACCGCCGGCGGGGCGATCTGGCTGGATCCGGAGCTCACGACGCCCTATGCCTTCTTCCAGTACTGGTTCAACGTCGAGGACGCCGAGGTCGGCAAGCTGCTGAGGACCTTCAGCTTCCGGTCCCGCGAGGAGATCGAGGACCTGGAGAAGCAGACCGCCGAACGGCCGGCGGCGCGGGCCGGGCAGAGGGCGCTCGCCGAGGAGCTCACGACACTCGTGCACGGCCCGGAGGAATGCGCGAGCGTCATCGCCGCCTCCCGCGCGCTGTTCGGCCAGGGATCGCTCGAGGAGCTGGAGGAGCGGACTCTCGCGGCGGCGCTGGCAGAGGTCCCGCAGCTGACCGTGCCGAGGGGGGCTCTGCCGCCCGTGACCGACCTGCTGGCGGCCACGGGCTTGTGCAAGAGCAAGTCCGAGGCACGGCGGGCGATCGCTCAGGGCGGCGCCTACCTCAACAACGTGAAGGTGGAGTCTGACGATGCCGTGCCGGGTGCCGGAGACCTGCTGCACGGCAGGTTCCTGATCCTGCGGCGGGGCAAGCGGAATATCGGCGGTATCCGCGTGGTTGAGAGCTGATACGCGCCGAGACCGTCGCGCCGTCCTGACGGTGTCGACCGTCCGCGGGGAGATCCTCCCCGCGGACGCTCGTCTTGGCGGGGGAGCGGACCGTGCGGCCGCCGAGAACTTTGGTAAGACGAGGTTACGGCGGCGCCCTAACGGGCATGAGGTTGCTGGGACAGCCGTCCCGGCAAGGCTCTGTCACCGCCGGCGGCACCGATTTGACGAAGATCCGCAACGGATCTAATGTTCTACATGCCGCCCCACGGGGGAGCGGGACGCCGACAGGCGGCCGGCCCCGAAGGGGACCAACCAAAGCTTCGCCTGGTTCGCTTACGCGTGCCGGTGGGCAGTGGTGGCACAGGTTCAGGTTTCTGTCTGGTTTCGGTTCGTCCGGGGCTCTTGACAGGGGCTGGGATCCTGGTAAGGTTGGAGGGTTGCTCCGGATGGGGCAGCTGGTAGGGCACTACTGCGGTTCTGGTGGGGATCGGGTGAAACCGGGTCTTGACAGTCCGGCGGATCCTGGTAAGGTTGAAGGGTTGCCCCGAAGGAGCTCCGTGAGGTTGCTTCGACGGTGAGTGTCCGTTTCTTGAGAACTCAACAGCG
>JAOPYH010000071.1 GCA_025964715.1 Streptosporangiaceae bacterium | reverse complement strand
AGGCGGTCACTCATCACCTCGGGTCTGGTCGGTGGCGTCGGCGAGGTCCTCGCCGGGGATGTGTGGTGCCCATACACAGGGCTCGCCGCGCTGGTGGTGCCCGATGTCCAACTGGCATTGCGGCCCGTAGTCGCCGTACTCGCCTTCGCGGCACTGCTCGGTGGCGGCGAAGGCGTCGCACAGTGAGCACGTGAAGCCGGGTGGGAGTAGGACGCCACGGGCGTACATGCAGGTCTGCTCGTGGGCGGTCTGAGCCTCGGCGATCAGCTTCCGAAAGCGTTCGACGGCGGCCTCTACCCGCTCGGCGCGCTGCTCCCAGGTGAGGGCCGTCACAGCGTCCACCACCCGAAGGCGATGTGGCCGGTCAGCCAGGTCCCGAACAGCACCAGCGCCACGCGTGCGATCCACGTGGCGGCGGTGGGGCGCCGGTCGCGGACGTGGAACAGGCCCCACATGAACTCGCTGAACGTCCCGCCGGGTTTGCGGTCGAATAGGCCGATCCCTTCCAGGACCAGGAACGCGGCGATCCAGCCGATCCACATCCATGTCGGTGTGCTCACAGCGTGTCTCCGGTGGTGTCGGCGGGCTGGTTGAGGGCCGTATGGAGCTGGAGGGCCTTCTGTCGTAGTTCGATCCGGCGGTCGTCGTGGAGGCCTAACGTGGCGATGCTCAGCAGCATGTTGACGGCGTCGTTAGCCACTCCCCACATTCGGTCGAGGTCGGGTTTGACGATGGCCGCTGCGGTGTCTGCGAGTTGCCGGTGTGCTACCTGGACGATGGGGCTGATGCCGCCGTGGCGGTGGCGGAAGTCGTCGTCGAGACGCCGGGCGATCTGGTCGCGGAGATCCTTCACGGGGTGTCTCCGGTCGTGTCGGGGGTGATGGCGGCGTTGGGGATGCCGCCGTCCTGCTCGGCGGGGCGGGCGGGGTGCGTGTCGGTGGGGCGGCAGTAGCGGCCCGTGCCGACTCGGTGCGGGTAGATCTCCTCCGGACCGCCGCAGTAGCAGTTCTCCTCCGGCGGCCAGCGCCAGCAGGTGGATCGATCAGGCATCCGGCGTCTCCGTCTCTCCGGTGGTGTCGGTGGGGTGGTCGCCAAAGGCCGCGTGGCTCTGCTGGTTCAGGAACGCCTCGGCCTCGGCCTTGTTGCGGCGCATCGCCTCGTCGAACTCAGCCACCGACATCGGAGGCTCCGCCATGAGCTCTTCCATCCGGGCGTCTACACGGTCGCCCACGCGGGTACGGGCGCGTTCCCGCCAGCCCGATTTGTTCTGGTCCTGCCCGGTGGGCTGGTCGAGGGCGGCGCCTTGCTGGCACACCGAACACGGCTCTCCCGTGTACGGGTTGTCGCGGTGGGCGACGGCGTCGTAGTCCTCGGATCCCGGTTCGATGCGGGTGCCACCGCAGCGCTCGCACTGAGCCTGCTCTGTGGTGTGGTCGTCCACGGCTCTCAGGAGGTCGCCGATGGAGATGTCGGTCCGGCAGTCGGTGTGCAGCGCGAGAGTGGCCTTGAGCGCGTCCCGCTCGGCATCGGCCGCCTCGGCGCGCTTCACGGCGTGAGCGACCACCGGGCGGACCAGATCGACGACGGCGTCGAGCAGCCACGGCGGGGCTGAGTCGTCAGGGCTGCCCTCCCACTCCACGCCGAGGGATGCGAGCCCGTCGCCGATGAGCCCTTCGAGGTCCACGTCGATGGACTGGTCGGCGTGCTCAGCGGCACGGAGGGCGTTGTCTCGGAGCGCGGTCATCTCGGCGAGGTCCTTGGTGAGCCTCTCCACCTCGGCCTTGCTGTCTTCCCATTCGCGGATGACCGCGTCGTGCTGGTCGGGATGGACACAGGCGTCGGTGTGGCCAAGGTCGGTGAACACGGCCATCACGGCGTCGATGATCGCCCCGGTCGTGCTGTTGACCGTGATGCGCCGGTCCGGGTTCTCTTGGTCAAGCGGGATGTAGGTGTGGTCGCGGCGGTGGCACTCGTCGTCGCAGACGTGCTGGGCGTTGCGCAGGGCGTCGACGATCCGGTCTCTCATGTCAGGCATCGAGGCTCCAGTTGAATGGCCAGGCGATGTCGGTTGAGGGCTGCTTGCAGTGGGGACAGCGGATGCGGTTGAGGCGCTCTGAGAGGGCCTGCGCGGGGTCGGGGGTGTCCTGTGGGTCCGGTGTCGCCGGATCCGCCGGGATCGCGGCCTGTGGGACGGATGAGGGCCGCGTGTCGGGGGTCACGGCTGCTCCCTGCAGGCAACGCGGGCGGCGAGCAAGATGCCCTTCCGAGCGGCGAGCGGGATCATGGGCCCGGTCTTCGCGGCGGCATCGGCATACGCCTCGATCTCCTCGGCGACCTTGGCGCGCACCACGGCCTCGATGGCGGGATAGATGACGGCGATGGCACGGGCGATGGACCTGCGGTCGTCTCCCGGCTCCAGCGGAGTGCCGTACGCCTGCTCGCAGGCCAGCTCGATCCACTCGGCGGGCACATCACCGACTCGCATCGTGGTCTCAGGGGTTCCCGGCTCGTACCAGGAGCACGGGCACTGGTCACCGTTCACTGTTCGCCAGCACTCGGCCGCGTCGTGGGCGGTGGCGGAATGGCCGCATTGACGGCAGACCTCTCGGGGCTCAGTCACAGCCGTCCCCCTTCCGTGGCGGCGAGGGCTTCGCGGATCGCAGCGGCGGCCAGACGGAAGGCGGCGAGCACTCGCGCCTCCACTTCCGCCTTCATGCGGGCGAGGTCGGTGAGGACGGCGGGTACCTCGGGTGCGGTCTCTTGGGGCTCAGGCATGGGCGGACTCCTTCACGATCTGCTGGGCGGTGTTGAGCGCCTGCCACGCCTCACCCAACGCAACCCCCAAAGCAAGCCGGGCCGCGTCGTCGAGACCGGCGTACGGGATGCGCCGGCCCGCGTCGTCGATGTCAGCGAGCGCACTGGCGGTGTCGTCGGCGAGGTAGCGGCGGGCAGTAACCATCGGGGCCTCCGGTGTGGGTGCCTCAGGCATCGGTGGCCTCCGTGTCGTTGAAGATGCGGCGAGCGGTGACGCACCCGTGGAAACACGAGTCGTTGTGCTTCCCGCACTGGTGGTCGTAGGTCTGGCCGCGGTAGCACGGCAGGTTGAGGCGGTGGGAACGGTGGAGACACAGCCGCCAGTAGCCGTTCCTCCAGCGGGCCAAGAAACCGTGGATCACGACGCGGCCTCTCGGGTTCGAGCGAGCACATCGGCGGCAGTGAGGCCGTTGATCGTGAGCTTCGGCGCGAAGTCCTTGGCGAGCTGGATCGCTGTGTCCAGGTCGAACCGGTGGGTCTTCATCCAGTCGTCATCGCGGTTGCTCGGCAGCGGCTCGTAGCCCCACGTGCCGTCCGCGCCGAGGCAGTTGTGGCCGTCAGTGACGCACCAGCGTCCATCGCCTCGGTGCTCCACCCGGAGCGTGAAGTGCCGGGCGTTGACGTTGCCCTCGGGTAGGCAGGACACCTCGTAGCGGGTGGCGCGGACGGTCGGCTCGATGTCAGGCATTGAGATCCTCAGGGTTGGCGATGGGAAGAAGAACATCCACGTGACATGGGTCCGATGCGCCGCACCAGCAGGCGAGGTTCCGGCCGGCGAGTTCGCGGCGGATCGTGTCGACGTCCGGGAAGACGGGGATGCCCAGCCCCGGTACGAGCTCCATGCTCGGCAGCGCCGGGCCCATTGCGCTCAACTCGAGATGCCTTCGGAGGAGAGCCACCGCGGTTGCGTTGTCGGGGACACCAGGAGCGCCGACCCGGTAGGGGTTGCCGTAGCGGGATGGTCTCGATACGACCGTGGTGTTGGGGGGCAGCCTCCAGCCGCGGGTGCGGCGGAGTTGGATGCGCTCAGCCACGGGACGCCTCCGGCGCGAGGGTCCGCATACATGCCGTCCCGCACTCCGGGCACTCGTTCGGGTACTGCTCATAGACCGGCAGCAGGAAATCCCCGTAGCCGTCCAAGCAATGGTCACAGGCGACCGGCTGCGGCACCGGGATCCACTGGGGCTCCCCACGCCAGGTGTAGCCCTCGACGAACATGGCTCTGCAGCCCGGATGGCCGGGGTTGTCGCCGAGGCACTCCCAGAGGCGTGCGTCGCGGCCCAGCAGGCGGACCTTCGCGTGGTGCGTACAGGTTGCGGTGTCGGGGGTCTGGTCAGTCACGGTGTTCTCCTGGGGGTTGTTGACAGTGCTCACGGGCCGTTCGGTGAACGACAGGGCTTTCACGCCGCCACCTCTTTCCGGGCGGTGTAGAGCCACTTGATCCGGTGAGTGCCGAGGTAGAAGGTGAGGTCTTCGTCGTCGCAGATCAGCGTCACGCCGCCACCTCCGTGAACAGGTCGAACTGCTCAGAACCCGCGGTGTCTGTGACACACCGGTACCGGGGTCGGTCAGGGCGGGAGATCCCGTAGATGTGCTCGAGCCGGCCCCAGACGGCGTCCTCCCACGGCAACCCGGCAGCCGCGCCGATCACAGCAGTGCCGACCAGAGGCGACACCGTGTCGGCGATCCGCTGGAACTTGCTGGAGTGTCCGCCCGTCCAGGGGTAGTCGGCGGGGAAGCCCTGCAGCAGCCCGGCCTGCGCGTAGGTGAGGAGCCCGTCCGGCTTGCCGAGGTCGGTGCGGTACCAGGCGCGCAGCCCGTTCCCCGTCATCGACACCGCGGGCCCGTCGGCGGAGAACTCGTTGCCGCCGGCTGTCTTCCGCTCCCCCCTGGTGTTGATCCGGATACCTGTCGGCCAGCCGAGGGCCTGCGCCATCGACACCTTCGGGAACGGCGACATGAGGTTCGGCAGACGGATCTGCGGCGGTTCAAACCGGCCACACGACCACCACGAACGCATCGGCAGACCGGCGAAATCCGGGGTGTAGTCGCGGGTGGCGACGAGGAACGCGCGGATCCTGCGGGTGGCGGCGCCGAGGTCATCCGCGCGGACGGTGATGACGTTGCAGGATTCGAAGTCGTACGCCGCGGCGAGCGCTGCAGCCATCTCCTCCCAAATCCCACGCACCGGGGGGACCTGCTCGGCGACGACCACCCGGACGTTCGGGAGGCGGAACGCGAACTTCAGGGTCTCCAGGACCAGGGCGGTGCGGCCGTCGGACACCAGGTTGTAGGTGTCGGCGTATGCGTCGTCGTGGGCGGTGTTCGCCTGACTGTCGCCGAGCCGCGCCACACCCTCGAGCACGATCGGGTAGTCCTGGACGCCGGACTGTTTACCGGTCTGGGTGTACGTCGGGCACGGCGGCGCCGACGCCCACACGGACACATCCGGGAAGTCGCCGGGATTGAGGCTGCGGATGTCTGCCTCGAGGCGCTCGTGCCCGGCGGCGCGGGCGCTGGCGCACGCGTCGGCATTCATCTCGACACCGAGCATGTCGGCGAGCCCGACCATCCGGGCGCCCTCGCTGAAGCCACCCGGACCCGCGAACCCCTCGAGGACCTTGACCGCCATCAGGTCCCCGCCTTCTGGCCGGTCAGGTAGGCCTCGGCGACTCCCAAAGCCGACGCGCGCTCACGGACCCGCGGCGCCGTCTCCAGGTCCCCGTCATCCATGGCGACACACACCAGCCAGCCCGAAATGTGCTGCCACACGTCGTAGTCGTCGCAGCCAGCGGGGTGGTCGGCTCGGATCATGTCGGCGACCTGACGGAGCACAGTGGCCCGGTCAGCCGGGCACTGAGTAGCGGTCATGCCGCATCCCTCCTCAACAGCTGCGCATCCGGGCCAGGCCTGCACCCGAAAGACCCGCGGACATGACAACCCCGGCAGCGGCACACCGAATACGCCGGATGCGTCGCCTGCGGGCCACGGCAGTCCCCGAGCTCCGAACATTCGTAGGTGCCGTCGTTGTGGTTGGTCACATGGCCCGGGCACGACAGGGTGGTGCGGCGGCGGTTCGGGTCCGCCTCAACCCAGCGGATCTCGTACTCTCTCGCCGCATAGCGGCACTCGACGCGGCCGGCGTGGAAGGTGATCGGCGGGCCACCCGGGATCTCCAGGTTGTCGGGGAGCGTCAAGGACTTCTGGCGGCTGGTGACCGGCTCCTCGCAGGACGGGCAGACGCCCTCCATCGAGTAGCGGTCCATCTGCCTCGCCGACGCGGCAGCGATCTTGGAGGCCATCTGCTCACGGCACGGGAGCGGCTCCGCACAGGACGCACACAGCGGGTAGTGGTCGTCGGGGTACACGTGCCAGCTCGCATCACATGCGCGGAGGTGCACGTCCCGGTCACGGCTACGAGGGTCATCGCCGACGATCCCCGCGGGCCGGAGCACAACCCGGTAAGGCCGGCGCTCGCCGCGGTGATAGCGGGCGACGTACTCCCTTTCGTCCTGTGTCCAATCAGCCGGCGGCACCTCGGCGACCTCGATGACCCGCCACACGGCGTGCCCCAGCGCGACCAGAGACCCGGGGTCGGGGGCGTGGCGGAAGAGGGGTTCGGTGCCGGAGGGGAGCCAGCGGTACGGGAGGTTCAGGTTCGGGGTCACGCCACCTCACCCCGAACGTCCACAGCGACGATCCGACGGTCACGGCCCTCAGCCGCAGCGCCGATCACCGACCCCCAGTTCGTGTCCGGCAGCCAGGTCTTCGGCATCAGATGAGCCGTCCACCGCAGCAGGTCCCGCCACGTCCGGACCTGCTCCACCGCGATGTGGTAGCCCTCGGACTCGGGAGGCCGGCACCGGTCGTGGCCGATCATCCACACCGCCACAGCCGGGTGAGAGAACAACTCAGCGAGGGACACAGGGCCGCCACCGTGGATGCACTGCCACTCCCCCGCGTCAACCCGGCGGGCTTGAAGGTCAACGTCGCGGACGTACAGCGACCCCTCGTTGTCGGCCACCAGACGGCCACACACGTCGCAGACGTAGTCGAGTTCAACAGCGGTCACGACAGACCTCCAGTGGGTGACCATTCGGCCTTGGCCATGTCGGCGACCCGGCTGTAGCGGCCCTGGAACGCGAGCGTGATCGTCCCCTTCGGGCCGGACCGGTTCTTGTCGACGATCAAGTCGATCTCCCCCGCCCGCGGAGACTCCGGGTCGTAGGCGTCCGGGCGGTACAGCAGCGCGACCACATCCGAGTCCTGCTCGAGGGATCCCGACTCGCGCAGGTCGGCCATCGTGGGCTTCTTATCCGCCCGCTGTTCCACAGCCCGGTTCAGCTGGCTACCGACCACGACCGGCAGCGCGAACTCCTTCGCCATCAGCTTCAGCGACCGAGAGAACTGGCTGACCTCCACCTGCCGGGACTCCACCCGCGCCGGGGACTGCATCAGCTGTAGATAGTCAATGACCGCGAGCGCCGCGGGCCGGCCGGACCGGCGCATCGAACGCAGCGCCCCGCGGACGTGGCCGACACCCATGCCGGGCTCGTCATCGATGACGAGGGTCCCGGCCTCTGCCAGCCGGGAGTGGGAGCGGCGGAGACGGTCCCAGTCGTCATCGGTCAGGAGTTCGGGCTCGAGTAGCCGCTTCAAGTCGACCTTGGCGTCGTGGGCGACGATCCGCCCCATGAACTCCTCAGTGGACATCTCGAGAGTGCCCACGAACACCGGTAGACGGAGCTTCACCCCGACGTGGTGGGCCAGGTTTGCCATTGCTGCCGTTTTGCCCATTCCGGGTCTGGCTCCGATGGTGATGAGCTGGCCCGGCCGCAAGCCGGACAGAAGGGAGTCCACATCGACCCACCCGGTGCTGAGACCGGAACGCTTCTCGCCGGACTCCAGCTGCTCCAGGAACGGGGTGATCAGGTCGGCGACCGACGCCGCGGTGGACTTCGTCGCCACATGCGTGGCCTCGTCCAGGACCTTGTTGGCCATCTCGAGGGCGTGGTCGACGTCCTCGGCAGCGTTGCCCCACCCGATTTGGGCGATGCGCGGGCCGGCGTACACCAGGGCCCGGAGGTTCCGCAGCGCGCGGAGCCGCTTCACGTAGAAGCCCATGCTTCCGACGATCGGGACCCGCTCGATCAGCGAGTGCAGGTACACCCCGTCGGGGAGGCTCTCCCGGCTGGCGTTGCCCTGCTCCATCTCGAGCCGCCGCCGCTCGAGCTCGGTGCGGACGGTGACTGCGTTCACCTGCCCGTTGTTCTCCAGGACCGTGACGATGGCCGTATGGATGGTCTGGTGGGCGGGCCGGAGGAAGTCGTCCTCGCGGAGCTCTTCGACCAGGATGCTGGCGGCGTCCGGGGACAGCATCGCCGCACCGAGCGCGCACTGCTCCGCTTCGATGTCGTGCGGCGGGAGCCTGTCGAAGGCGGTCTCGGTCACCGGGCCCTCCTGCGGTCCTCGCCGGTGAGGGCGACGGAGGTGGGGTTGTCGGCGAGGCGGCTGGAGATCCGCTCGCCGAGAGTGGTCCGGAGCGACTGGACGTTGAAGGTGATCACGATGGGGCGGGCGTTCGACCACCGCTCATCGACGACACCGAGGAGGCACTCCTTCTCCCACTCGCCGATGCGTCCCGAGCCGAGGTCATCGAAGACCGCGACGTCGGCTTCGCGCATCTGCCGGAGCCGGTCCCGGTCCACCGGCGGCGAGATCGTGTCGCGCCATTCCGCGGACGAAGCGAAGATGATCCGCCCGTCGTACCCCGCGGCCACGGCCCGCTCGAGGACCTCCCAAGCCGACCATGACTTCCCCGACCCCGTGGGGCCGCCCAGCAAGAGGTTGCCGGACTCCCGCTTCAGCAGCCGCTCGCCCCACGCTGTGATCTCGGGGTGGAGTTCTCCTGCGTGGCGCAGTAGCGCCGGGCGCTGCTTCTGGATCAGCGAGAGCCGGTGTGCGCGCCGTTCGGCGTGCCATTCGGCGGTGGCTTCAGCTTCGTACTCGGTCATACGAAAGTCCCTGCGTTGTAGTCGTTGCGGTCGGGTACCTGTGAGCCCGACCCGGGGGCGTACTTGCCGTCGGTGCCAGTTGCGGACTGCGGGCGGGAAGCGGCGGCGGCCATGAGGTACTCCTGGCCGAGGTCGGTGTAGCCCTTGACGATCTTGTGGCCGAGGAAGCGTGCAGCTTTGGCGAGGAGCTCGGGGTCGCGGTTCTCGTCGTCGACGAGGGTCTTGGCCTGCTTGGAGATGTGGCCGATCCTGCGGCGGTCGGGGCGCTCGCCGGTGGCGTCCTTGACGCCATCGATGTAGGCGGCGACGACGGTCTGGATGGACGTCACGCGCTTCTCAGCGGTCGGCGCGGACGCGCCCGCCGGAGGCGGTTCTTTTCGTTCTTCGTCGAAGAGAGCAATGACTTCAGCGACCTCGCCGTTATCACTGGCTTCTGTGGTCGCCTTATAAGTGGGGTGACGACTGTCGTCACCCTGAAGCCCTTCAGCAGGACGACTGTCGTCACCCTGAGGGTGTTCAGGGTGGTAAAAACCAGCACCCTGAGCGTTCTCTTCAGGGTGGTAAAAACCAGCACCCTGAGAACCTTCAGGGTGATAGCTACCGTCACCCTGAGCCTGCTTCTCAGGGTGACGACTGTCGTCACCCTGAAGCGAGCCGAGAACGAGTGCGCGATACACCGCCGTCTGACCTTTTTGGCCCCGCACGGTCTGCTCCATGAGACCTGCTCCAATCGCGGCCTTGAACTTCGCGGTGATGTTGCGGGGATGGCATCCAAGGCGCTGGGCCAAGAGCTCCCGAGGCTCAGACACTCGGCCCGTCGGGTCCATGTAGTAGGTCGCCAGGAAGAGCAGGAAGACCTTGACCTCGGCCGAGACATGGGGGGTCCGGAAGACCTCGTCGACCCATCGGCCTCGGTAGGTTCCGTCGCTCATCTGGTCTAGTGCTCCCCCGGATAGTTCGCGGATAGGTCGACTCCCACGGCTATGCCAACTCTACATGTGGCATAGGCCGATGGGCAACGTGGCATAATGGCATCGTGGCAACGCATGGGAGCATGAGGAGGTGCCCGACCCGATGACCGTCGTTCTCGCCGCTCGCGACCGCTTCGACGAGGCCCAGAAGAACGCGAGAGAGGCAATCGACCGCGAACGGGCCCTCTATGGCCGGAGCATCAAGCACACCCGCGTCCAGCTTCGTCAGACGCAGGACGCGATCGCCAAGACCCTGTGCCTCTCCCGCGAACAGGTCCGCCGATACGAGCGGTACTACGAAGACTGGGTCGAGAGAAACGGCACCGAGCCGGACGCCAGCTGACATCACGCTGCCGCCTTCTTCGCGAGCCGGCCCTTGGACATGCACATCCGGCAGCGGGGCTTACGCCCGTCCGCCTGTGTGCGGTCCCTGTTGAACTCCTCCAACTGCCACCAGTCCTTACAGCCCCGGCACCACTTCATGCCGGGCCGCGGGTCGAATGCGACGAGCTCCGCGTACTTCTCCGGCGGGACGTGCTCGCCGTGGGTCCAGGCGAGCAGGTCACCGAACGGGACGTCGACGGGCACCATCACGGCGAGGTCGACGATGAGGGCGGCTATGCGGTCGCGGTGGGCCTGCTGTGGGATCGCGGCCACCAGCGGGCCGATGACGTTGGAGACCGCGGCCGGGTCACGGTCGCGGACGGCGACAGTGACTGCGGCAGCAGCGGGGAGCATCTCCTCGAGGACGTCGTCGAGGGCATGGGTCTGGTTCATGCGGCGTTCGCTTTCCGCATCCGTCTCCGGCGTTCCGATGCCCGCTCGTCTTCGTTGAGGCCGCCGTAGGTGCCGTACTTCTCGGGCCGGGTGACGGCGTAGTCGAGGCAGTCGGTTCGGACGGGGCAGCCCATGCAGACCTGCTTGGCCTTGGCCTCGCGGATCTCCCGTTCGGGCTGGCGTTCGCCGTCGGGGCCGAAGAAAAGCACGAGGGCTTCCCCGCGGCAGGCAGCGCCGGCTGTCCAGCCCCAGTCGGGGCGTTTGGTGCTGGGCCTCGCGGTCACTGGGTCACCTCCACAGGGGTCTTGCCGGCGCCGGGGTCGTCAGCGAGAGCGGCGTGGACTCGTGTCTCTACGTCTTCGGGGAGCTGCCACAGGTAGAAGTCGCCCCGGCAGGGGATCGGCTCGGAGAGCGGCTGGACGTTGTCGAGCTGCCAGTGGTTGAGGCCGGCAGCGGACCAGGGCCCGCAGTTGCAGTCGTTCCGGGCGGTGCAGATGTCGGTGAGGTCGGCGACGGCGATGACGGCGCCCCGGTGGATGCCGGGGGCGTCCGGCCGCAGTGGGATGGTGGCGCGGTTGGCGCGTCTCCAGGCGCCCCACAGGCCCGGGTGGCGGGCGTATGCCGTGTCCCACTTGACACTGGCGTGCACGGCGATGGGTCCGCGGGGCTCACTGGTCCAGGAGCGGTTCATGACGTCCTGCCCACCGAGGGCGATACCGCGGGCGATGCTCCAGGCCTCGGGCTGGCGGACAGAGATGGCGAGGAGGGGCATCACGCACGCTCCCGGAGTTCGAAGCGGGTCAGGAACGCAGCGACCTGCTCGTCCGTGGCGGCGGGGAAGAACGTGGTGACCTGTGCGGCCTGCAGCAGGTCCGAGCGGTTGGACATGGGGGTCTCCCGTGCGGGGGTTCTGTAGACGACCACCTCGGTACGGGCGTGATCCCGGGACAGAGGCTCGTAGGTCTTACGTCCGCTGACTTCGACGACCTGGTCGTCGTCCGCCCACGCGACCTTGTTCAGGCCATCGAGGATGAGCTTGAGCATGTTGTCGACGTCGCGCCGGTGGCGGGTGCCGGAGACGAAGAGGGCCGTCACGCCGTAGGTGTGTTCGGAGTTCGGCTTGTGTCCGGGTGCGGTGGCGCGGAACTTCC
>JAOPYH010000535.1 GCA_025964715.1 Streptosporangiaceae bacterium | reverse complement strand
CCCGCGCCCAGGTCCGCAAGAGCCGCGGATTGAACTTGTAGGGGTCGTTGGCCGTGCCGAAGGTGATCCGGCCGGTGCGCTCCACCGGCGCCACCGGCTGGAGCGCCGGCTCCGGCTGGAAGGCCGCCGGGGCCATGGCCACCCAGCTCGCCGGCATCAGCAACGGGGACTCTAGCAGCATCTCGCGGCGGGGTGGGACGAGGTAGGGATCGGCGATCAGGTGGTCTATCGCGGCCAGGCCGAGGGAGTGGGGATAGCCGAGCCAGCTGGCCTGCCTGGGGGCGGGCCGGTAGGCCAGCACGCCCGGCCGGTTGCCCGGCGTCGGACCGCCCAGTTCGACCAGCAGGTCGAGGTCGTCCGCGGCGATCAGCTGAGCGGCGGCACGGTCGTCCGGCGGCAGGATGCGGAAGGCGGCGCAGCGGGTGGCGGTCCACTGTTGCGCCACGTCCGGCGCCCCGCGGAAGGACGAGTAGCCATAGAGCTCGAAGCGCGGATCCAGGTGCTGGAAGAGCGGCTGGGCGAAGTAGGCCACCACGTGATGGCGCAGGTCCGATGAGAGGAAGCCGAGCCGCAGCGGCCCGCCTGACGCGCGGCTTGGCGGGCGAACGATGGGGCGCGCCGCCGCGCGTGCTTCCAGGCCCTCGCCCCAGAGCCGGTGCAGGCCGAGCAGCTCCAGGCGGTCGGCCTCGGTCTCGACCCGGGAGAACAGCTGCAGGAGCTGACCGCCGTCGTCGTTCAGCGCGCACCACCGGCCAAGCTGCCGCAGGTCGCCCAGGGAGGCCGCCTGATCGTAGAGGCCCGCGCGCCAGAGGATCTTGGCCGCCGCCGGCTTCGCGGCGTCCGGCAGGCTAGGCAGCAGCCGCAGGATCAGATCGGCGGCATCCTGGAGATGGGCGCCTTCGTCCTGGTCCTGCAGGGCGGCCAAACGCCGCGCATGGTCCACCGCCGCTTCAACGCTGTCGAAAACCAAGCCCACGCGCCCTCTCGCGCCGGAGCGGTGCGCCCGCGCTCCGCGCCAATATCGTCAAATGTCGGCCAGGCGCCAGCCGCGCCGGCGGCTTAGTCGCCGGTCGGCACGACGCCAGCCCTCTCGACCATCAGCACCACCACCCGGCCGCGGGCGTGGGGAAGGTGCATGACGCCCTTGGGCACGGTGAACGCCTGGTTCGGCCCGAGGCTTACGGTGCGATCCTCGAGCTCGATGTCGAGCCGCCCCTCGAGCACCAGGAAGAACTCGTCCTCCTCGTCGTGCTTGTGCCAGTGGAAATCACCCTCCAGCACGCCCAGCCGCACCACCGCGTCATTGACCGCGCAGAGGGTGCGGTTCCACCAGGGCGTCTGGGCGCGGCCCACCGCGGCCACGTCGAACTGTTCGCCGGGCTCGAACATCACCCCGTCCGTGGCGATGTCATAGCGGTCCCTGAGCTTGTCCATCTGGCGTCCTCCGGGTAGAGCCTGGAAGGTACAGTATCGGGACTTAGCCAACTGGCAATGTCTATCGTCGAGCCCCTCAAGGCGCTGGGCAATGCGCGCCGGCTGCAGATCCTGGACTGGCTGAAGGATCCCCGCGCCCATTTCCGCCCGCAGGTGGATGGCGACCTCGTGGACGATGGGGTCTGCGGACTGCTGATCGCCGAGAAGCTGGGCGTCAGCCAGCCGACGCTCTCCGAGCACATGCGCATCCTGGTGCAGGCCGACCTCGTCACGCCGAAGCGCATCAAGCAATGGACCTTCTACCGACGCAACGAAGCCAGGATCGCCGCGGTCAAGGCCGCCCTCTCCGCCGGGCTCTAGCGGTCAGACGAGGTTCGGGGGCGTGACGCCATGGCAAGCTGCGGCTAGAATCCAAGGCGAACGGGAGGGGCGTCAATGTTCCAGGGCTTGAGTATCATCCAGATCGCGCTGGCGGTGGCGGGCGGCTACCTGCTGGGCTCCATCCCCTTCGGCGTCATCGCCACCAGGCTCGGCGGCGCGCAGGACCTGCGGACCATCGGCTCGGGCAGTATCGGGGCGACCAATGTGCTGCGCACCGGCCGCAAGGACCTGGCGGCGATCACATTGCTCGGCGACGGCGGCAAGGGCGCGGTGGCGGTGCTGATCGCCTGGCTGGCCACCCGTGACGCGACGGAGCAGGCCCAGGCGGTGCTGACCGCGCTGGCCGGCGGCGCGGCCTTCCTCGGCCACCTGTTCCCGGTCTGGCTCGGGTTCAAGGGCGGCAAGGGCGTGGCGACCTTCTTCGGCACGCTGCTGGCGGCGGCCTGGCCGGTGGGCCTGCTGGCCGGGGCGAGCTGGATCGTCATGGCCTTGCTGTTCCGCATCTCCTCGCTGGCGGGGCTGACCGCCGTGGCGCTGGCGCCGGTCTATGTGTTCCTGGTCGGCCGGCCCATGCCGATCGCCTACCTGGCGCTGTTCATGGCGATCCTGGTCTATGTGCGCCACACCCCCAACATCCGCCGGCTGCTGAAGGGCGAGGAGCCGCGCATCGGGAGCGAGAAGAAGGTCGCCGCGTGAGCCGAGCCCTGTCGGCGGCCGAGCGCCGCGCGTGGCTGAGGCTGGCGCGGACGGAGAACGTCGGCCCGGTGACCTTCCGCGAGCTGATCCGCCGCTACGGCGACGCGGCCGCGGCGCTGGCCGCCCTGCCCGCCCTCGCCCAGCGCGGCGGGCGGGTGAACGGCATCCGGGTCCCCAGCGAAGCCGAGATCGACCAAGAGCTTGCGGCGGGCGAGGCGCTGGGCGCGCGGCTGCTGGCCGCCTGCGAGGCCGATTTCCCCCGCCTGCTCGCCGCTGTCGATCCGCCACCACCGGTGCTGTGGGCGCGCGGAAACCTGGACATCCTGCACCAGCCCGGGGTGGCCATCGTTGGCGCGCGGGTCGCCTCGGCCGCCGGCCAGCGCTTCGCCCGCGGCCTGGCCGCCGATCTGGGCGAGGCCGGCTATGTCGCGGTCTCCGGGATGGCCCGCGGCATCGACGCGGCGGCGCACGAGGGCGCACTGCCCCGGGGCACGGTGGCGGTGCTGGCGGGCGGCGTGGATGACGTCTACCCGCCGGAGCACGCATCCCTCTATCAGCGCATCGTCGAGCACGGCTGCGTGGTCTCCGAGAACCAGCCCGGCCGCACGGCCGTCGCCCGCGATTTCCCGCGTCGCAACCGGATCATCTCCGGCCTCTCGCGGGCGGTCGTGGTGGTGGAGGCGGAGCTCCGGTCCGGCTCGCTGATCACCGCGCGGTTGGCCGCCGAGCAGGGCCGCGAGGTGCTGGCCGTGCCGGGCTCGCCGCTGGACCCGCGCGCCAAGGGGACCAACGACCTGCTCCGCCAGGGCGCGGCGATCTGCGAGGGCGCCGAGGACGTGCTGC
>JAOPYH010000040.1 GCA_025964715.1 Streptosporangiaceae bacterium | reverse complement strand
TATCCATCCCCGACTGGGAAGCAACCCGACTCCACGGAACCCGGGGCCCACCAACGAGTCAACTGAAGTCGGGGCAGTCCCCCCATGGAGCACTGGCTGGTTCCGACAGTGCGGGACCGGTGACCTCCGCGCACACTGGCGCTGGAGTCGCCGAGCTGTCCGTCGTTCGCAAATGGGGTGGCCATGTCCTCCGACTCATCCGTGTCGCTGGTCCTTTCCGGCCTGGAGGCCTCGAGGTCGTGGCAGGAGGACCTGTACCGGGACGTCCATCAGCATCCGGAGCCCTCGCACCAGGAGAAGCGGACGGCGGGCCTAGTCGCGGACCGGCTGGGCGGTGCCGGGTTCGAGGTGCACGAGGGCGTGGGGGGCACCGGGGTGGTGGGTGTCCTGCGCAACGGGGACGGCCCGGGGGTGCTTCTGCGGGCGGACATGGACGCGCTGCCAGTGCGCGAGGCGACCGAGCTGCCCTACGCCAGCAAGGTCACCGCCACCGATGCTGACGGCAACGAGGTGCCGGTGATGCACGCCTGTGGCCACGACCTGCACGTCGCCTGCCTGGCCGGGGCCGCGCAGCTGCTCGCCGACGGCGGGCAGCACTGGAAGGGGACCCTGATTGCGCTGTTCCAGCCGGCCGAGGAGTTCGGTGACGGCGCGCGGGGCATGGTCGAGAACGGCCTCGCCGACCTGATCCCCACCCCGCAGGTGGCCCTCGGCCAGCACGTCATGCCGCTGCGCACCGGGCGGGTGGCGACGCACGCCGGGGCCGCGCTGTCCGCGGCCGACAGCATGCGCATCACCGTGCACGGCCGCGGCGCACACGGGTCGATGCCGCAGGCCGCCGTCGACCCGGTGGTGCTGGCCGCGATGATCGTGGTGCGGCTGCAGACCGTCATTTCCCGCGAGGTGGCGCCGGGCGAGACGGCGGTGCTGACGGTGGGCAGCGTCCAGGCCGGGACGAAGAGCAATGTCATCCCCGACCAGGCCACTCTGCAGCTCAACGTCCGCACGTTCGGCGATTCGACCCGCAGCACGATCCTGGACGCCATCCGGCGGATCGTGAAGGCCGAGTGCGAGGCCTCCGGCTGTCCTGAGGAGCCGGAGTTCGAGCTGTTCGACCGGTTCCCGCTCACTGACAACGACACGGCCACGACCAAGCGGGTGGCGTCGGCGTTCGGAGGATTCTTCGGCGATCGGTTCGAGCCGACCGGGCAGCAGTCGGCCAGCGAGGATTTCAGCGACATCCCGACGGCCCTGGGCGTGCCCTACACCTACTGGTTCATCGGCGGGATCGACGCCAAGGAGTACGACGCCGCTGAGAAGGCCGGCCGGATCGCCCAGGACATCCCGGTCAACCACTCCGCACACTTCGCCCCGGTCATCCAGCCGACCCTCGACACCGGCACCCAGGCGCTCGTCGTCGGCGCGCTGGCCTGGCTCGCCGCCTAGCAGACGGGCGTACGGCGGGGTCAGCCGTTGTCCGGCCCCGGCTCCGGGGCAGCGCGGGGCGTCGGCGCGTTGAGGTCGAAGCGGACGCCGAGCATGCGGATCCCGAAGCAGACCGCCGCCGCGCCCAGGGCGGCGGGGAGACCGTAGCCGCCGAGCCGGGTGGCCACGACGATGAACGTGGCACCGATCAGGGCGGGGAGGGCGTAGAGGCCGCTGCTCAACACCGAGGGGATCTGCCGGATCAGGACGTCGCGCAGCGTGCCGCCGCCCACGCCGGTGACAGCGCCGAGGATGATCGCCTGCGCCGGTCCCAGTCCCAGGCCGAGCGCCTTGGTGGCCCCGGTGACGGCGAACAGGCTCAGGCCTGCGGCGTCCAGCAGCGTGATCGGCGTGTTCAGCCGATCCAGGTTGCGCCCGGAAACGAAGGCGACGAGACCGCCGCCGGCGGCGACGGCCAGGTATCGCCAGTCGATGAAGGTGGCCGGGGGAAGGCTGTCGAGCATGACATCGCGGATGATCCCGCCGCCGAGCGCCGTGATCATCCCCAGCGTGACGACGCCCACGATGTCCAGCCGGACCATGCGCAACGCGGTCAGCGCCCCGTTGACCGCGAACGCGAATGTGCCGGTCAGATCCAGAGCGAGGAGCACGGGCGTCTCGGCGCTCATGCCGTGGTTCTACCAGGATCCGGCGGCACATGTTCTGCGTCGCGGAAGCGATCTCGACGCCGGCCGCGGCGGACACGCATTCGCGAGAGCACCCACTGCCTCCCCGGTCATGAGGTTCGGAAAACTTGCGCCTGCCAGCCGGGGTCCGAGTTTGCATCCGGGGTACTCGCGTGTCACCGCGGAGGGTCAGGGAAAGTCGATCCCGGCGACCGCCGTGGTCGCCGGGATCGTCGCCGCCCGTGCAAGTCGGCGGCGAGGGGGCGGCTCGCACCGCGGCTGCGGAGCGGTGACGGGAGGGAGATGGGCTGGTGTCTGAGACCGCATTCAAGTCGGCCGATCGCGTGGTGGTTACCGCGCAGCGGTGCTGGGATGGACTGGCCGAGTCCCCGATACACCACACCGAGGTACTCGTGGTGGCCGGCGGAATCGTCGAAGTCGGGGCTCGGGTCGAGCGCGGCGATGGGGAGGTGATCTACCTCGGGGATGTGATGTAGCTGCCCGGGTTCATCGACTGCCACGTCCACATGACGATGGACCCGGCCCATTCTGCAGCCGGTGGTGTCTGACGCGCCGACGGTGATGGCGCTGGCCGCGTTGCCGGTGCTGCTCACGCTGCTAATGCATGATATCGGTCAGCCACAGCCGGTCGGGCGCCGCGGCGGTGAACACCCGGTTGACCCGGTCGTCGTGCACCGGCGGACCGGGACGACCACCTTTCCCCCGGCGGGGCTTGCCGAACGTGCTCCACCAAGGGTTGCCGAACACATCGCCCAGGCCGTGCGCGCCGCCATCGGCTGCCCGCCCGCGGCGGCTTCGGTGACCAGGATCCGGAAGCCGAACTCCGGATCGTCGCGATGAGCGTCGAACAGTGCATCGGCGCGGTAGGCCTGGGCCAGTTCGCGGGCGGTGACCGGGCTGGCCAGCCACCGGT
>JAOPYH010000012.1 GCA_025964715.1 Streptosporangiaceae bacterium | reverse complement strand
CGTTCGCGTCGATGGCCATCTGACGGGTGGCGTCGATGACGGCGCGGGCTTGGGCCAGTTCGGCGGCGAGGTCGAGCGGCTGGGTGGGCTGGTCGGTGGTCATCGGGTCGCCGCCTCGATCAGCGTGTACTCGGCGACCAGCGTCTTCAGAAAGATCACTCCGTCGCCCATCTCGTGGTCGGCCGGGCACGGCGCACCATCGATCCACGCCTGCACGGTGGCCGACCAGCCCGCCTCGACCTTGTACAGGCCGGTGATGCGCACCAGCCGCCGCTGGCCCTCGGGCAGGTAGTCGACGGTGCGGTGGTGCCACACCTGATCGACCGCGGGCACCGGGTTGAAGCCGGCGGCGGCGATAGCCTCGGCGATGCGTGCGGTGTCGGTAGTCGGGCGGATCATCGGGTCTCCTTCGGGGGTCAGGCGGCGAGGACGTGGACGGTCCGGTGACGCTGCGGGTTGGCGGGCCGGTTGCGGCGCAGCTGCGCACCTTCGGCGAGGGTGAGCGCCCGGCAGGCGAACGCGGCGAGGGTGCGCCACACGGTGGACTCCAGGTCGCCGGCCACGACGTCACGCATGTCGGCGAGGGACTGCGGGCCGTCCTCTTCGAGGAGCACGAGGGCGTCGGCGGCGACGCACAGGATGGCGTCCTGCTCGGCCGGGTGGAAGTTGGAGACGCGCACCCAGCGGTTGATGAGGGTGGCGGTGCGCTCGATGGCCTCGGCGGTGGTGTTCTGCGTGGTGGTCATCGTCGCTGCTCCCTCGTTGTTTGTGTACGTACACGATAACTCTCCATCGACCGAGACCGCAATACCCCAAGAGGCTGGTAATCGCGGATTCATGTACGTACACTTTCGGCATGGGACGACCAGTGAAGGGCAAGACGCCGCACCGCAACATCCGCATCGCCGACAGCGTGTGGAACCCCGCCAAAGAGATCGCCGAAGCGGAGGGCTCCAACGTCACGGCCGTCATCGACGCTGCGCTGCGCCGGTACGTCGCGCGACACCGGACCAAGGGCAAGAGCGGCAGCGAGTAGGGCGGTCAGCGGGGGTCAGGTTGATGTCCATAGCCCATCACTGGCACGGTGGGCGCGACCCTGGCCAGCGAGGCGAGACAAGATGCGGATCGTGTCGCCCAGCCAGTTGACGCCCGATTGCCGAGCGATATCGGCAACGGCGCGGGGCGTCCCATCGAGGACACTGGAAACTCTTACCTGCGGGCTGCCGGTCGCGCGGGGACGGATCGGAGACGGGGCAGCCGTATCGCGGGGACGCGCCGTCGGCGATCTGACATCGCCGTTCTGCCGGTAGGTGCAGGCCAGGGTGTGCGGGTCGTCATCGAACACAGTCGGCGCGTCCCCGGACGTCTCGGCAGACTTCTCCGTCTCGGCGGGGCTAGGCGGTCCGCCGATCAGGTTGTAGTACCTGTCGCGGTCGGCGAGGCTGACCCAACGGACGTTCTTGCCGTCCTGCACGTCGACCATTGCCCTGGCCGCGACCCCGACGATGAGGCTGTCGAGGTAGACGCCGGTCGCCAGCCGGAAATCGTGGTGCCAACCGCCGCACCTACCCGAGCCGCGGTCGGGGCACAGTCCGGCCCTGCGTTCGCACCGCTCAAGTTCGATCCGGTACACGCCGCCACGGACGACCAGTTCGGTGTCGGTGCGGTAGGTCTGCCATGGCATGTCGGCAATGCGTGCCCAGGGTGCCCGGTGGATTAGCTGATGGGTCGGGTCGTTCGTCACCCACAGCGGGGTGATCCCGTCGGCGCGGGCGATCTTCGATCGCCGCCGGACCGTCTCGGCGGTGAGCTTCGAGATCTGCGCTTCGGCGCCGAGGATGTAGCCGCCGAGGCCGGTGATGCGGACGTCGGTGCGGGTTCGCCCGCTCGGCGCCCGACTCTCGACGTCAACGGGAAGCCCGGCTTGCTCCGCGGCGGTCGCCATGTGTTCCTTCAATGCCTTGTGCTTGTCGGACTCCTGCGCGGCGATGTGGCCGGGCGTGCCTTCGTGGACATGGACGGCCTGCCGGATGACTCCACCACCGGGGACGGGTTGTTCGCGCAGGTACATCCGACCGGGGCAGGCGACACCGCCCTGGTGTGGGTCGGCGCAGAACAGTCGCCCCGGTTCGTACTTTTCGGCGTGGACGATGTCCCACAGTCCGGGGATGTCGGGGTGGCCGAGGTCTTCCTTCCATAGGAGAAGGGTGATCCCGAGGGGGACGTGGTAGACAGCGCGTGCCATCGGTATCTCCAGATCACAGGGGTGCGTGGTAGTCGGCGTTGGGGTCGTCCCGGTAGGGCTGGTGGGCGTTGACGTTCACGCGGGCGTGAGGCTTGTAGCCGTCGAACGCGTGGGGGTCGTCGTTGTTCAGGTGGGGTCCGGCCCAACCGTTGTTGCGGCTGGAAGGTGGCGGCGCGGCGCTGTCCTTTCCGGCGCCGCTCGCCATGGCGGCGCGGGACTCCGTCAGCCGCTCGGCGAGGGTGTCGTTGTTCCATGCGTTGATCCACCAGCCGAAGGTCTTGACGTTGTTCAGTTCTTCGATCTTCTGGATCAATCCGTCTCTCTCTCGTTCTTCGACATCGAGTGCCGCGAGCATGGCTTCCGACGTGGACGGCCGCTGAGAGAGAGATCTTTGAGGAGTGATTGAGGAGATCTGAGGAGAAGGGTCCCCCGCTGGGGGGACCTCTTGGACCCGCGCGGGGGACCTCTCGGCCCCGGCCGGGGGACCACTGGGACCCGCCTGGGGGACCTCTTGCGCTGAGTGCTCCCCCGCTTGGGGGACCTCTGGTAGGTCGCACTCGCCTGGCTGCGGAATCCGGTACGTCACCTGATGTCCCTCATACGCGAATACCGGCCGACCGTTCTTGTCCTTGCCGACCGCGACACGCAACTCCAAGCCACGAGCGCCCAGCTTGGTCAGCACCTTCCCGACCTGCTTGGGGTTGGCGAATCCGGTCCGCTTGGCGACGATCTCCAAGAGGTCTCTTCCGTAGGCGAGCCGACTGTTGTCGTTCGCCTGGTCAGCGATCTCAAGCGCGACGAGTCGTTCACCTGACGACAGGTCATCAGGCAGCGCGTCGGCGAGCCAGCGGCGTAGCACGTATCCCATCGCGTTACCGCACCGGGTTTCGCGCAGCGTCACTGTTCGCTACCCTCGTCATTGGGTCAAGCTCCCGTCAGGTGGGGGCGATTACGTGGCGGTGCCGGGGTGGTCAAGACCCCGGCCCGTTTTTCGTTTCAGGCCGCAGCGATGGGCGTGCGCATCGTGATGGCGGTGACTGGCACCCCTAGCGCATCTGCGATCAGCCGCAACGCCCGAGGTGAGCCGGGGCTGTCGCCCGTTTCGATGCGACTCATGTAGGGCTGGCTGATGCCCGCCTTTGTCGCGAGTTCGGTGGCGTTCCAGCCCTTCGCGTACCTCATCTCCCGGATTGCGTCGCGGTTCGCGACGAGCCTGTCCGGCGCATGGGTCGTGGTCATGCCGTAATTCTACGGCATGATCCTGCATTCTGGCCAGCACGATCCGGCACGATCGCATGTCGCGAGCGGCGTTGTGCGGGATCGTGCGTACCTTCGTGCAGGATGGACGGTATGGACGGCTGGAAGCGTGTGGGCGACGAGATCGTCAAGCGGCGAGTAG
>JAOPYH010000004.1 GCA_025964715.1 Streptosporangiaceae bacterium | reverse complement strand
CACTCGTGGACCTGATCGGGGCCCCCCAGACGCTACTGCTGTCAGCCGTACTCACGCTGGCCACCGGCGGGGTGGCCGCACTGGTACTGGCCGTGCAGCCGGCCCCGCGGCGACCGCAGCCCGCACTCACCGATCCACTGTGACGATCGCGTCGGCCTCCACCTCGACCAGCAGCGCCGGATCGACCAGCGCGGAGACCTCGGCGATGGTGGTGGTGGGCCAGACGTCGGCGAACAGCTCAGCGTGGATCTCACCGATCGCCTCCCAGGAGGTGATGTCGGTGACGAAGAAGCGGATACGGATCACATCCCGCAGGGACGCACCCGCCTCCGCGAGCGCTCCAGCGAAGCGCTCCAGAGCCTGCCGCGCGTGCGCGGCGCAGTCCGAGCTCGAAGAAGTCGTCCTCGGTCCCGACCTGCTCGCAACCGAGCACCGTCGCCCAGATCTCGCAGAGCGCCCGGAGCTTTAGACGCGTCATCTCCGAACTCGTCATGCGGGCCCGGCGCGCGGGCCGTGGCGCCCCGGACACAGACCCGACCGGTGCAGACCCGCGCCGCCTCCTGGATGAAGGCGGCGCGGGTCCGGCATGCGCGCTCGTCGACGACCGTCGGTGCCGGGTAGGTGGATGCAGTGAGTCAGTACGGCAGCGGACGTGCGGCGGACTCCATGGGATGTCCTAGAGCTTGTAGAAGTCGGTGTAGTGGTTCGGTGAGAACCAGGTCACGCGGGTGCTGCGGTTGACGACGATCCGGTAGGCGTCACGCGAGGCGCCCTTCGCCCGGGAGTACACGTCGTACTCGTAGTAGGTGGCGCCGCTGGGGAGTTGGCCCTCTCGGTTGAAGAACTGTCCGCCGGTGTAGTTGTACTTGCCGTCCGGCCAGGAGTACCAGCCGCTGCTGGTGGGGTAGCCCTTGCCGGCCCAGATCCCGTCAGCCGAGCGCGCGTCGGAGCACCGGGAGATGGTGCAGGAGCTGTAGACCGACGCGCTGGCGGGGTTGATGCCCGCCACGCCGGTCAGGGACGCGGTGGCGGCGAGCGCGACGGTGAGCCGCGTCAGCCAGGAGAGTCGGGGGCGTTGCAGGGTGTGCACGGAGCCTCCTTGCGAGGGGGTTGCGAGGGGGACGAACACCCGTAATGATCACCGATCAAATCGGATCCAATAATGGCAAATATCGCCAAGGTACGGTGAACTCTTCGCGACACCTGGGTACACGGTCACGGCGCTGTCGCGGTTGTTCCACGCCGCCTCTCGCTTCGGCGGCGGCGGGACCAGGAGGCAGTAGCGCCGACTCTTCAGCATCGGCGGTCCGACGCCCTCGGGTCACGCTCCGACGAGCCTCGCCGGGCCCCGGAACGTACTGCGGTAGGCGCTCGGTGAAACGCCGAGCGCCGCTTGGAGATGCTGGCGTAGCGAAGCGGCCGTGCCCAAGCCTGCGTCGCAGCGATCCGGTCGACGGGAAGGTCGGTCTCCTCGTTCAACCCCGAACCGCGACCGCACTGTTCGGCGCCTACCACTCCGCCACGCCGATCGCTCTCTACGTGGCCGGGCTGGCGCTGGTCAGCCTGATCGCCGCTGCCGGCCTCCCCAGCATCGTCCCGTCCCGGACGGACGATGCCGACGTGACCCCCTCGGACGCCCGGCCGGTCGGCGGGGTTCCCGCAACGGAGCCGGCCGGGTGAGGTGAGCTCCCGTTCCGTCACACCATCAACGCCGGACAGGAGGACCCGGTGCGGGCCGTGGCCGACATCTGCGGAGGGCCGGCCGACTACGCGCTCGAATGCACCGGGGTCATCTCGGTGGTGCGCCAGGCCGTCGACTCGGTCGGCATGCTCGGGACCTGCGTCCTCGTCGGCGGGGCCCCCGTCGGCGCGGAGTTCAGCGCCGACCACCAGAGCACGCTGTGGGGGAAGACGGTCATCGGCGTGCTCGGCGGCAGCGGTCGCAGCCCGCGTCTGATCGGCGCGCTGATGGACCTCTACGCCAGTGGACGGTTCCCTTTCGACCGCCTGGTGGAGTACTTCCCCCTCGAGCGGATCCAGGACGCGATGAAGGCCGCCCACAGCGGCGAGGTCATCAAGCCGATTCTGACCATGCCTCACGACTCACGGTCGTCATCCAGGACTGTCCGATCCTCGGTGGTGCGCCACGAGGCGCGATCGCGTCCACAATCTCGATCGTCCGAGTTCCTGGCGCGCATGGAGAGCTCGCCACGCTCAGCGGTGTCGCCCGCCGAATCGTCCTGCAACGGCACTCAGGTCAGTGGGTAGCCGCGCCTTTTGTAGTGGCTGAGGCAGGCTTGGTATCGGCGATGTCTTCGCCAGAGCGACCAGGACCAGACGTGCTCGGCGGCGCCTCCGCGGTGCTCCCGCTGCTTCCCCCGTGGGGCAACGGGAGCACGAACGAGAGCACCGGTGGGGGAGAGCGGCTGCGGCCGCACAGTCAGCTTGCGGATTGGACGTTCTTCGCGATGTTCTTGGCCATCCCTACCCCCGCCGCTCCCTTGTCCGCGTGGCTGGAGCTGTAGAAGGCGGTCACGACGCTATTGCCTACTCTGATGGCCACGTAGGTCATGCCGCCTTGCCAGGCCGGGGACGTCTGGACCGCCTTGATGCCCTCGTCGCCCGCTCCGGGCAGTGCGGATCTCACGAGCTTGACCTTCACCGTCATACCGTCCGACTTGTCGGTGAAGGACGCGCAGTGGGCGAACGCCTTCCGCAGCCCGGACATCACCTTCTGCGCGTCATCGCCGTGGAAGGTCTCGATTTCCTGGGCGAACTGGTTGGTGTGGCCGGCGTCCACGAAGTCGTTCTGTGCGAAGGTCGCGCTGCCGATGCCCGAAACCCGGGTCCATGAGGTCTGCTGGAGCATCCCGCAGACCTTGCCGGGCGCCACGGGGGTGCTGGAGGGGGGCGCGACGGCGTAGCCGGTGTTCCGCACCCCGTCGGCGCTCAGCTGAAAGCCCTTCGGCATGGCGCTGACGGGCAGCAGCAGGGATCGCAGCTTGCTCCCCTTCAGCACTTTCGCCGTGGAGGTGGTGGGCGAGGCCCCGGATCCGGCCGTGGTGGCGCCGCCTCCGCAGCCGGTGGCAGTGAAAGCGATCAGGCCGGCCACGCCGAGGGCGGCGCCCATCCGGAGGCGGTAGTCGACGGAGGTGTTCATCTAGGGGTCTCCAGAGGGTCGGCTGTAGTGGATCAAGCCCACGAATCAGCGTGCTGTTTCGAAGCTTCCCAAGAGAAGCAGATGTGAATCGAATTAACAACCGATAAAGCTGTGTTCGTTCGGCGTCACGGCTGTAAGATTCCGGTCATCAGCCGGGGCGCCGGGTCACGCATGAGACCGTGAGGGGACGGACCGTGCAGGACGAGGCAACTGTGAGCGCGGCGGACATCGCCCGGCTGGCCGGCGTCGGCCGGGCGGCGGTGAGCAACTGGCGTCGCCGCTACCCTGACTTCCCACAGCCGGTGGGCGGGACGCCGGCCAGCCCGCTGTTCGCCCTCTCCGAGATCGAGGCGTGGCTTCGCCACGAGGGAAAGCTCCATGAACTTCCCCTGCAGGAACGGGCCTGGCAGGAACTGAGGGCCGAAGCGGGGGACGACCTGCGGCTGGCCGAGGTGCTCGGGGACGCGGGGGATCTGCTGCTGGAGTGCCAGGCGGCCGGAGCGGTCCAGGCCCGGCGGCGGGGCGCGCTGGCGAAGACGGGAGCGGGCGAAGCGGTCGTCGAACTGACCGCCGAGCGAGAGACGACCCAGGTCTTCGAGTTCCTGTTCGGCCGCTACAGGGAGACCCAGGCCCGCCGGGCCGCGGCAACCCCACCTGAGATCGCGGGTCTGATGGCCGCGCTGGCGGGCGATGCCAGGACCATCCTCGATCCGGCCTGCGGCACCGGTGAACTGCTCCTCGCCGTCTCGGAGAACAGCGCCGCCCCACGGCGGCTGCTCGGCCAGGATGCCGCCGCCGACGCGACCCGCCTGGCCGAGATCCGGCTGGCCCTGCGGAGCGGTGACGCCAACATCCGGACGGGAGACTCGCTGCGCGGCGACGCCTTCCCCGGCATCCTTGCCGACGCGGTGCTGTGCGACCCCCCCTTCCATGAACGAGCCTGGGGTCATGAGGAGCTGACCGCGGACCCGCGCTGGGAGTACGGACTCCCGCCGCGTCTGGAGCCGGAGTTGGCGTGGGTGCAGCACGCTCTCACCCACCTGGCGCCGGAGGGACGAGCGGTGGTCCTGATGCCGGCCGTCGCGGCTGGTCGCCGATCCGGTCGCCGGATCCGGGCCCAGCTGTTGCGCAGGGGAGCGCTCCGCGCCGTCATCGCGCTCTCCGCTACCCACCATCTCTGGTTGTTGCAGCGTCCCGAGGGAGGCGTCCCGGCCACCGTCCTGATGATCGACGGCGTCGATCCGGAGACGATCGTCACGACCTGGCGGGCGAACGGAAATGATCCCGATCACGACGAACCGGGAGTCAGCCGGGCCGTGCCGGTCATCGATCTCCTCGACGAGGAGGTGGATCTGACCCCCGCTCGCCATCTGTCCACCGCCAGGACCGAGCCGACGGCCGAACGGTTCACTGACACCCGCGACCGGCTGGCCGTAGTGCTCGGGAAGTTCGGCGAGCTGGTGCCGGCCGTCCGCCCATCGGCGGACCGAAGGGACTCCCAGTCCACTGCGGTCGCCGAACTCGCCCGGATCGGGCACCTCACGATCCGCCAGGCGCCGCTGCGCAGGGAGATCGAGGACGCCGGCGACGGCGGGCAGCCGTTGCTCACCGCTGAAGACGTCATCGAGGGCCGTCCCGCCTCGGGCAGGGTACGGCCGGGCGATGCCGACTGGATCACCACGCGGGCCGGCGACATCGTGGTCGCCGTGGCCGCCCGGCGCTTCGCGGCACGAGTCGTGGAGGCCGACGATGCTCTGCTCGGCCCCCAGCTCTCGCTGCTACGGGTCGATCCGGAGCGGCTCGACCCGTACTTCGTGGCAGGAGTGCTGCGCAGTTCCGCCAACGTACGGTCGGCGACCGTCCAGTCGACCGGGGGTGCCGGCCGGGCGGACGTCCGGCGCGCGCAGGTGCCCCGGCTGCCGCTGGAGGAACAGCGCCGTTACGGCGACGCGTTCCGGCGCATGGCGGAGTTCGAGTCGGCGCTACGGTCCACCGCGGTCATGGGCGCGGAGATGGCACAGCTCCTGGCCGATGGGGTGGCCGAAGGGACGCTTGCGCCGGTGCCGGGGGAAAGTCCCCCTTTCGCCGATCAGTAAGCCGATAAGGTTCCGGCATCGGACCAGATGGTGTCACTGCGGCGAGGAGAGCGGGACGTGGGGCAGCAGACGATGCTGGCCGGTCGGTATCAGCTGATGAGCCCGCTGGGCCGGGGTGGCATGGGTCAGGTCTGGGAGGGGGAGGACCGGCGACTAGGACGGCGGGTCGCGGTGAAGCTCCTGACCAACGAGGTGCTCACCGGACGTGCCGAGCGGGAAGATCTGGCGCGCAGGTTCGCGCGCGAGGCGGCCGTCACGGCCGGTCTCCAGCATCCCGGTGTGCCTGCCGTGTACGACGCCGGAACCTACGACGGTGGCCTCTTCCTCGTCATGGAACTGGTCGGAGGCTGCACACTCGGTGACCTCATGGCCGAGCAGGGGCCGCTCCCGGTCGCCTGGGCGGCCGGGATCGCGGCGCAGATGGCCGCGGTACTGGCTGCCGCCCACGAGCGCCGGTTCGTCCATCGGGACGTGAAGCCGCAGAACGTCATGCTGACCGGCGACGGCACCGTCAAGGTCCTCGACTTCGGGGTGGCGGCCGTACTGGACCAGGCCGGGATACCGCGGCTCACCAGGACGGGGGAGGCCATCGGCACCCTCGCGTACATGGCCCCCGAGCAGTTGCAGAGCCGGCCGGCCACTCCGCGTACCGACCTCTACGCTCTCGGCTGTGTCCTGTACGAGATGCTCGCCGGTGAGCCGATCTTCGACTCGACCTCGCCCGCCGGGCTCATGCACAAGCATCTCCAGCAGGTTCCCTCACCGCTACGTCGCGGGGACCTGCCCCCCGAACTCGACTCACTCGTCAGGCAGTTGCTGGAGAAGGACCCGGGACGACGGCCGGTGGATGCCCGGGAGACCTACGACCGGCTCCTCCCGCACGTCGCGCGGCCAGGGCCGCTCAGCGACATCGACCCGGCAGGGGACCCGCAAGGGGGCATGCACCTTTACTCGCGAGTTCTTGTGCGGCTCTCCGGGGCGGCCGAGTCACAGCCCGACATGGGAGCCACTCGTACGGCTGACACCGGCCGATCGCGGCCCGACCGGCCCGACTGGTCGGGCCCGCAACCGAACGCAGGGAGCTACGGCCGCCGCGGACAGAGGCAGGGCGGAGGCGGCGGCCCGTACGGACAAGGTGACCCGGACTCGAAGGTCCAGCGGATGGGAGCCCACGAACCCGGCCGTCAACCGACCTTGCCGCGAAGCGGCGGCTGGAAGCTCGCGCACAGCGTGTGGATTCTGCCGACCCTCCTGTTCGGGATGGGCACCTGGCTGTCATTCGGCTACATCGCCGCCCGGCACAGGCGGCTCGCCTGGATGCTCGCCTCAATCGCCTACCTCCTGCTCGCAGTCACCGCATTCGCCCTCGTCGGCAGCAGCCCGGAGACCGGCAACGGACCGGAGACGGTCCAGAGCACGATCGGCATGGTCATCGCCCTGGTTCTGTGGCCCGCCGGATTCCTCCACGCCCTCTGGGTGAACACGACGGTCCGGTTGCGGCTGCGGGATCAGGAGAGCCTGAATCGCTGGGACGTCGCCCCCCCTGTCCCCGGTTCCGCCCCCTTCGCCCGGTCCCACCCCTTTTAGTAGGCCTGGGACGACACCAGCCCGGCCGGCCGCGAGCCGTGCAATCCCCCTCTGGTATGACGCGGTGCGACACTCCGACCAG
>JAOPYH010000444.1 GCA_025964715.1 Streptosporangiaceae bacterium | reverse complement strand
TCAGGCGGCAGCGGCGATCAGCCCGCTGCTCGCGGGCGACCCCATGAAGTCCACCATCGACAAGGCTCTGGGAGACCTTGGACTGCCCCGCACGCTGCTCAACCTTCAGCGCGCCCGGCCGCTGTAGCCGGTAGGTCTGGGCGGCCCCCGGCCGTTACTGCGTTCCGTCGCGAGGACCGGCGACTGTCCCGCGCGGTGCATTCCGGCGCGGCCGGCAAGGAGCTTAGTCCGTCCAGGTGAGTGAGGGGCCCGACTCCGTTGTCTGGGGTCGTGGCCCCTCTAGCGTGCGGTCTGGACGACACCCCAATGCCCGAGCCGCTGCGTCGCGCGGTTCACCAGCTCGTCTCCGAGGCGGTCCAGCATTGCCAGGAGGTACTGAGCTACACCGAGCCCTACGCCGCGCGCGACTGGAAGCGGATGACGCTGTACCGGGCCACGGACGCGGCGGACACCATGGACATGGCCGCCCTGCTGATCTCTGCGTACTGCCAGTGCATGGGCATACCCGAGGACACGCTCCAGTCCTATTTGCAAGCCGACCAGCAGCAGCACCGGTCGGCCGGGCCGCAGGACGACGACCGCGCGCATCTGGCCGGCCTGCTGGGGGAACCGGCTTCCGAGGAAGTCCTCCGCGCTCCTGCGCTGCGGATGCTGCACGGACGGGGCCAGCGCCACGCCGAGAACGCGCTCACGCCCGAGGACGACCCGCAGAAGCTGTTCACCGAGGCGTGCCTGCACGGGCTGCGGGCCAAGCTGAGCGACACCGTCGACGACCTGGACAGCTACCTGCCGCCCAACGTCGCGGAGATGGCCCGGAAGGTCGCCGGAGTGCTGGAAGAGCGGCAGCCAGCCCAACTGTGACGCGCACGTCGCGGCGTCGTTGAACGCAGCGACTCCATATAGCCGGGCCCCGGGGATGTCATGGCAGATCACCGGGGCCTGTAGCGTGCCCGGGCCGGCCCGGTCAGCTCAGGTTGGCCTCACGCGGCACGCGAAAGTCGATGTCCAGCTTCTGTGCCGGGATGGACACGCTTCGCCGGATGTTCCCGCTCACGTTCGTGGCGGTTGCACGCCACTGGCCGACGACCGGCTCCGGCGCTTCTCGGGTGCTGTAGAGAGCGATCGGATCCAGGGGCACAGTCTCGTTCGGCCGCAGATCTACCGGGGGATAGCGGAGGATCGTATGGCCTTCTTCGTGCTCGATTTCGGGGTAGTGGACGGTCTGCGGCGTGTAGGGGAAATGCCGCATGCTCGGGATCATGCTCGGGAAGGCATAAGGCTGCAGTGCTCCGTAAGTAGCGGGCCGGGTCGGCCAGTCCACCTCCTGATCACCGTCCAAGAGGTGGGCCTGCACGCTGTCGGTGAAGCTCACAATGACCTCGACTTTGGCCAGGAAGGTCTCGCCGGGGTTGGTGAGCTTCAGCCGCAATGGCGTCCCGACAACGCCAACCTCTTGTGCCAGTGCCTGCAGCATCGCGGCACCGAAGTCGCGCAGATACTCCCCCACCTCATCCCGGAATTCTTCCGGAGAACGATGGTCGGGAGTCCCGCACAGGCCGATCAAAGAAGCACCGAAGGGAGGCCTGAAGGGTGGAGCTTCAAGCTGCCCCAGCAGATCCTCCCGGAGCACGTCCAGTACCTGCTCCCGGACGCCTTCAAGGTGGCTGACCACCGCGACTGTGGCGTCGGCGGGATCGACGGTGACGTCGATGCGCTGGGACGCACGCCGGGCGCGCCCGGTGAGAGCCTCGATCTCGGCTGGGCGAGCAGGCTGGGTCTTGCCGGCGTACCGGTGGAAGACCGTGCCCGGGTAGAAGCTCTGGTATTCCTTGCGGAGCGTGTGGAGGGGGTCGCCCCATCGAGGGGGGAAGACGTCGACGAGCATGACGTGCCGCGTTCCTTCGCCGTTGTCGAAGGGGACGTAGGTGAACTGGTAGCGGTCGAAGTCGCCGATGTAGCGCCCCAGCCAGGCGTCGACCTTCTCCACATCGTGCGTCGTGACTCCGTGGACCGCCTCCTCCTCAACTCCAACAAGAAGGTAGGCGTGGCCTTCGACCCACTGCCCTGCCACATCGGGCATCCGGTTGGCGAACCCAAGGATCGCCTTCGACACGGCGAAGGCCCCCTCTGCCTTCGACACGTCCAGACGGGACTTCCACTCCAGCCACCGCGTCTCGTCAGCACTGCTCGCGCCAAGAACGGCTTTGATCAGCGCTTGCTGTCTCTTCAACCCGACTACCGGTTGCTCTGCCTCGAAGTTCAGCGTCATGGTCGTTCTGAGGTCCTTCGTCGTCAGTTGAACCTCCAGCATGAGGGGTCACACTGACAGCGCGATGAGTTGACCGTTGCGGACGACCGCGGCGAACCACCCGTAAGTAATGGGGAAGACGCGCGCCGAAGCCCCCGTCGCCATCACTGGTCCGCTCGTGCCGTCCATGGCATCCAGTGCTGCGACGATGACCTGGATCGCCTGACAGGCGCGTTCCGCGGTCTCCTTGTCGTCCTCGAACTCATCAGGACCGGAGGGACTGCATAGAAGCGGCCATTTGCAGTAATCGGCAAGGGAGACACTTCGCATTCCACCTGCTGGAAGCCCCGACCGCGGCCGACGAACCCCGACGACTCGGCCGTGCGGCAGCGGGCGGCTATCGATACCCTCACGGGCATCGGACTTGCCGTCAGCGTGTTCTCCGCACACCAACGGGGCGGGCCGCCGGCAACCGCGGCCTGAAACGGTGGGGATCGTCGGGGGTGGGATGGGAACGGGGCAAACCATTCGTACAAGGGGCGTGCCAGGACCAGGCGGAAGGCGAGGCTCTGCCTGCTCTGCCAAAACCATCGACAGACGACTCCCGTTCTCGCGTACACAGCCACGTGCAGGTTGATGTCGTGGTCGCGACCTGCAGCCGCTACCGCAGGATGGGTCCCGGCAAGGTACGGACTGCGTCCACCGTCCCCGACCGCTATAGGCAGGATCAGAAAAGGCCTTCGTGCGGCTCTTCCTCCGGGGTCCGCAGCACTGCTTGGACGTCCACGCCCGCCTCGCGTGCCCAGCCCCGGAGGTGCTTTCCGACACCTACTGCGGTACTGGTGACCCAATCGGCATCCAAGGCGGCCTTGACGGCCTGGCCCACCTGCTGGGGCCGCGCCCGGGGGTCAGCCTCAAGCACGGCGAGGCCTTCGCGAACTCCAGGGACCGTGAGCATGAGTCGCTTGAGCTCTTCGGGCACCACAGCACCGTTGACGACGACCCTCTCGTGGCGAATGAGGTAGACACCGTCGGATTCCTGCAACGCACCGATCACAAGCAGGGGTGCTGCGACGCGCCGGTCGGCCTCGCGAGCGGTTGTGTCCCCTGCTGCGATCCGCAGGAGCATCCGCAGGGACGGCCCGGGAGCATCGTGGGGGAACCCGCCGCGCAGCCTTCGCCGCAGCGGCCCACCCAGCAAGTCGCCCACCCCCGGGCTCCCCTCGGGTGCGGCCAGCCAGGCTGAACCTTGTTGCAACGCGATGCCCGCGTATTCAAACCATTGCAAGTAGACACGCGCGTAGCCGACCCACGTGGTCTCGCTCACCTCAACGGCGGGGAAGGCTGCGGGCAGCTCGCGTGCGTAGGCGTTGACCGTGGCCCCATCGGCGCGATCGGCCAGAGCCACGAAGGTGGTGAAGGCACGGTGGCGGCGCAGTGACGTGGCGACGCGGCGCCTCAGCTCGACTTCCCGGTCTTCCGCCTGCCAGATGTCCGGCAGTAGGCGGACCCGGTTGGGCTCGTAGGCTGTGGCGCCGAGCAAGCGCAGCTCCCGGCTCAGGTTGAAGACAGCCTTTTCGCTGGTGTTCATGCGTTCAGCGAGGTCAGGCACGCGGCTGTCGCCGCTGTCGGCAGCAACCTGCTGCAGCAGGCGGGCGACCGAGACGGGCCCCATGCGCAGGATGTAGGAGTCCTCGACCGGGATGCGCCCGGTGGTGAGGTAGTCGCGAAAAATGTCCCAGTAGATGTCCAGGCGTTCACCGACCTGCACTACGAGTCTCCGGTCCAGGAGCGAGTCCACGATCGGGCCGGTGACTCGTTCCATCACCTCGCCGATGGGAATTGGCGCGTAGCGGGCGATGTGGCGGATCGCCTCGTGCTCGGCCGGGCTGAGTTCTGCCAGGTCGGCATCGAACAGGTTCTGGACGTTGAGCGCCTCGCTTGCGAGGTCCTCCTGGGTCGCCCCATCCTTCACCTCACGCAACAGGTGCCCAGCTAGTTTTTTGAACAGCCACGGCAGGCCCTGGCTGTATTCGCGCAGGCGGGTGCGCAGGTCACGGGCGAGGGGCTCGTCCATTTCCCTTTCGAGTCGGCGTAGCAGGATGCCGACCTCGCTCGCGCCCAGCGGGCCGAGCCTGAGGACGGTGGCGTTGGCGCGGATCTGGTCCCGCAGCTGGTATGGATGATCCTCAGTCCAGGCGACCAGGTCCGTCTTCCACGCGAAGCCGACCAGCACGTGGTCCGCCAGTTCTCGGATGGCCAGTGCGAGATCACGGAATTCACGGGTGAGTTCGACGTCTCTGAACACGTTCTCGAACTGGTCGAAGAAGACCACGAGCGGGCCGGCGTGCCAGGTCGCTGAGCGGAGGGTCTGGATAGCGCTGGGAAGACTGGCCCAGCTGGCGTCCGTCGGCAGGGTCAGCACACGTGCATTTTGGGCCTGCTGGGCGGCCAGGCTGAGCGCATCGGTGACGAACCGCTTGTACGTCGCAGTGCGTGAGTCGACGACTAAAGCATGGCCTTTGCGCTGCGTCGTTAGGGCTTGCAAGCGCAGGGCCACCGAGCTTTTGCCCCATCCGGACTGGGCATTGAGCACCAGTACGCCAGCGTGATCGTCGAGTGCTCGGCCGAGATCGTCGACAAGGCGCCTGCGTCCGACGAAGAACTTCGGCGCGGCCGGGAGCTGGTACTCGAAGTCCGACCCACTGCCAGTGACGGCCACGATCACCGGCGGTGGATCAGTGCGCGGGGCCTGCGGCGCTGGCCCAGGGCCACGCGCGTCCGCTGCAGGACAGCCCTGGGCGTATTCCGCCGCCGCCACCGTCTCGAGCACTGAGGTGGGGACGGCACCGTGGGCGGCCCAGACCAGCACCCGGATCGGCTTGCGGGTGGCCAAGTCCAGTTCGAGGCAGGCCGCGTGCACTCCATCCTTGGTCACCACGACCGCTGGGTCGCTGGGGAGGAAATTCTCCCGGGGGCAGTCCACGATCGCGTGGCGCGCGCGCAACAAGTCCGCGATGTCGCCTGCCGTCAGGATGTGGAACCCTCTGTCGTGGGTCGAGATCTTCCTTGCGTACTCGTGCCCGTTGGCTGTGAGCCGAGGGATGGCGACGAAGAAGCCCTGGGCGCTTGGGGTCTCGTACCGGTGGGTGATCAGCTTGCTGTGGAATGTGCCCAGCATGGATGCGGGCACGGGGCTTGTGTACGCCTTGCACTCGGCGATAGCGCCCTGGCCGGACATCTCGTGGGACGCAACCACATCTAATTCGATGCCGTCGGCTATCACGTTGAGTCGCTCAGTGGTGGGATCGCTGTATCCGTACGTATGAAGCAGCCGGGCCACGAAAGCCTCGAACAGGTGGCCACGCGCGTTGCTGATAGCCGCCGGGGTGTCCCCTTGAGCAAGGACCAAAACGACGGGGTCGGCGACCGTCAGCGGGGCGCTCGCGGGTCGGCTTGGCGCTTCGCGATGATCGCCAGCCTGTACCACTGCGTGCCCCTTCCCCCGTACCCCGATCCCCTCATGCTGGCGATCAGCGTAGTGCCGAACGGCCAGCATGCGCCCAGCAGTCGCTGACCCGGTTTGGGCCGTGGGCTTCGCGATGTCGACTCTGCCGCGGCAAGGGCCGCCCGCCGTCGCACCAGCCCGGCCGCGAAGAAGACGTCGGCGACGGTGTCCAAAACGGGCCCGATTCCCGGCCTTCTCCAGTGGGGGGAGGGCTACACCCGCGCCAGGGGCTGCCCGGCCCAGTACGGCCGCTGGCGGCCGTGAACGGTCGTATGTCGGTCCGGCCTCCCCGGCCGGGATGGAGGGGAAGTGGCCGGAGGACTGGCAGCGCATACGGGGTCCGGCTGCAGCAGCGGATCGCGGGGAGCTACCTGGATGAGCCGCGAGCGGGGCGTGGCGGCTTCTACCACGTTGTTAGGTGCGGGAGACGGCCGCGCGGATTCTATGGTCTACGCGGACGTCGTCAGCGAGGTGACGAAAGTGTCCTGCGCATTCGGGGTGCTGTCGCAGCGTCGCCGCTACTGAACTTGCGACGTCTCCGGTGACGGTACCTAGCCATGGGGTGACCTCGCGCTGTGGCGCCCATTGATCCCACAGGGCGTCCCATCCGAATGCGCCATGACAAGACTCTTCAAGTAGGTCTAGCTCACCTGCCTGGGCGGCCTGCTGGGCGATTGTGATCAGCCACATGATGGCGGCGTTCACCTCTCCGCGCTCCGGTGATCGGTGAGTGCCGAGCAGCGCGGCCACCGCACGGACAACCTCCACCGATCGGTGGGGATCCGCCAACAGCGCCGGCATGAGGGAGGGTGGAGGCACGGTGACCAGAAGGTGGCAGTACAGGGGGGCGTCGTCGGTGTGCGCAGCGGCGAGGGCAATCAGTTCCTCCGCCGCGGTGGACGATCCGTCGGCCAGCGCCTGTTTCAGGTATCCACCGCTCGAACCACGAACACCAACGATCCGATCATCCGATCGGTAATGCCGTGGGGTGCCGGACGCCAGGACCTGCCGGGCGTTCTGCTTCTTCTGTCCTGTGGTGGCGGTGGACGGCACCGCGGGCCAACTCTTGTCCAGGAGCTCAAGGCCCAGGGGTCAGCTATGGCTCTCCCGGTGCCGACCGCCGCCACCACAGGTCCACGATCGCTGGCGAGACCGTCTCGGCTGAGGGCTCTATGGCCCTGGGTCTGCTAAGCCTTCACCAGCTCCGTGAGTCCCCATTAGGGGGCAGCCGGTCACCCGGTGTGCCCAGATTCCCTCACCCTCCGTGTCCACACACCCCGCCGGTGCGCATCGGGTGCGCCCGGTGATCCGCACCGGTGCGGCGGTGCGGATGCGCCGCACCGTCGGTGCGCACCGACGATGCGCACGGTGCGCCGCATCGTCCGCACCGGGTGCGCACCGGTCACCACAGCCACGCACTGGAGTGCCGCAGCCGGGCGAGGGCGCGGGCGTCGCGGCGAGCGGCGGCACTGCCGATGCGGTTCTGCCGGGGGCGGGGCCGACGGGAGTTCCCCGCGACAAGGCGGCGGTGCCCTGCCGCCTTCAGCCACTTGCGCTGCTCGCGCAGCTGCTTCTTCTGCTTGGCGTCCATCACGTACTCCTGGGGGTGTTTCCCGGGCCCGGTGCGGTCCCCGGGTTCGGCTGCTGCGGGACGTGCGGTGCCTTCGGAGCCGGGGCAGGCTGGAGGCGCGGCCCGAGCGTGGCCGCCCGCTCCTGGACTCCGTCCTGAATCCTGGCGGCGAAGGTCTTGATGAACTGCTGGGTGCTCCGGGCCGCGGCAAGGTCGGTGGCCTGCTGCCGGGTCTCACGGCGGCGTTCACGCTCCCTGAGCGGGGAGA
>JAOPYH010000039.1 GCA_025964715.1 Streptosporangiaceae bacterium | reverse complement strand
GGGACAGGGTGGTGCGGAACGAGCCCAGCACCCGCGTCTCGTGGCCGTCCCCAAGCGTTTCGAGCGTATGGAGATCACCGGGGAGGTACTCCTCGACGATCATCGGGTCCTCGCGGGTGATCTCCCGTCGGCGTGCGGCGAGTTCGCGCTCGTCGGCGACCAGCACCACGTCCTCACTGGCCACCCCCTCGCGCGGCTTGAGGACGAGCGGGTACGGGGCGTCGGCCGGCACCTGGTCCGCCGGCGCGGTGAACTCGGGGTCGAGGGCCGCGAGATGGCGGCGCATGAGCGCCTTGTTCTTCGTACGGGTGGCGGCGCGCCAGTCCTTGCCGGGCACGCCGAAATAGGCGGCGGCCAGCGCGGTCGGCGCCTGGAGGTGATCGCTGTTGGAGAAGATCGCGTCCGGGGCTCTCCGGACGGCCTCGACGATCGCCCGGTAGTCGGTGACCTCGCAGCTCACGATCTCGGGACCGGGTCCCCCGGGCTGGGCACGGGCATAGACGTCCGCGTGGTCGGCGGGCCGGTCGGTGATCACGGTGACCTCGAGCCCGAGGTCGGCCGCGGCGGGGAGGAACCCGTACGTGACCGAGTCGGTCACCTTGCCCGCGACGAGATAAAGCCGGTCGGCCACGGCCGGACCTTTCTACTGAGGTTAGCCTTACCTAAATTCACCAGCAACCATAGCGGCCTGGATCTGTGCGGTGGCGCCAAGACCGGAAAAACGCGTGTCGGACAAGATGGGGGCATGGACCTTGTGGACCGATGGGTCGAGCTGGCCGGCCCGGACACGCGCACTATCGGCGCGGACCTCGCGGCCCGCTATGGCGAGCCGCACCGGCGCTATCACACCCGCGAGCACCTCGCCGACGTGCTGGACCTCGTCGATGAACTGGCGCCGCACGCCGACGACGCCGATGTCGTACGGCTCGCGGCGTGGTTCCACGACGCCGTGTACGACCCCCGGCGCGGCGACAACGAGGAGCGCAGCGCCTGGCTGGCCGAGCGGATGCTGACCGACACTGACGTGGGGCCGGAGATCGTCGCCGAGGTGGCCCGGCTGGTGCGGCTCACGACCACGCACGCTCCGGCCGCGGGCGACCGCAACGGGCACGTCCTCTGCGACGCCGACCTGGCCGTCCTGGCCGCGGAGCCGGACCGGTACGCCGCCTACGCCGCCGCCGTCCGGGAGGAGTACGCCTTCATCCCGGACGAGCACTTCATCCGTAGCCGCGCCGACGTGCTCCGGGGGCTGCTGGAGCTGTCGCGGCTGTTCCAGACCCCGCCTGCTCGGGCGCGGCTGGAAGGCGGGGCGCGCCGCAATCTCGAGACCGAACTCATGCTCCTCGGCGGGTGACCGTGGCGGCCCCGCCGCGGCAGCGCGACGGCTCGGCCCGGCCGGCCGGGACTGCCGTGCCCGCCGTGCTGACCCGCTGATCCGGCCTGCTGACCCGGCTCGTCTTCCGGCGGCGCAGACCGGCTCCGGTCAGCCGGCTCAGCAGCTCCTGACAGCCCACCGGCTCCGCGCCGAGCTGCACCGCGGTGCCGTACAGCTCCTCTGGCACGTCGTAATGATCACGCTCGAAGGCCCGGCCTGGTACGCCGAGGCGCGAGGCGAACGCGTGCAGCTCCTCGAACGACGTGTCGCTGACCATGTGGGACCACACCCGTCCCCGGGCAGGCCACAGGGGGCGGTCGATGAGGATCGTCACGGGACTAGAGTGCCATGGGAATCCCTATACATGCAGTTGAGGCGGTGTAGAAGTGACGGAGTCGCCACTGGGCCGGCTGGCGCTGGCCCGCGGCACCCTGGACCGAGTGGGGGAGCGGCGCCGTGACCTCGCGTGGGTCGACGCCGCGTGGTCCGATCCGCGGACCCGGGTGTTCGCCGTCGAGGACGGCAAGGCGCTCGTGTCCTTCGACCCCATTCCGGCGTTGGCACTGCTGCCGCCGGACCAGGCGCCCGAGGGCCAGCGCTATCTGCTGGGGGTGGACGACGACGCCGTCGCCTATTTCGCCGTCTCCGCGGCCCTGCCCGCGGTCGAGGGAGCCGAGCCGGCCGGACTGCGGCGGGTCGGCGCGCTGCTGGGCGACCGGGACTCGGGCCTGCTCACGCACGCGGTGGCCATGCAGAACTGGCACAGGACGCACACCCACTGCCCGCGCTGCGGCGCTCCGACGGAGGTGGCCTCGGCAGGGCACACCCGGGTCTGCCCCGCCGACGGGGCGGAGCACTTCCCGCGCATGGACCCCGCGGTGATCATGCTGGTGTACGACTCGGAGGACCGGATCCTGCTGGCCCGCGGCCGGAGCTGGCCGGCCGACCGCAGATCGATCCTGGCCGGTTTCGTGGAGCCGGGAGAGTCTCTCGAGCAGGCCGTCGCCCGGGAGGTACACGAGGAGGTCGGGCTCGCGGTCGAGGACGTGCGCTATCTGGGCAGCCAGCCCTGGCCGCTGCCGCAGAGCCTCATGATCGGGTTCTTCGCCCACGCGCATGACGGCCAGCGGCTGCGACCGGACGCCGACGAGATCTCCGACGCCGGCTGGTACAGCCGCGACGAGCTGCGGGTCGCGATCGAGTCGCGGCGGCTCGTCTCGCCGGGCCCGCTGTCGATCGCTAACCGGCTCATGACACGCTGGTACGGATCGGAGCTACCGCAGGCCGACGACTTCTGAGGACCACGGCTTTTGATGACCACGAAGCCGGCAGGCCGGCCCGCCGCCGCGGGCCGGCCTGTCACCGGCCTTCAGGACAGCTCGGCGAGGCGGTTCTTGACCTCTTTGGCCGAGGGGTTGGTCAGCGCGGTCCCGTCCGGGAACACCACGGTGGGAACCGTCTGGTTGCCGCCGTTCACCTTCATGACGAACTCGGCCGCCTCGGGGTCCTGCTCGATGTCGACCTCGGCCATCTCGATGCCCTCGCGGGACAGCTGTGTCTTGAGCCGGCGGCAGAATCCGCACCACGACGTGGTGTACATCGTCAGCTGGTTGACTGTGGGCGTCGCCATCGGTCGCTCGTCCCCTCGTTGTGATCAAACGTTGTAGTGGCACCAACGCGTCGGCCCTGGCCGGCATTCCAGCTCCGCGCCCTCCCGACGTGGACCGCGCCGGCACATGGGCGGTTTTGCACAGTTGCCGGGCCCCGCTGATCGGGTCCGCCGCTGGTGCAAGGATGGGGAGCCACGATGGGCGACGCGACCAGGGGAGGGCGATTGGAGGCCGAGGCGGTCCTGGCGGGACTCGATCCGGAGCAGCGGGCGGTCGCCGAGGCGGTGCGTGGACCCGTGTGCGTGCTCGCCGGCGCCGGCACGGGCAAGACCCGGGCCATCACCCATCGGATCGCCTACGCGACACTGACGGGTGTCGTGGCCCCGCAGCGGGTGCTCGCCGTGACCTTCACCGCCCGTGCCGCGGGAGAGCTCCGCGGCCGCCTGCGCGCGCTCGGAGCCCCCGGCGTGCAGGCTCGCACCTTCCACGCCGCGGCGCTCAGGCAGCTCACCTACTTCTGGCCGCGGGTCATCGGCGGCGAGCCACCCAAGATCATCGAGTCCAAGATCGGCCTTGTCGCCGACGCCGCCCGGGCCTGCCGGCTGTCCTTCGGCCGCACGGAGCTGCGTGACCTCGCCGGCGAGGTCGAGTGGGCCAAGGTGACCCAGACCCGGCCGGAGGACTACGCGGCCGCCGCGGCCAAAGCCGGTCGCAAGCCGCCGGTGGACGCCGTCGACGTGGCCCGGGTCTACGTGATGTACGAAAGCCTGCGCCGTGAACGCAACCTCCTGGACTTCGAGGGGATGCTCGAGCTCACCGCCGCCGTCCTGACCGAGCACCGGGAGGTCGCCAACCAGGTACGCGACCAGTATCGCTACTTCGTCGTGGACGAATACCAGGACGTCAACCCGCTGCAGAAGCTCCTGCTCGACACCTGGCTCGGTGGCCGCGACGACCTGTGCGTGGTCGGCGACCCGAGTCAGACCATCTACTCCTTCACGGGTGCGACCCCCTCGTACCTGCTCGACTTCACCTCCGACCATCCGAGCGCCAAGGTCATCCGGCTCGTACGCGACTATCGCTCGACCCCGCAGGTGGTCAAGCTGGCCAACGATGTGCTGGCCGGGCGCGGCCACGGCGGTGCGCGCGGCGAGGCGAACCGTCACCGTTTGGAGCTCATCGCCCAGCGCGACGACGGCCCGGAGCCCAGCTTCGCGGAGTACGACGACGAGGTCGCCGAGGCCGAGGATGTCGCCCGCAAGGTCACCAAGCTGACCGACAGCGGTGTGCCGGCCCGCGAGGTCGCCGTGCTGTTCCGGATCAACGCCCAGTCGCAGGCCTACGAGCAGGCGTTCGCCGACGCGGGCATTCCGTACGTGCTGCGCGGCGCCGAGCGGTTCTTCGACCGGCCGGCGGTGCGGGAGGCAGTGGTACGGCTGCGCGGCGCGGCCCGATCCGGAGGGGACGCCGAGACCGACGGCACGGGCCTGATCTTGACCGTACGGCACGTGCTCTCCGGAGTCGGCTTCACCGACAAGGCGCCGGAGGGGACCGGCGCGGCGCGGGAGCGGTGGGAGTCCCTGGCGGCCCTCGCCCAGCTCGCCGAGGACATGGTCGCCGCGGACGCCGACGCCGGTCTGGCCGGCTTCGTCGCCGAGCTCCAGGAACGGGCCGCCGCCCAGCACGCGCCGCAGCTCGAGGGAGTGACCCTGGCGTCACTGCACGCCGCCAAGGGACTGGAGTGGGACGCGCTGTTCCTCGTCGGGCTGACCGACGGCACGTTGCCGATCATCTATGCCGAGACGCCCGAGCAGATCGAGGAGGAGCGCAGGCTGCTCTACGTCGGCGTGACCCGGGCCCGCGAGCACCTCGCGCTGTCGTGGTCGCTGGCCCGGTCCCCGGGCGGGCGGAAGGTCCGCCGCTCCTCCCGCTTCCTCGACGGCATCGCCCCGCGGACCTCCACGTCGACTCCGCCCCGCATCGCCAAGGCCGAACGCCGTCATGTCGCCAAGGGGCCGCAGCCGTGCCGGGTCTGCAGCCGTCCCCTCACCGCCGCCCTGGAACGCAAGCTCGGGCGCTGCCAGGGCTGTCCCGCGGACCTCGACGAGGCCCTGTTCGCGGGTCTCAAGCAATGGCGCATGGACACGGCCAAGGAGCAGAAGATCCCGTCCTATGTCGTGTTCACGGACGCGACCCTCCAGGCGATCGCCGAGCGCAGGCCGACGTCGGAGCCGGAGCTCGCCTTGATCTCAGGTGTCGGCGCGGCCAAACTGGGGCGTTACGGCGCGTCGGTCCTTGCGTTGTGCCGGGGTGAGACTCCTGCCACATCCCCGGACCTGCTTGACTGACGGCCGTGAAGGAATCGTTGAAGGAACTGCTCGAACTACTGGACCTCGAGCAGATCGAGAATGACATCTTCCGCGGGCGCAGCCCGCAGGACCGCCAGCAGCGGGTTTTCGGCGGGCAGGTGGCAGGACAGGCTCTGGTGGCGGCCGGCCGCACGGTTCCGGTGAACCGGCCGGTGCACTCGCTGCACGCCTACTTCATCCGGCCCGGCGACCCGAGCGTGCCCATCGTCTACACGGTCGACCGGGTGCGGGACGGGCGGTCCTTCACCACGCGGCGCGTGTCCGCGATCCAGCACGGCAAGGCCATCTTCACGCTCTCTGCCTCCTTCCAGATCGCCGAGGACGGCCCGACCCACCACGCGCCCGCGCCGCGGGCACCTGCCCCGGAGTCGCTGCCGACCTCGCAGGAGCGGCTCGCTCCCATCTTCGGTCAGCAATTCGCCCAGGAGTTCGTCGCGCGGCGGCCCTTCGATGTCCGGCACGTCACCCCGCTGACCTGGGAGGCGGCCAAGGACCCGAGCCTGCGGACGCCCGAGTCCAAGGTATGGCTGCGAGTCGACGGTGACCTGCCGGAGGACCCGCTGCTGCACGTGTGCCTGATGACCTATGCGTCGGACATGACGCTGCTGGACACGGTGCTGCTCAACCACGGTCTGTCCTGGGGAGACAACCGGACCATGGGTGCCAGTCTTGACCACGCCATGTGGTTCCACCGGCCGTTCCGGGCCGATCGCTGGCTGCTGTACGCGCAGGACACGCCCAACGCCGGAGGCGCGAGAGGGCTGGCCCGAGGGCAGATGTTCACCGAGGACGGCGAGCTCGTCGTGTCGGTCATGCAGGAGGGCCTCGTCAGGGTCACCGACCCGGAGACGTGAGCCGGCGATCACCATGACCCCTGACTTTCGCGGAACTTGCCAAGAAGTCGCATAGTCCCAGGTCAAAAATACCTTGATTGATTTCCAGCAATCCCCGTACGCTCAACGCGAGCACTGAGAGGCCCGGCGCCCGGCGCCGGCCGCACGAACCCGAGAGGAGGCGATTCCGTTGAGGATCTTCATGACGAAAGACCAGGTCTGGTCCTCCGCTGTCGCCTGCGCGGGTTCCTATGCGGATTCGCCCGTGCTCCAGCTGGAGAATCTCGGCGCGCGGCCGCGTGCCATGCGAGATGACCAGGCTACGCAGGGGCGGAGTGTCACTTCTGACATCGGCTTCATCGCCCCGACTGCCCACAAGCTCGCCACCGAAGGTGGCGTGTCGGGTCCGTATCCCTGGAGGCAACCGGTGTAGCACAGCCGGGAAGTGCCCCCAGGCCGCGGATCCATACACCGGATCCGCGGCCTTCTTGTTTGTCCGGGCCCTCACCCGCGGGGCCCACAGAACCGACCGTTGAGAACCAACGCGAAAATGGGGTGACACAGCGATGCACGGGACCGCGCTCACCGTGAGCGACGAGGACCTGGCGCTTCCGTGCCGGACCGACCCGGAGCTGTTCTTCGCCGAGACACCGGCCGACGTCGAGCTGGCCAAGGCCCGGTGCCTTGACTGCCCGATCCGGCGTGCCTGCCTTGCCGGCGCCATGGAGCGCCAGGAGCCCTGGGGTGTCTGGGGCGGCGAGCTCTTCGTCCGCGGCGTCATCGTCGCGCGCAAGCGCCCGCGCGGGCGTCCGCGCAAGAACGCCGAGGTGGCCGCGTGATCGCCTCGGCCGGCGTACCGGCCAGGGCCGCCATGGCAGTACGGATAGGTGGCCGCGCGCCGTCGCCGCGGCCACCGCAGTTCCTGATCACAAAAAACCTCATCGGCGCCGTCGGCGCCGGCACTTGCCCGAGGAGTCCAGGGTGATGAGCTTGCTCAGCGTCGAAATGTCCCGCGAGCGAATACGCGATCGCGAACGGGATGTCCATGAAAGGGAGACCATCGCGCTCATGTGGGGCCTGGGAGGCGCGCGCCGGAACACCGCGGTAAGGGCGCTGCGGGTGCGCCGCATCCTGCGCGCCCGATAGGAGATCCGGCCTGATTGCGGTGGTCGCGCGCGCTGCCACGGGGGCGCGCGCGGACCACCACAAGATCACGGCTGGTTCGGCTGTGCCGCTTCGGTGTCCGGTTCGTCGGCGAAGCCGGGGACCCACTTCAAGGCCTCACCGCGGAACGGGCCCTCGGCCTCGAGCTGGCACAGCACGCCGGTCCCTGCGGTCACGACCCGGTGGATCAGCACGTATGACGGGGGCAGGTTCAGCTGCCGGACCACATTCGTCGGACGCAGGTCGGTGACCCGGGCCGCCTCGTGCCGTAGCCATTCGCGGCTGAACTTGAAGACGTCCTCGATGAGCGGTTCCGCGACCGGGGCGATGAAGGCGTGCAGTGCCTCGGGGTCGACGTCGACTCCCGCGCGTATGAAGTCCTCCTCGCGGAGCGCCTTTTCGATCTGCTCGACCTCCAGCATGGTGCCGATCCGCAGGAGCACGCCGATCCGGCGGTGGAACCCTCCCGGGAGCCGGTCCACGGCTCCGAAGTCCAGCACTCCCAGCCGGCCGTCGTCGAGCAGCCGGAAGTTGCCCGGGTGAGGATCGGCGTGCAGCAGCCCACATCGCGCGGGGCCGGAGAACAGAAAACGGCAGTACAGCAGCCCGACATGGTCGCGCTGCGCCTGTGTTCCCTCGCTGATGACCTTCGAGAGGGGAGTGCCGCCGTCCATCCACTCGGTGACGAGCACGTTGCCTGCCTGCGCCACGACCGCGGGGACGAAGAAGTCCGGATCGCCGTCATAGGCCTCCTGGAAGGTGGCCTGGGACTCCGCTTCGATCGTGTAGTCGAGCTCCTCGGCCACCCGCTCCCGGAGCTCAGCGAGGATCGACCTGATGTCGAGCCCGGGCATGAGCACCGAGAAGAGCCGGCTGATCCGGGCGAGCTGGTTGAAGTCGCTGATCAGGGCTTTGCCCGCGCCGGGATACTGCACTTTGACGGCGACGGTTCGGCCGTCCTTCCAGGTGGCCTTGTGCACCTGGCCGATCGAAGCCGCGGCGGCCGGCTTGTCATCGAACTCGGCGAACAGCTCCCGCCAGCCCGGGCCGAGCCCCTCCTCGAGCACCTTGTGCACGGCCCTGGCCGGCAGTGGCGGTGCCGCCTCCTGGAGCCTGGTGAGGGTGGCGCGATAGGGCCCGGCGATCTCGGCGGGCAGCGCCGCCTCGAAGATCGACAGCATCTGCCCGACCTTCATCGCGCCGCCCTTGAGCTCGCCGAGGACCTTGAACAGCTGGTCGGCGGTGCGCTGCTGGATCTCCACGGCCACCATCTCGGCCGGCTTGCCCAGCGTGCGTTTTCCCAGTCCGAGGGCGGTGCGCCCCGCGAATCCGATGGGCAGGGACGCCAGTTTCGCAGTCCGCGTCACCGCGCGGCGGGGGAGGTCGCTCACGAGCCCCATTGTCAGGGATGACGTGGGTTGCTGCCACAACGACCCAGAGTAATTCTGTATGTGAAGCCCCGGGGGCCGCCGAATCCTGGGCGCGCTCCTGTGGACAGGGCTGTGGAAACTGTGGGGAAGTCACGGCGGGTCACTGTGGACTCACGGTGAGCTGCCTGTGGATGCGCCTGGGGAAGAAGAATTTGGTTGGTGCTGACCTGGGAAAACGTCATGCACCCCCTGTGGAGAATGCAAAACTTTGGGTACGGTTCTGTATTGTGCCCCCCAACGTCGAGGTCCGCCGCAGCACCCGACGGCGGCGAACCGTGTCTGCCTACCGTGACGGTGACAAGACAGTCGTGATGTTGCCCTCCCGGCTGAGCAAGGCCGAGGAGGAGCAATGGGTCGCGACCATCCTCCGGAGACTGGCCGAGCGCGAGCGCCGGCGTCGTCCCAGCGACTCCGCACTCCACGATCGTGCCCGGGAGCTGTCGCGCCGTTATCTCGACGGGCTCGCCGAGCCGGTCAGTGTGCGCTGGGCGCACAACCAGCGCAGCCGATGGGGATCGTGCACACCCGACGACGGCACGATCCGGCTGTCGACGAGGCTGCGCGGCATGCCCGGCTGGGTTCTCGACTACGTCCTCGTGCACGAGCTGGCACACCTGCTCGTACCCGGGCACGGCCCGGACTTCTGGGAGCTGGTGTGCCGCTACCCCAAGTCCGAACGGGCTCGCGGCTATCTCGAGGGCTTCGTCGCGGCCGCCAACCTTCCAGATGAGGACGACGCCGGGCAGCAGCCCATGGACGGCTCCATGGACGGTGGCGCGGCCGAGATCGCACATGAGGCTCCCGTGGCCGAGGTTCCGATGCGAGCCCTCGACGACATCTCCTGCGAGGCCGCCGGATGACCGCTCGTCACGTCGCGGTCCTGTCGTTCGGTCCGCAGCGCCCTGCGCCGGCGGGCGTCGATGAGGAGGAGTTCCGCCTCGCCCTCCTCGAGGACACCTACGAGGTCGTCGCCGGGCTCGAGTTCGTCACCCCGGCCCTCGTCGTAGGCCCGGGCGGAGATCCCGGCGCCGAGGCGGTCACCTGGCCGGGGACCGCGATCGTACGGGCGGCCACGCTCGGCGAGGCCTTCGCCGCCCTCGAGGAGCTCGGGGCCGATCAGGCCGCGCTCGTCGCCGCCGATGCCCCCGACCTGCCGTCGTTGCTCATCGGCAAGCTGCTGCGCGCCCTGGGCAGCGCACCAGCCGCGGCCACACCCGCGGCCGAGGGCGGGCTCGTGGCACTGGCCGCGTGCCTTCCCCTGCCCGAATGGCTGTCCGCCGCCCTGGCCTCCGTGGACCTCGACACCGAGGACGGGCTCACCCGCCTGCGGGACGCCGCCCCTCGGGCCGGACTGGTGCCGACCGGACCGGGATGGCACCGGCTCCGGACCCCCGCGGACGTGGCGTACCTCGATCCCGGGCTCGAGGGCTGGGACAACACCCGCGGCCTCCTGGCCGGACACCCGCTGGCCCGGTGACGAGGCGGTGAGGGCCCACGAGGCTCAGTGGTAGCCGCGCCGGCCCGTACGGTAACCGAGCGGCGGACCCGCGGCACGGGCCACCAGCCGGCGCAGTGCGTCGTCGCTGCGGCCGGGCAGTGCGTCCACCGGGAACCAGCGCAGGTCGTCGGACTCGTCGCTGGCCTCATGGCGCGCGTCGGCCGGTGCGATGGCGACGTACTGGACGTCGAGGTGGAACGAGCCCCCCGGATGACAGCGCACGGGGTGCCGGTCCAGCTGCACCGGTCGGGGGAGCATGCGCAGGCCGGTGATGCCGGACTCCTCCGTGGCCTCGCGGAGCGCCGCCTGGGACAGGGTCGCGTCGCCGGGCTCGCAGTGACCGCCGAGCTGGAGCCACGCCTTGATCTTGCTGTGCAGGGTGAGCAGCACCTTCGCGCCCCAGGCGTCGAGCACGGCCGTGCTCGCGGTCACATGCCCTGCCGCGCACTCACGCCACACGCCATCGGGATGGGTGTCGAGGTGGTCGAGGAACTCGCGGCGCAATCGCTCCTGGGCGTCGTCGGGTGCCCGCCACTGGCCGAGCACCCGCACCGCGTCCGCGTGAAGTCTGTCACTCACCGGCCGGTGTCGCCCTCGCCCTCGCCGTCCCCGTTGCCTTCGCGGTCGCCGCGGTCCTTGCCGTCCGTACCGCCCTCGGTGAGCGCGGAGATGTCGAGGGGGGACTGGTTGCCGTTGACGAACGCCTCCGGCTGATCCAGGTCCTCGGCCGACGGCATGAGGTCCGGGTGCTGCCATACGGCGTCGCGGCCGTCGATGCCGCGGGCCTCGGTGAGCGCCCGCCACAGCGCACCGGCCTCGCGCAGGCGCCGCGGCCGGAGCTCCAGCCCGACCAGCGTGGCGAAGGTGCGCTCCGCGGGGCCACCGGTCGCGCGACGACGCCGTACGGCCTCGGCCAGCTTGGCCGCCTCGGGCAGCCGGCCGTCCGCGACGGCGCTGACCACCGTGTCGACCCAGCCCTCGACGAGGGCGAGCGCGGTCTCCAGCCGCGCCAGCGCGGCCTTCTGCTGCGGGGTGTCCTCGGCCTGGAGCCGCAGCTCGTCGCCGAGTGCGTGCTGCAGGGCCTCGGGGTCGCTGATGTCCAGGCCGGACGCCAGCTCCTCGAGGTGGGAGAGGTCCACGGTGATGCCCCGGGCGTACTCCTCGACCGCGCCGAGCAGACGTCCCCGCAGCCAGGGGACGTGGGCGAACAGGCGCTGGTGCGCGGCCTCGCGGAGCGCGAGGTAGAGCCTGACCTGGTCCTCCGGCAGTTCGAGGCCGGACCCGAAGTCGCTCACCCCGGCCGGCAGCAGGGCACCAACCCCCTCGGGCGCGAGCGGCAGGCCCACGTCGGCGGAGCCGACCACCTCGCGGGCGAGGCCCCCGAGGGCCTGTCCGGCCTGGCCGCCCACCATGGCGCCGGCCATCTGGCGGATCATCCCGACCAGCGGCCCGGCCATGGCCTGCATCTCCTCGGGCATTGCGCCGCCCAGGGAGTCGACCATGCGGGTCGCGATCGGATCGCACAGCTTCGACCACACGGGCAGCGTCTGCTCGATCCACTCCGACCGGCTCCAGGCCTGCGGAGTGCGGACCCCGGCGGGAAGCGCGGTGCCCTCGTCGAGCCAGAGGTCGGCGAGCCGGAGCGCCTCCTCGACCTGGCGGCGCTCACTGTCCACGATGGAGGGATCGCCTTGCTCGCTCACCGCGTGCCGGGCGATGTTCTTGGCGAGGTCCCAGTTCAGCGGGCCTTCGCCGGCCTCACCGCCCTGGTGTGTCAGCATGTCGGCGAAGCGGTGGAGCATGTCGGCGAACTGCCGCATGTCACCGCCCATGCCACCGAACGGATCCGGGGGCTTGTTCTCGTCGCCCTCGTCGCCGGGCCGGTTGAAGCCGAAGGGTGTGTCACTCATGTGTTGACCACAGGCTGCATGATGGGGTCATAACGCCACGTTAGTCGGTCCAGGCAAAGAGGCGTACAAAGGAAGGGGGCGCTCCCCATGGCAAAGGGACAGATTCGCCCTCGGCGTAGCACGGGCCCGGTCGTGGCCGTCACGGGTGCGGCGACGGGAGCGGGGCGCGCGCTCACGGCCCGGCTCGCGGGATCCGACGAGATCCGCAAGGTCGTGGCCATCGACGGACACCGGGGGGACGTGCCGGACGTGATCTGGCGGGTCGTGGACGTACGCGACCCACTGCTGTCCAACCGGCTCTCGGACGTCGATGTGATCGTCCATCTCGACGTCGAGCGATCCCCGGAGGTGAACCACCGGGAGCGGCGCACCTACAACATCCGGGGCGCGCAGACGGTGGTCACCGCCGCAGGCGCCGCGCGCGTGCGGCGTGTGGTCCTCGTCACCAGTGCCATGGTCTATGGCGCGCTCGCCGACAACCCGGTCCCGCTCCCCGAGGACGCCGCGCTCCAGGGTGAGCCGAACTCGAGCCTCGTCGGGGACTACCTGGAGATAGAGGAGCTGGCCGCCCGCGCGCCGGTGACCCATCCCGGCATGACGGTGACCGTTCTGCGTCCCGCGGCGCTCGTGGGTCCCGGCATCGACACGGTGGTCACCCGGCATTTCGAGGCGCCGCGGCTGCTCGCGGTCAAGGGATCTGCGTCGCGCTGGCAGTTCTGTCACATCGACGACCTGGTCGCGGCCCTGGAGCTGGCGGCCCTCGGCAAGGTCTCGGGCGTGGTCGGGGTCGGTTCCGACGGCTGGCTCGAGCAGGACAAGGTCGAGGAGCTCACCGGCAAGCGGCGGTTCGAGCTGCCCGCGGTGATCACCTTTGGCACCGCGCAGCGGCTGCACCGGATCGGCGTCACGCCCGCCCCGGCCACCGACCTGCAGTACGTCGTCTACCCGTGGGTGGTCGACTGCGCGACCCTGCGCGATGCCGGCTGGAAGCCGGCCTACGACAACGCCTCCGCGCTCACCGCGCTGATCGAGGAGACGGCCGGCCGGCACGCGGTCGCGGGGCGGCGGCTCGGTGGCAAGGAGGCCACCATGGCGACCGCCGCGGGCGCGACCGTCGCGGTCATCGGAGCCGCCGCGGTCGTACGGCGAGCACGCCGCAAGAGGAGGATCTGAGAACGTGGAGGCCATCCGGTTGATCGGGATCCGCGACGTGGCCCTGTCGGTGGACGAGGTGATGTGCGCCGTGGCCGACGCGGGCGCGGGCGGGACGGCGCTGTTCGCCGGAACCGTCCGTGACGAGGACCATGAGCAGGCGGTGACCCGGCTGTCCTACAGCGCGCACCCGACCGCGGAGCAGGTCCTGCGATCCGTGGTGGAGAAGATCACTGCGGACTTTCCGGTCACGGCCGTCGCGGCCGTGCACCGGGTCGGTGACCTGGAGATCGGCGATCTGGCCGTCGTGGTCGCCGTGGCCTGCCCGCACCGGGCCGAGGCCTTCGCCGCGTGCCGTCGCCTCATCGACGACCTCAAATCACAGGTGCCGATCTGGAAGCACCAGGTCTTTGCCGACGGCTCCGCTGAATGGGTCGGGGCCTGCTGAGACGGGCATAGGCTTCCGCATATGTCCCGTCGTGCCACGACCCTTGTCGTCACAAGTGTCCTGATTCTGGTGCTCGGTCTGATCGGTGCGGTCATACCCGTGCCCTATGTCGCACTGACCCCAGGGCCCACGACCAACACGCTCGGCAAGAACGACAAGGGCAGCCCGCTGGTCCAGATCGACGGCCGGCAGACCTATCCCGACGAGGGCCACCTCAACTTCACGACGGTGGCCTACCGCGGCGGGCCCGGCAACCGCCTCGACCTGTTCACCGCCCTGCGCGGCTGGCTCGACTCCAGGACCGCCGTCGTTCCGGAGGAGACCGTCTTCCCCAAGAACGAGAGCGTCAAGCAGGTCGAGCAGGAGAACACCCAGCAGATGGAGAGCTCCCAGCAGTCCGCGGTGGCGGCCGCCCTCACCGAGCTCAAGGTCCCGGTCCGCGGCACCGTGTCGGTGGACTCGGTTCAGAAGGGCATGCCCGCCGACGGCAGGCTGCGTCCCGGCGACGAGATCGTCGCGGTCGATGGCACCCGCACCGGCACCGTTTCCGCCGTGACCGCGGCCATGGGAGGGCACCGGCCCGGCGACGCCGTGACCGTGACCTACCGGCGCGGGGGCAAGGAAAGCAAGATCAAGCTCACTGCGGTGGCCCCCAAGGCCGAACCGTCACGGGCCGTCATCGGCATCGTGCTGCACGACAGGTTCGCGTTCCCCTTCAAGGTCAAGATCACCGTTGGCGACGTCGGCGGGCCGAGCGCCGGTCTGATGTTCTCGCTCGCCATCCTCGACAAGCTGACACCGGGCAGCCTCACCGGGGGCAGGTTCATCGCCGGCACGGGAACCATCACGCCGGACGGCCAGGTGGGCCCGATCGGGGGCATTCAGCAGAAGATGATCGCCGCCCGCGACGCCGGCGCGACGGTGTTCCTGACCCCGGCCGACAACTGCGCCGAGGCCGCGGGCGCCGCGCCGAAGGGGCTGCGGCTGGTCAAGGCCGACAGCCTGCACGGCGCGGTCGCCTCCCTCGACTCCATGCGCACCGGTAAGGGCGCCGTTCCCGCCTGCCGCAAGGCCTGACCGCCGAGCTCGCGGCTCAGGCGGTCAGGGCCGGGCGGTCAAGGCCGAGGGTCACTCGGCTGAGGGGGACTCCGGTTCGGTTTCCGGCTCGACGTCGGGCTCCAGCGTGGCGGCGAGCGCGTTGGCCAGTGCCGGGACCAGGTCGGGACCGGAGAGGACCTCCTCTTCGTTGTCGTGCGTGCGCGAGCGCAGCGCCGCGTGCCGGGTGCCGTCGCGCAGCACGCCGACCACCAGCCGTACGTCTTCGCGCGACGGATGGCCGGCCACGAAGGAGGCCACGTCCGCGTCGGTCTCCGGCAGCTCGTCCTCCGCGTCCGGGGGGAGCACGATGCGCTCCATCACCAGCGCGCAGCCCGTGACCCCATCCGGCCACGCGATCGCCGCCAGCACGTCCTCGATCGCGGTCTCGTCCGGCAGCGGCGGCTGCTCCAGCGCGGCTATGGTGTCGACATCCGAGGGCAGCCCGAGCTGATCGGCGAGCTCCGGCTCCTCGGCGCGCAGCTCAGCCGTCTCAACCAACGCGTAGAGACGCGGGGGAGCGTCCCAGCCTACTTCCGCCGAATGCCTCTCGAGATCTAGTACAACTTCTTCCAAGTCAGTCACCCCGCCATCTTTCCCTCAATCGGCATGGGCTACAGCGGGAACCCCCCGCATCCTCGGTAAGTTGCACTAGAAGCACGCGCTGTGCTCCGGTCGAGCCGAGCGCGACGATGAACGGAGCGGATCTTTGACCTTCCGGACGCCCGGCTTCAGAGGCGGGATCAACACCGGCCGATCGCGATTGCTGCTGCCGGTGGCGGTGATCCTCGCCGTCGCAATCGTCGTGTTCCTGGTCTTCACCGCGATCTGGACCGACCTGCTGTGGTATCGCTCAGTCGGTTTCTCCTCGGTCTACTCGTCAGAGCTGTGGACGCGGGTGCTGCTGTTCGTCGGCGCCGGCCTGCTCATGGGCCTGGTCGTCGGAGCCAACATGGTGATCGCCTACCGGCTCCGACCGGCCTACCGGCCCCTGTCGGTGGAGCAGCAGGGCCTGGAGCGCTATCGCACGGCCGTCGACCCCCACCGGCGGCTGCTCGGGGGCGCCATGATCGGGGTGCTCGCCCTGCTGACCGGCACGTCCGCGTCCGGCCAGTGGCAGACCTGGCTCGCCTTCATGAACCGCAGCTCCTTCGGCAAGAAGGACCCGCAGTTCCACAAGGACATCTCGTTCTTCGTCTTCACCTATCCGTTCCTGCGGCTGCTCCTCGGCTACATCTTCGCCACGGTGATCCTCTCGATCTTCGTCGCCGTGATCGTCCATTACCTGTACGGCGGACTGCGGCTGCAGGGCCCCGGCGACAAGGCCAGCCCACCCGCGCGAGCCCACCTGTCCGTGCTCGTCGGCGTCTTCGTCCTGCTCAAGGCCGTCGCCTACTGGTACGACAGGTACGGGCTCGCGCTGTCCGAGCGAGGGGCCGTGGCCGGGCCCTCCTACACCGACGTCAACGCGGTGCTGCCGGCCAAGACCATCCTCACGGTGATCGCGCTGATCTGCGCGGTGATGTTCTTCATCAACATCGTGCGCCGGGGCATGACGCTGCCCGGCGTCGGCTTCGGGCTGCTAGTGCTGTCGGCCGTGCTCGTCGGCGGCGTCTATCCGATGCTGATCCAGCAGTTCCAGGTACGGCCGAACGAGCTGGACAAGGAGTCGCCGTACATCGGCCGCAACATCGCCGCGACCCGGGCGGCCTACGGGGTCGACACGGCGAAGGTCACGACGTATGGCGCGGGCACGAAGCTGTCGCAGGACCAGCTCCGCAGTGAGGCCTCCACGGTCTCAGGCGTGCGGCTGCTGGACCCCGTGGTGGTGGGGCCGACCTTCCAGCAGCTGCAGCAGGTGCGCAACTTCTACCGCTTCCCCGACGTGCTCGACATCGACCGCTACCCGCTCGAGGGCACCAGCCGCGACACCGTCGTGGCCGTACGGGAGATCGACGGCGCGCCGGAGGGCCGGCAGGGCTGGGTGAACGATCACCTGGTCTACACGCACGGGTACGGCTTCGTCGGCGCGTTCGGCAACAAGGTCACCGACAAGGGCGAGCCCGACTTCGTCGAGAAGAACATCCCGCCGACGGGCGCGCTCGGCACGTTCGAGCCGCGGATCTACTTCGGCGAGCGCTCGCCCGCCTACTCCGTGGTGGGAGGGCCGCCCGGGTCGCAGCCCCGCGAGCTGGACTATCCCGACGAGAGCGCGGCGGGGCAGCAGAACAACACCTACAAGGGCAGCGGCGGCGTGCCGGTCGGCTCTCTGTTCAACCGGCTCCTGTTCTCCACGAAGTTCCAGGAGAAGAACCTGCTGCTCTCCGGGGCCATCAACCAGCACTCCAAGATCCTCTACAACCGGACCCCACGCGAGCGGGTGCACCGGGTGGCGCCCTGGCTGACCCTGGACGGCGACCCCTATCCCGCTGTCGTCAACGGCCGGGTCCTGTGGATCCTGGACGGCTACACCACCTCGTCCGGCTATCCGTACTCCGAACGCATGAGCCTCGGCGACGCCACCCGGGACACGGTCACCGACACCCGGTCGGCCGTCGCCAGGCAGGCCAACGACCGGGTCAACTACATGCGCAACTCGGTCAAGGCCACCGTCGACGCCTACGACGGCACGGTCCGGCTGTATGCCTGGGACCAGAGCGACCCGATCCTGCGGACCTGGATGAAGGCCTTCAAGGGCGTCGTGCAGCCGAAGAGCGAGATCACTCCGCAGCTCATGGCGCACCTGCGGTATCCCGAGGACATGTTCAAGGTGCAGCGCCGCATCCTGGCCCGCTACCACGTGCAGCAGCCCGGCGCCTTCTACAGCGGCCAGGACTTCTGGGACGTGCCGCAGGACCCGACGACGAGCAAGGGCAAGACCCAGCCGCCCTACTACCTGAGCCTGAAGATGCCCGGTGAGCCGGAGCCGAAGTTCTCCCTCACCACGGCCTACAGCCCGCGCGGCCGCCCCAACCTGGCCGCGTTCATGTCCGTCGACGCCACCGGTGCCTCGTACGGGCAGATGCGGGTGCTGGAGCTGCCGCGTAACTCCCCCATCCAGGGTCCGGGACAGGTGCAGAACTCCTTCGAGTCCGACGCCAGCGTCAAGAAGGTGCTGACCGACCTGCGGATCGGCGGCACCCAGACGGTGCTGGGCAACCTGCTCACGCTGCCGTTCGGCGGGGGCCTGCTCTATGTCGAGCCGGTCTACGCCCAGGCGGCCGGCGGCACCGAACAGGAGCCCTACCCGATCCTCAAGCAGGTCCTGGTGATGTACGGCACGGACGTCGGTGCCGGCGCGACCCTCCAGGACGCGCTGAACCAGATCTTCAAGGGCACCGGAACCACCGTTCCGCCACCGTCCACCGGTGGAGCTCCCAGCGGACAGGTCTCCGCGGAGGTCCAGCGTGCGATCTCCGACGCGCAGAAGGCGTTCAACGATGGCCAGGAGGCGCTGAAGAAGAACGACTGGACGAGCTACGGCCGGGCACAGCAGCAGCTCAAGGACGCCTTGGACCGGCTGGCCAGGGCCCAGGCCACCGCGGCCCGGCCGCCTGCGGCACAGTCCCCGGCACCCGGCGCGAGTCCGTCCGGCAGCCCCTCGGGCTCACCGTCCCCATCACCGACCGGCTGAGGCGGGCGGCGAGTCTACGAACTGGTTTGCCTAAGGTTCCGGCACCCCATACAGTTGGGACATCGCCGCGGGGTGGAGCAGTTCGGTAGCTCGCTGGGCTCATAACCCAGAGGTCGCAGGTTCAAATCCTGCCCCCGCTACCAAGATCGAAGGCCCGGAGGAATATTCCTCCGGGCCTTCGTGTTGTGATCTGTGAACCCCGGGAACAGGTCCGTCGCCGCGCTTGTTTGTGTCGATTTGGCCTAAGGTCCCGGTAGCTCCTAGTATTAGGACATCGCCGCGGGGTGGAGCAGTTCGGTAGCTCGCTGGGCTCATAACCCAGAGGTCGCAGGTTCAAATCCTG
>JAOPYH010000467.1 GCA_025964715.1 Streptosporangiaceae bacterium | reverse complement strand
GGCTTACGAACTGGGTGTCTTGTGGATTGGCGGCAACCGGGCCGAGGCCTGGCGGACCGGTGCCGACGCCTGGATGCGACACGGCCTGGCCGCGTTGGGGCTGACCGATCACTGGTTCCCGCCGCTTTGCCTGGCCGTTGCGTTGCTGGCCTGGCAGGCCCTCACCGCTCGCGAATGGCGGTTCTCTCCCCTGGTGCTGCTCGGGATGGCGATCGAGAGCGTCGTGCTGGCCGTGGCCCTGGTGGGGATGAGCAAGCTCGTCGATCTCGGATTCGACAACCTCGAGCGCGGCCCGCCGTCGTTCCTGGAAGCGGGGCCGCCCGCCGCCGAGCGGCCACTGGCACTCCTGATCGGATTCCTCGGCGCGGGGGTTTACGAAGAGGCGTTGTTCCGCCTCGTGCTCGTGCCGGTCCTGTTCGCCCTGCTGCGGCTGTTGCAGACCCCTGCGGTCCTGGCCAGCACCCTGGCGGTGACGGCCTCGGCCTTGCTCTTCTCGCTGGCGCATCACGCGGGGATGCCCGGCGAGGCGTTCACCTGGTTCGCGTTCATTTTCCGCTGGCTGGCGGGCGTCTATTTCGCCTGGGTCTTCGTCGTCCGCGGATTTGGAGTCGCCGTCGGCACGCATACTGCCTACGATATCCTGGTCGGCGCGGTCGGCTGGCACCTTTGATGCCGACCCCGCGACGACGGGGTTGGACACGGCCCGGGGCGGCCGAGGTGGGGGGCGTGCGCATCATCCAGCTTTCCGACATCCATGTCTGGCGCTATGCGTTCAATCCGTTCCGGCTATTCAATAAGCGTGCCGTCGGGATGGCCGAGTTGGTCATGGGGCGGGCCCGCAAATTCCGGCTCGAGCGGCTCCGCGCCGTGGTCGATCAGGTGCTGGGGCTGAAGCCCGACCACATCCTGATCACCGGCGACCTGACGACGACGGCCTTGCCTGACGAGTTCCGCGCGGCGCGGGCGGCCCTCGCCGACCTGCTGATCGACTCGGGCCGGGTGACGGTGATCCCGGGGAACCACGACCGCTACACGACCGGCTCGGTGCGCTATCGCCAGTTCGAGGAATGGTTCGGCGTCTTCGCGCCGCAGGGCCCGTATCCCTGGCTCCGTCCGATCGGTGCCGAGACGGCGATCCTCGGGCTCGACGCGACCCGCTCGCACCTGACGGCGACGGGGTTCCTCCCACCCGAGCAACTGGCCCGGGCAAAAGCCCTCGTCGCCGATCCGGCGACGAGGCCGCGTCGGCTGATCGTCGCCTGCCACTACCCCGTGGCCGCTCCGCCCCCCTACACGACGGAGCTGGCACACAAGCGGCTGAGGAACTCCGACACCGCCGCCGCCTGGTTGAGTGAGATCGGCCCCCACCTTTACTGCTGCGGCCACGTACACGCCGCCTGGGCGTTCATCCCCGCGCAGGTGCCCAACCAACTCTGCGTCAACTCGGGTGCGCCTTTGCTCCGCGACCCGACCGGCCTCCGCCCGCCGGGCTTCCTCGAGATCACGCTCCAGGAGGAAGACGTGTCGGTGATCCATCACGCCTGGGCCGGGGCCGAGTGGTCGGACCGCCCGCTGTTCCAGGCACCCCACTTCTTCCCCGCGGCCTCAATCGCCGTGAACAGGTAGAGCGGTTAACGATCGCGTAGCGCACACTCGCGAACCGGAGCTCAGCCCCCCCTTCGCTCCAGGGCTGACCGACCGACACTTTTGTTGGGGTAGCAAAAGGCAGGCGCCCATGAGTCTACGTAGAAGGGAGAGAACCACACCCTTCGGGAGCCGACCCATGAGCGCCTCCTCTATGTTACGCCAATGGCGGCAGCAGGTTCAGCAGGGACTGCTGCCGGACTTGCATGGCCACCAATCCAAGGCCCTGGCCGACCTCAGCTTCGCCATGACCGTCGTCGACCACTGCCAGAGCGGTAAGCTCGCCGTGGCCGTCCCCGGCGAGGCCCGCCCGGCCAGCGTCCAGCGGCGGATCGAGCGGCTGCTGGCCAACGACCGGCTCGATCCCGACTCGGCCTGGCCGCAACTGGCCCGCGCGATCCTGGGCGGCACGGTCGGTGGGCCGATCGTGCTGATCCTGGATGAGACCCCCAACCACAACGACCTGCGGTGCTTGAAGATCACCCTGGCTTATCGCAAGCGGGCGCAGCCGCTGGGCTGCGCCTGCTACGGCCTCGGCGAGCAACCCGAGCCGATGCCCGAGTTGATCGTCCGCTTGCTCCACGAGGTGGCCGCCTGCCTGCCCGAGGGGGCCGAGGTCACCCTCCTGGCGGACCGCGGCCTGGCCTGGCCGACGGTGGTCGACGCCTGCGGCGAACTGGGCTGGCACTACGTGCTCCGGCTCCAGGGGCAGACCCGGGTGCGGACCGCCGAGGGTCGGGAGTGCTCGGCGGCGGACCTGGCCCCGCGGCCGGGGCAGCGGTGGTCCGGCGACGCGGAGGTGTTCAAGAAATCGGGCTGGCGCACGGCCCGGGTCGCCGCCTGCTGGGAGCGGGGCTGCGACGGCCCGTGGCTGCTGGTCAGCGACCGGCCCGACGGCCCGCGGCTGTTCCGCCGCTACGCCAAGCGGACCTGGACCGAGGAATTGTTCAGGGACGAGAAGTCGTCGGGGTTCCACTGGAACGAGAGCCATGTCACCGACCCGGCGCACGCGGCGCGGCTGGTCCTGCTGATGGCCCTGGCGACATACCTGGCGTTGGGGCTGGGATCGCGGGTGATCCAGGCGGGGCTGCGGCGATTCCTGGAGTCGAGCCGTCAGCGGATGCTGAGCCTGTTCCAGATCGGCTTGCGGTGGGTGATGTTCTGCATGACCCATGATCGGTCCCTGCCCAAGGACTTATCCCCGGTCCCCCCGTGAAAAGTGTCGGTCGGTCAGATCCGAAAGGAGTGGGTCCGGCTTCAGTCGGACAGAGAGTCAGGATTTGATCCCATTTCTGTCCGACTGAAGTCGGACCCACCCTCCAAGGACTCGACGTCGAACTGTCAACTTCGGCGAAGGGGAATTGGGCAACTTTGGGACGGTCCCCCAACGCCTATTCCGGCGCGCCCGGAAGTCGTCGGAGGAGGCGGATCACCGCCGCGTTGATGTCTTCCTCGATCGCCTCGCCCCAGGCGCTCGCGTGGACGTAAGGGACCATCGAGGTTGCTCCCTCGTAGCCTCCTTCGCGGAGGACGCGCAACGACGGGATGTAGGCCATGACGTCGTTGCAGTAGGCCGAGACCCAGGTGTGGGATGAGCCCAGGTTCCGCTTCAGCCGGAGCGAGTAATCGACGACCACCTCGCCTCCGAGGAAGATCCAGGTCAGGTCGCCGAGCCGCCAGACCTCGACGGGGTAGGGATATTCCGAGGGGAGCGAGCCTTGCGTGTCGAGGATGTTGAGGAGATGTCGGGCGCGATTGGCGATGGAAAAGTTGCTGGACTTCGCATCGGCCTCGATCTGCTCGCGCGTCGGCGGGGGGGAGAAGGGGAGGTCGATCTCGTCATCGGCGGAGACCAGGGGTGCGTCGGCCTTGATCGGCCGGAGCGGCCCGCCCAGGACGCGCCCGACGGATGCGGCGAGCTGCCGGCCGTACTGCTCGGCCAGTTCGACGGTTTTCCGGGGCACGGGGTTCTGATCGCCGCCGCAGCCGGCGACGAACATCGCCTGGGCGCCGGGGTTGGCCTTCTCGATGGCAATCTGGGCGAAGCCGGCGTAATCGCCGCAGAACTGGTAGAGCCCCAGGACCGTGCAATGGCAGGCGTAGCCGAAGAGGACCGCCCGGGCATTGCCGTCGGCGCCGTCGACGCGGAGGACGGGGACGTCATGGTCGACCGGCCCCTGGAGTGCCCCTTGCGTGCGGAGGGTGGGCACGTCGGCTTCCTTGTTGTTGCGGCGGTTGACCGCAAAATCGGCCCGCCCGATCTCCCAGGAGAGCGTGGCGGGCTCGAGCCGTTCGGCCGCCTGGGTAACCAGGTCGGGGATCGCGCCGGCGAGGAACGCGG
>JAOPYH010000466.1 GCA_025964715.1 Streptosporangiaceae bacterium | reverse complement strand
CGTTCGGCACCGAGGTCTCGTGGATGCGCGCCGCCGTGGCCGCCGGGGCCCGGGTGGCCGCGGTCGTGGCCCGGCGGTCGCCGTGCTGCGATGCCGGTCCGGCGCTGCCCGACGACCGGGTCGTGGTCGTGGGCGAGACCGACGACCCGCCCACCACGCTCACGTTCACCGCTCCCGGGCCGGAGCACCGGGCCATCGCCGAGCACGTCGCCGCCCTGCTGCCCGAGGGGTCGCGGCTGCAGATCGGGCCGGGCGCGCTCGGCACCGCCGTCCTGGACGCGGTCCGGGTCCCCGTGAACGTCGACTCCGGGCTGCTGCCCGACGCCGTGGTGGACCTCGACCGGCGCGGCCTGCTCGCGGGCCCGCCGACGGCCACCTACCTCGCCGGGGGACCGCGGCTGCTCGAATGGGCCGACGGGCGGCACCTACTGCACCCGATCGAGCACACCCACGACCTCGGCCGGCTGTCCACAGGCGCACCGCTCGTCGCGGTCAACACCGCGCTCGAGGTCGACGACCAGGGCCAGGTCAACGTCGAGGGCCTGCCGGGCGCGGCGGTCGGCGGGATCGGCGGCCACCCCGACTACGCGGTCGCCGCCACCCGCTCGGTCGGCGGCCTGAGCATCGTCGCGGTTCCCGCCGCGCACCGCGGGCGCCCCAACCTGGTCGAGCGGCTGTCGGGTCCGGTCAGCACCCCGGGCCACGACGTGGACATCCTGATCACCGAGGACGGTGCCGTCGACCTGCGCGGCCTCGACCGCCGCGAACGGGCGAAGGCGATCCGCGACCTCTGGGACCTCGACCAACGACCGCGCCCGGCCGGGGCGGTACAGCGATGACGGAGAGGGGCCGCTGATGATCCCTCATCCCGGCGCCGTGACGGCCCGGCGCGACTACCTGTTCTCCCGAGCGACCACCTCGGCCGCCGTGGGACCTTCCGCTTTTCAGAAGTAGCAACCACCCTGAACGTGGGCAGCATGCCGAGGTAGGCGGCTGTCGACGTGTGCATGGGACCGTCAGTGGCGGGCGACGTTGCCGGTTACCCCCAATTCGGGCGTGCTTGTCACGGCCTCCACCCGCCACTTTAATTGCTGATCCGACTGCTACCCGCATGGGTGTTGCCGGCATGGGGTCCCGCACCGGTTGGCGCGGGACCTCTGTCCCGTGTATGGCCGCGTTGCTGTGGGGCCTGGATATCGAGGGCTTCCGTGCAAGTTTGCCGCCTGCTCAGCTTTGTTGCCGGACTTCCTTCCTGGAATTGTGGTTCGCTCGGCGCGCGTGAGATATACACATAAAATAGCGCAACAATGCGATATTGTCGCCGATTGTGCCTGATTAAAATACCTCCGTCGACAGTGTCGACTCGACGCCAGGTCTCACATCCCGCAGTTTCGTCGGAGTTGGTCGAGGGGACGACCTTCGTGGATCACGCGGCATAAAGTCAGGGACAGCGAGCCCTTAACGCATTGCTGGGTGTAAGGCAAAGTGTCGCCGCGAGGCGTGATTGTTTCGTAGAAATTCGATTCCGGTCCTTTTGTCCCGATTTTCTGCAAGGCGGTAAGCTCCATGGGATTTCCGAAGAGCATGGCGATTGCCATGTCCGGTGTCGCTCTCGCCGTGGGCGCTGCTACCCCGGCCAGCGCCGCGCAGCAGCGCCAGCAACTTCAACACGATCCCGTCGCCACCACCTCCTCCGCGGCTGCCGCCGGTGGCGATGGAGGTGGAGTTGGCGATGCCGGTACGGTGCCCGATACCGGTACGGCTTCCGACCCGCTTGTCACCTCACCGGCGCCGCAGGGTGATGAGACCGCTGCGGCGATGCAGTCGTACCTGCGGGATCTGGCCGCGAAGAAGAAGTTCACCGGCTCGGCGCTGGTAGTACGGCGTGGGGAGGTGCTGGTGCGTTTCGCCGCCGGCGAGGCCGACGAGGAGAAGCACATCCCCGTCCGGCCGGACACGGTCTTCCGGATCGCCTCGGACACCAAGCAGTTCACCGCGATGCTCGTGCTGAAGCTGCGCGACCGTGGGCTGCTTCGCCTGGACGACCAGGTCTGCCCGTATCTCGTCCCGGCGTACATCAAGGCCTGCCCGAAGGCGTGGCGGCCCATCACGATCCGCGAGATCCTCACCCACACTTCCGGCATCCCCGATATCCAGGGGATGAGCGACTTCTTTCCCAACCTCTCGAAACCGACCACGACTCAGGAGATCATCCGGGGGTTCGTGCACAAGCCGCTGGACTTCAAGCCCGGCACCAGCTGGAAGTACAGCAGCTCCGGCTACATCCTGGCCGGGGCGATCATCGAGGCGGTGGCGCACAAGCCGTACGGGACGGTACTGCACGAGGAGATCACCGGCCCGCTGAACCTGCAGCACACCGGCTACAGCACCGGGAATCCGCCCGACGGGTATGCGAAGGGCTACTTCAAGCTCGGGTCACCGGCGCCGCCCATCAACGGCTCCCAGGCGTTCGCCGCGACCGGCGTCTACTCCAACGCCGACGACATGGTCCGCTGGGACCGCTCGTTCGGCGCGTACCTGGTCGCGCCACCCGCCACCGTCAAGGAGGCGTTCACGCCACAGGCGCCGTGCCCCTCCAGCGGCTGCCTCGACCTGCCGTCGAGCGGGTACGCCTTCGGCTGGCTCGTCGACCGGCTCCGCGGGCACCGATACCTGTACCACCCAGGTATTATCTGGGGCTACCAGACGAGCAACGCGTACCTGCCCGATGACGACATCGCGGTGGTCGTGCTCAGCAACGTGGAGGACACCGACGCCAACAGCGTCGCCGGTCACCTCGCCATGATGGCCCTCGGGCTTCGATAAGTCTTAGAGTGCGGGGCGGCCGACGCACATGGCCGCCTTGTCGGCGGACCGCCGAGGAGCACGCGGCGGCCCGGCCGGCCACGGTTGAGGGCAGCGGCCGCGGAAACTTCACCTGTCCTGACGGTTTGAT
>JAOPYH010000528.1 GCA_025964715.1 Streptosporangiaceae bacterium | reverse complement strand
CTGTCGCGGTCGATCTGCACAAAGGTCTCGACGCCGTTGTCCTGCACGTCGTTGTCGAGGTCGGTGAGCGCCGGATTGGTCTTGAGGGCCTCGGTGAGCTTGACGGTCCAGGCGCGCAGGTCGGCGTCGTTGTCGCTCTTGAGGGTATACTGGTAGAGGGCGTTGCCGACGCGGCCGCCGGTCCGCACGTCCTGCTGCGGGTTGAGGAAGATGCCGACGCCGGTGACCCGGGCCAGCTTTGGCCGCAGCCGCTGAATCACGTCGCTGCCCTTGACGCCGGGCCGGTCAGAGGGCGCCTTCAGCTCCACCGACAGGAAGCCGCCGCCGGCGCGGCCGCCGCCGGTGAAACCCACCACGGACTTCACCGCTGGGTCGGAGCCGATGATCTTCTCCATCTGCCGCAGCTTGCCGCCCATGGCCTGGGCGGAGATGGACTGGTCGGCCCGCAGGCCGCCATTGAGCCGCCGGGTGTCCTGTTGCGGGAACAGGCCCTTGGGTGCGGCCGCATAGAGGTAGACGTTCAGCCCGATCACGATGGTCAGGATCACCATGATCACCGCCTTGTTCTCCAGGGCCCAGTCCAGGCTGACCTCGTAGGACCGATGAACCCGATCGAAGCCGGCCTCGAACCAGCGGGCCAGCCGGCCCCGCCGTCGCCCGGGATTTTCCGCCCGCAGCAGCCAGGCGCAGAGCATCGGTGTGGTGGTGAGCGAGATCACCAGGGAGATCAGCACCGCCGCCGACAGGGTGACGGCGAATTCCCGGAACAACCGGCCCACCTGGCCGCCCATGAACAACAGCGGGATGAACACCGCCACAAGGCTGATGCTGATGGACAGCACGGTGAAGCCCACCTCGCGGGCGCCCCTCAGCGCCGCCTCGAAGCGGTTCATGCCGGCTTCCAAGTGGCGGCTGGTGTTCTCGAGCACCACGATGGCGTCGTCCACCACGAAGCCGGTGGCGACGGTCAGGGCCATCAGCGACAGGTTGTTGAGCGAGAAGCCCAGGGCGTACATCGCCGCGAAGGTCCCCAGCAGCGACACCACCGTGGCCACGGCGGGGATGACGGTGGCGCGCGCGCTGCGCAGGAAGGCGCTGACCACCAGCACCACCAGGACGATGGCGATCAGCAGGGTGATCTCGATCTCCCTCAGCGAGGCGCGGATCGAGGTGGTGGAGTCTGAGGCGACTTCCAGCTTGATGTCGCCGGGCAGCTCGGCCGCCAGCTGCGGCAGCACCGCCTCGATGTTGTTGGCGGTCTTGATGACATTGGCGCCCGGTTGCTGGGTGAGCAGCACAATGATCGCCGGATGACCGTTGAAGAGGCCAAGCGTACGGGTGTCCTGGACGCTGTCCTGGACGTCGGCCACGTCCCTGAGGCGGATGGGGGCGTCGTTGCGCCAGGCCACCAGCAGGTCGCGGTAGTCGGCCGCCTTCCGGCCCGCCAAGCTGGTGTAGATCTGGAAGCGCCGCCCGCCGTCGTCCATCGCGCCCTTCGGCCGGTTGGCGTTGGCCGCCTGCACCGCGGCGCGCACGTCCTCGGCCGACAGCCCGTAGGCGTTCAGGGCGTAGGGCAGCAGTTCGACGCGAACGGCGGGCAGGGAGCCGCCGCCCACCTCCACATCGCCGACGCCGTCCACCTGGCTGAGGCGCTGCTGCACCACATTGCTGACCGCGTCATAGATCTGGCCTGGCGTCTTGGTGTCGGAGGTGAGGGCCAGGATGATCACCGGCTGATCGGCGGCGTTGCGTTTGCTGTAGGTGGGGTTGTTGCGCAGGGTCGAGGGCAGGTCGGCGCGGGCGGCGTTGATCGCGGCCTGCACCTCTCGTGCGGCGCCGTCGATGTTCCGGTTCAGGTCGAACTGCAGGCTGATCTGGGCGGAGCCCGTGGAGCTGGACGAGGTGATCTCATTGACCCCGGCGATCACCGCCAGGCGCCGCTCCAGGGGCGTGGCGACGCTGGTGGCCATGGTGGCCGGGCTGGCCCCCGCTAGGGATGCGCGCACCGAGATGGCGGGGAAGTCGACGTTGGGCAGCGGCGCCACCGGCAGCACGAAGAAGGCGGCCACTCCCACCAGGGCGATGCCGATGGTCAGCAGGATGGTGGCGATGGGTCGCCGGACGAAGGGCTCCGACAGGTTCACCTGGCCGGCTCCGGGTCGGGCTCGCCGGCGGTGGCGTCGGCGCGGCGCTTGCGCGGCGCCAGCCGGTCAAAGGCCAGGTAGACCACCGGCGTGGTAAAGATGGTCAACAGCTGGCTGACGATCAGGCCGCCGAAGATCGCGATGCCCAGCGGCCGGCGCAGTTCCGAGCCTTCGCCGAAGCCCAGCATCAGGGGCACGGCGGCGAACAGGGCGGCCATGGTGGTCATCAGGATCGGCCGGAACCGCAGCAGGGCGGCCTGGTGGATGGCCTCGCGCGGGCTCTTGCCCTGCTCGCGCTCCGCATCGATGGCGAAATCGATCATCATGATGGCGTTCTTCTTCACGATGCCGATCAGGAGAATGATGCCGATGATCCCGATGACGCCCAGGTCGTTGCCGGTGAGGATCAAGGCCAACAGGGCGCCGACGCCGGCCGAGGGCAGGGTGGACAGGATGGTCAGCGGGTGGATGTAGCTCTCGTAGAGCACACCCAGCACGATGTAGACGCAGATCACCGCCGCCAGGATCAGCCACAACTCGTTGGACAGCGAGCTCTCGTAGGCGCCGGCCGCTCCCAGGAAGGTGGTGGACACCGAGGCCGGCATGCCGACGTCCTTGGACGCCTGGCGGATCGCACTCACCGCCGCCCCCAGGGAGACGCCCGGGGCGGTGTCGAAGCCCACGGTGGCGGCGGGGAACTGGGCCACGTGATTGATCTGCAGCGGTGAATACTGCTCGTGGATGCTGGCGATGGCCGACAGCGGCGTCGGCTTGCCGCCGGAGGTCTGCAGGTGCAGCAGGCCCAGGGTCTGCGGTGTGGTGGCGAGGCCGGGCTTGGCCTCCAGGATCACCCGGTACTGGTTGGTCTCGGTGAAGATGGTCGAGACGATCCGCTGGCCGAACGCCGAATAGAGCGCGTCGTCGATGGCGCTGGCGCTGACCCCCAGCCGCGCGGCCGTGTCGCGGTCGATGTCCACATAGGCCGCCAGCCCCTTGGCGTCGGCGTCGCTGGTGATGTTGCGCACCTGGCGCAGGGTCGCGAGCTTGGCGGTGAGTTTGGCGGCCCAGTCCTGGACGGTCTTGGTGTCGGAGCTTTCCAGCGACAGGCGGTACTGGGTCGGGCCGGTCTGGGCGTCGATGGTCAGGTCCTGGGTGGGCTGCAGGTAGAGGACGATGCCGGCCACGCTGGCGGCGCGGTCGCGCAGCCGCTGCATCACCTTCTCCTGCGAGCCATGGGGCCGCTTGAGGTTGATCAGCAGCTGGCCGGTGTGGAGCATGGCGTTGGTGGCCGCGTCGACCCCCACGAAAGAACTGACGTTCTCCACTGCCGGATCGGCCAGGATGGCCTTGGTCACGGCCTGCTGCAGCGCGGCCATGCGGGAGTAGGAGATGGATTCCGAGGCCTGGGTGTGGGCCTGCAACTGGGCGGTGTCCTGGGTCGGGAACAGGCCCTTGGGGATCACCAGGTAGAGCAGGATGGTGAAGGCGAAGGTCGCCACGGCGACGATCAGCGTCCCCTTCTGGCGATCCAGCACCCAGGTGAGCGCGCCATCGTAGCGGTCCAGCAGCCTGTCGAACACGAGCTTGGCGCGACGTCCTACTTCACCGCCTTCGGCTTCCGGGTTCGAGGTCAGCCAGCGGGCGGCCAGCATAGGCGTCAGCGTCAGGGACACCACAGCCGAGATCAGGATGGTGATGGCCAGCGTCACGGCGAATTCGCGGAACAGGCGGCCCACCACCTCCTGCATGAACAGCAAGGGGATCAGCACCGCGATCAGCGACACCGTCAGCGAGATGATGGTGAAGCCGATCTGCTTGGCGCCCTTCAGGGCCGCTGCGAAGGGCTTCTCACCTTCTTCGATGTGGCGGCTGATGTTCTCCAGCATGACGATGGCGTCGTCGACCACGAAGCCGGTGGCGATGGTCAGCGCCATCAGCGACAGGTTGTTGAGGCTATAGCCCAGCAGATAGGTCACACCGCAGGTGCCGATCAGCGACACCGGCACCGCCAGGCTGGCGATGGCGGTGGCCCGCAGGCTGTGCAGGAACAGGAAGATCACGATCACCACCAGCGCCACGGCCAGCAGCAACTCGATCTCCACGTCGTTCACCGAGGCGCGGATGCCGGCGGTGCGGTCGCTGAGGACAGTGACCTTCACCGAGGGCGGCAGGCCGGCGGTGAGGTCGGGCAACTGCTGGGTGATGGCGTCGACGGTCTTGATGACGTTGGCGCCGGGCTGGCGCTGGACGTTGATGACGATGGCGGGCGTCAGGTTCGACCAGGCGCCCAGCTTGACGTTCTCGGCGCTGTCCACCACCTGGGCCACGTCCGACAGGCGCACAGGGGCGCCGTTGCGATAGGCGACGATCAGGCTCTTGTACTCGCTGGCGTCCAGCAGCTGGTCGTTGGCGTTGATGGAATAGGCCCGCAGCGGGCCGTCGAAACTGCCCTTGGCCGCATTGGCGTTGGCGGCGCCGATGGCGGTGCGCAGGGTGTCGATGCCGACGCCGTAGGAGGCCAGGGCCTGGGTGTCGGCCTGGATACGCACCGCCGGCCGCTGGCCGCCGCTCAGCGAGACCAGGCCCACGCCGGACACCTGGCTGATCTTCTGGGCCAGCTGGCTGTTCACCAGGTTCTGGACCTCGGTGAGCGGCATGGTGTCGGAGGTGACCGCCAGGGTCAGCACCGGGGCGTCGGCGGGATTGACCTTGGCGTAGACGGGCGGGGCCGGCAGGTCGGCGGGCAGCAGCGAGCCGCCGGCGTTTATGGCCGCCTGCACCTCCTGCTCGGCCACATCCAGGCTGAGGCCCAGGTTGAACTGCAAGGTGATGACCGAGGCGCCTGCCGAGCTGGTGGAGGCCATGCGCTCCAGACCGGACATCTGGCCGAACTGGCGCTCCAGCGGCGCGGTGACCGTCTGGGCCATCACGTCCGGGCTGGCGCCCGGATAGACCGTCTGCACCTGGATGGTGGGGTAATCCACCTCGGGCAGGGCCGACAGCGGCAGAAGGCGGAAGCCCACGATGCCCGCCAGCACGATCGCCACCATGATCAGCGAGGTGGCGATGGGGCGCAGGATGAAGGGCCGCGACGGGCCGCCGCCCTCAGGCTGCTCCTGCAGAGGCGGTGGCGCTTCAGTGTCCGACATCAGGGATTGCCCGCCGGGGCTCCTCCGGCGGAGCCGTCACCGCCGCCCTGACGCCGATGATGGGGCTGACCGTCCGCACCGGGCTGAGCCGGGGACGGGGCGCCGCCTTGGCCGCCGGGAGCCGGAGGTTGCCCGCCCTGGGCCGGCGCCTGGCCGC
>JAOPYH010000441.1 GCA_025964715.1 Streptosporangiaceae bacterium | reverse complement strand
TCTTCTCGCCGAGCACATCGATGGTCAGCGTCGTATCCGAGATATTGGTCGAGTAGAAACTGTTACCGGGCTTCGCCCACAGGTAGGAGACGGCCCACTCGGCGGCCGATCCGGTCGCCGCGACGCGCATCGCCTTGCCCGGCTCGTCGGGGCTGCGCGGCTCGTCGACGAAGGCGTACGCGGCGCCGGTGACAGTTCCCTCGTTCTGCACGAACCACTGCAGGCCGCCGTCCTAGTCGGTGCCGTCGAACGTGATGCCGTCGTAGTAGCCGTACGCCTCCATCCGCCAGTCGTGATCGGTCCACCAGATCACGTCGATGTTGTTCTCCGATGCCTGCTCCAGCTGCGCCATCATGCTGGCGCCACCGCCGCCGGCCGCCCAGCTGCCGCCCTCGCTGAAGCAAGAGTGTGTGTGCATCGCCATGCTGACCGGTTCGTACGTGGCCGGTCGCCGAGCCGATCCCGTCGCCGCCGCGCTCCGCAGCTCCGTCCCGCCGACCGCCGCCACGATCCCGAGCCCAAGGCCTGCCCCGAGCACACCTCGACGCGAGACATCCTTCGCCGCCATGCAGCGTCCCTTCTCGTTCGCAAGTACCACGGGTCACTATGGATTCCACTGGCGATCACGGGAATGGTCAGGCATGGGAATTACTCGGCCGGCGGGACAACGTTCACCGGGCGATCGGGCAACCATCACCTGCCCGGCATCACCGTTGACGTGCACAACCTGGCGTTTCGCCGGGCCGAAGCGACGGGCGGCAGCCGGCTCTCACCAGAATGTGAATGGTCGTGTCAGCGGTTTCGGGAACCGCAAAGCGGTCCTTTGCCGGACGGCGATTCGGTCTTCGTTCGCCCTGAGTTCCTCGTCTGGGCCTCGTGGGGTTCCGCGGCGCCACGGCTTCGCGTTGCCTTGCGCCGGCCGCCGCCTTCATCGCGCCATGACCGTGCTGGCTCTGTCATCAGCGCTGCAGTCGTTTCCGTACAAGACGGCCGCGGTGGCCGCTTCCTAGCATGGGCGTGGGCGCTCCGCCAGAGTGCGTCAGCATGGCGCTGCGGCCCGCTTGTCGATCTACCTGGCGACCTCGTCGCCTGACTGTGGGGAGAACAGCACATGCGTGATCTGGTCTATACCGGGTTCATTTCGCTCGACGGCGTTGTGGACTCCCCAGGCGGTGGGCCGCGCGAGGAGCACCGCAGCGGCGGCTGGGTGGTCAAGGACATCGAATTCCTGCCCGAGGCCTTCTCGCTCAAGGGCGAGGAGCTTGAGGATACGACGGCGCTGATGTTCGGCCGCCGGAGCTACGAGGCGTTCGCGCCGGTCTGGCGCGACTCGGACGACCACGCCCCCTACAAGGAGCTGCCCAAGTACGTGGTCTCGACCACGCTGCCCGACGACGCCCTCGTCGAGGGATGGGGTCCGACGACGATCCTGCGCTCAGCCGACGACGTCGTCGAGCTCAAGAAGAGCGAGGGTGGCGCGATCTTCATCCATGGGAGTGCGGAGCTCGCCCGACGCCTGTCGGACGCAGGCCTGATCGACCGGTACAACCTTCTCGTCTTTCCAGTGCTGCTCGGAGCCGGGAAGAGCCTGTTCAGCAAGGCGGACAAGGACAAGCGGGTATTGAGCCTCCGGGCGTCCGCAGCCTACCCGAACGGTATCGTAAAGCTGATCTACGACGTCGTCAGCTGATCCAGATCCAGGGCGATCGCACCCCCGGTGCCCTCGCGGAGTTGTCGCGCCGTACGCCCGACGTACCGGCGCAGCGCACGGGCCAGGTGCGGCGCGTCGAAGTACTCGAGCCTGAAGACGACATCGGCGACTGGGACGCCGGCGGCCAGGAGCGCCGAGGCCTTGCGTGCGCGTTCGATCTGCCATACGGCGCCCTGGGTGAGCCCGGTCGCCGCTCGGAACCGGCGTTCGACGGTGCGTCCCGAAACCGCTGGACGGTGGCCTCGGCGGACCTCGGTGACGAGCGGGTCACGGACCACGGCTCCGGAGCGGACGAGACGGTCGACCAGGGCCTCAGCGTCGTCGGGGCCGGGCGTCTCCCAGCGGACGCCGTCCAGCCGAAAGGTCCTGCGCGTGGCGTCGGGGAGCTCGGCGCCCCCGTCGACCAGAGCCGGCGTGGGCACGGCCCGGAGCGACGTGCCCACGGCGAACTCGATGCCGACGAAGGTCGCGCCCTCCGGCACCGGCGCGGTGCCGGTCCTGGTCTCGGGGCCGGAAATGCCCGCGTACGCCCTGCCCTCGCGCTCCGTGAACACTAGGCCCCAGCACACCGCTGCAACGGAGGTCATTTCCGCGACCTGCTCGCTCGTACAGGTCCACACGGTGTCGACCCACGGCGAGTCGGACGCGCGCGTCTCGAACCGCAGTGCCACGGGAGAAGGGTACGCGCTGCACCGGCCCGCGGCGTTCGTAACCGCATGGATGAGCAATCAGACCGCGGTCGCCGCGGTAGATGTCAAACCGGATGACACATGTCATGCCGCGTTGCTTGGCTGCTGATCCTCTGTGGTGTCGATGGTGGACGGTAGAGGCTCGTTGATCCACGCCTTTGTCGGCAGCGTCGGCGAGGGCGGTCTTGATGCAGCCGTGGTGGGCGGTGACGGTCTTCTCCACGGCTTCGGGCGCGCGATCGCGGCCGTGCTCGTCACCACGGGCACCAGCGTCGTCGGCATCGCCCGCGACGAGCAGAGGCTGCTCGCCGTACGCGACGAACTCGGTGAGGGCTTCACACCCGTCGCCGCCGATGCCACGGGCGAAGCGCTCGCGCAGAACGTGATCCGCGAACACCGTCCCAGCCTGCTCGTCCTCAACGCCGGGGCCACGCCGCACATGGCGCCCGTACACGAGCAGACCTGGGAGACCTTCAGCCGCAACTGGCACGCCGACACCCGGCACGTCTTCACCTGGACCCGGGCGGCACTGCGGGAACCGCTGGCGCCGGGCAGCGTGGTCGTCGCGATGTCCAGCGGAGCCGTCCTGGGCGGATCTCCGCTCAGTGGCGGATACGCCAGCGCCAAGGCCGCCATTCGGCACATACGCGGGTACGCGGCTGACGAATCGACGCGGGCCGAGCTGGACAGGGACCGCCTCAGCGCCTGGCATACCCGGTTCGTCCCCGCGTCGTCCCCTTTTGGCGGGCACCGGCGGCATGCTGATGCGCCCGCACGATGGTCGAATCGATACTGACGGTCCAATCCAGGCGGCCTACCGCATCATCGTGGACCTGCAGGTGAGTCAGAATCTTCCGAACGTGCCACCGCCGGTACCGCTCATAGAGGGTCTTCCAATTCCCATACCGCTCGGGCAGATCCCGCCACGGTGCCCCGGTGGCCAGCTTCCACAACATTCCGTTCAAAACGGTGCGGTGATCCAGCCACCGCCCGCCGCACCCTCGGTCCGCACCCTACGGATGACGGCGTGTTCCCGAATACGGTCCGGCTCACCTGCGGCTCCTCTCATGCGGAGAGAAGTCGTGCCCGGCGACCGCGTCCCCATCCGGCTGCCCGGCGGTCGCCGGACATGGCGGGCTCCCCTGAAGTCTCCTCTCGTCCCGGCCGGCCCCGTCAAGACAACTCGGACCGGAGAGAACGGGCGAAAGTCGCGCAAAGACGCACCCGGACGGTGGGGCGACCGTAAATCCCGGGCGTATTGATTGTCGGGAGTCGGCATTCCAGGCCGCAATCATTGACTCCTTAGTTAGGGCCTGCGACTATCCGTTGCGTCGAACGAATCCGCTCCTTACTGACTGACACGCGGGCCCGCAGGGCCGAGTCAGGATGACCGTCGAGCACAAGCAGCAGCTACCTGCGTTGCCTTGCCAACGAAGGCGTTTGGACGACCCTTCCTTGATGAACGAGGTGTCCGCGACCGTTTTTCGGGAGCGGCCTGACCGATCCGCCTTTACGTGAATGGCGAGTGCCGATCGCGGCAAGTCGGTGGAAAAGGAAATACTCTTATGCGCAGTAGAACATCGCGTCATACAGCCCGGACCATCAAATGCGCGGCCTCCGCCCTGCTAGTGGTGACCATGACCGCCGGTCCCGCACTGGCCGTCGGCAAGGGCGCTGCCGGCTCCCCGAGCTCTCGGCTGACCGATCCGGCGACGCTTCCATCGGCCTCCGGTCACCCCTGGTACAACAACTTGACCGGCGGGCCGGTTCGGTCGGACTGGATGGCATCGATCCCCGATAACACCTCGCTCGGCCGGTTGTCCATCCCGGGCACCCACGACACCCTGGCGATCAGGGGCGGCCCCATCAGCCAGACTCAGGAGGACTTCGGGCCAAGCGCTCAGACGCTTTCTCAGCAGCTCGCGTACGGAATCCGCGCGATCGACATCCGGGTGCGCGTCATCGACGGAAAGTTCACCATCCACCACGGGCTCTATTACCAGGACGCGAATTTCTCGGACGTCCTGCGCGTCATCGGCAGTTTCCTGAACAGTCACCCGAATGAGACGGTGCTCATGCGCCTCAAGGCGGAGTGCACCGGACGAAGCTCCTCATGCACCGACGCCCCTTCGTCGACAAATGATAAGGACCGGGCCAAGGTATTCCAAAGCTACCTGAACGACGACCCCAACGCGAGGAAGTACTTCTGGGCTCCTTCGGTGGCCGGCGACCACGCGGCGGGCACGCCAAAACTGGGCGATACGCGCGGGAAGATCGTACTGGTCGACTTCAGGAGACCCTTCGAAGGATTCCTCGGCAAGGACGGCGCCGTCGACACCAACGAGTGCCTCTCCTGCGGCTACGGACTGGCACAGGCGAGGTTCCCTCGATACATCCAGGACGATTACGAGGTTCCCACGGTCTACGACATCGGCAAGAAGTGGGAGAAGGTACGGAACCAGCTCGTGACGACCAATCGTGACAACCTGAACACGCTGTACTTCAACTACACGAGCGGAAGCAGCAGCAGGGGCCTCGCCCACCCGTGGACCGTCGCGGGCGGCTACCCCCTCGGAGATTACAAGGGTGTCAATCAGTACACCTACGATTACCTGCGAAGCGACAACGAGACCATCAAGTCCGGCGTGATGATGATGGACTTTCCCGGCGCGGGCCTGATCGGCACGATCACCGACTTCAACTTCGCCGGTCCGATCGTCGGCCCCGGCGGCAAGTGCGTGGATGTCGCCGGATCGAACACCGCGAACGGCACCCCGGTCCAGCTGTACGACTGCAACCGCACGAAGGCGCAGAATTGGACGCCGGCGCGGGACTTTTCGCTACAGGCCCTAGGCAAGTGCCTCGACGTGTACAACGGCGGGACCACCCCCGGGACCGCCGTGCAACTGTACGACTGCAACGGCACCGGTGCGCAGAAGTGGAGCATCACCGGGAGCGGCGCGATCGTCAACCCGCAATCCGGCCTGTGCCTGGACCTTCCTGGCGGCAACACGGCCAACCGCACCCACCTGCAGGTCTGGACCTGCAACGGCCGGCCGGAGTCGCAGAAGTGGACGGTGACCGCGCCTCTCGCGCAGGCGTCCTCCCGCACCGCGTCGATGTCGTCCTCCGGTGGGCCGCCCTCCCACACCGCCCTCCGGGTCCGTCATCCTTAACGGTGCGTCGAACACGGATCTCGTCGGCGCCTCCGGCGGGAACGGTCGGGGCACCGACACCCTGGCGTTGATCCGCTCCGCTGCCGCCGCCGACGGACCGACCGCCACTCGGTATGACAAGCTCACCCGCCACTACCGGGCAGCGATCGCGCTGGTCTCCGCGCTGTTGTGGATCACCATGTGATCCACCGGACAGGCCCTAGGCGGCCGCTCTAGGCCGCTGGGCCTGGCTCAGCCCCAGGCTTCTGCACGCGGGCGGTGACAGTGCTTGCCACCAGTCCTTTTACCGATCCGGCGCGCGTGTGTGGGCCCTGCAGACGGCCTAGCACCCAGCCGCCCAGCAGCCGCAGAAACCAAAACGCTTGGCTGCAGACGCCCATCACCTTGCTCCGAGCGTGATGGGCGTCTGGGGTTCTCGCTTTCTGTTCACGGAGGGCACAACGGATAACCCTCCAGAGACCATTGCGGTTTCAACGGGTGCGGGCTGGTACGGCGTCTGCAGGTCCGGCGTGCACCCTGCGGGCGCCGGGCCCGGTGACATGTCGGGCCGTGGCCCCGACCCCAGGTGGCCGAGGGCGGGCCTCGCATGGTGATCCAGGTCTTTAAGCGCAAGAAGATCACCGCGGGGTCCTGGTGTCGACAAACGATCGGTTTGCAACCCGGTCGAGGCAGGACCGCTCGTCTGCCTGCAGAGGGCCGCCAGAGTGTTGAAAAACGCGTAGAGAAGTCCGGGTGTCCATCAAGTCCGTCACCGGCCCTTTCCCGACACCGGCCAGCGGCATACCGCCGGCCATGACCTAAGAGACGATCCCGGACGCCGTACCGCTCGCCCACGTAGCGGCGAACTCAGCCTCGGTGAGCCGTTCCAGACCCCACTCCTCTGGTCGCAGTGCGCCCTCAGCCAGGAACCCGTCGCGGTCCTCCAGGTGCTCCCACCAGTAGCGCAGCACGCGGCCACTCGTGTGGCGCTCCAAGTGCCGGATGGCCCAGTGCTCGCCATCGTCGATGACCGTCTCGAACAGGAAGACCACTTCGGGGAACTCAGGATGGCGGCCCCGCCAGTGGTAACGCTCCCTGTCTGACCTCGGCCAGTGCGCGAATCGCTGGACCACGCTGGTCACTGACCACCGGCACTCCCAACGCATCCGTCTTTTCGCCTCCGGCGGGGGTCTCCGGCTCCGGGATGGCCCCAAGCCGCAGGGCCGAGCCGGGTGGGTGGTTGAGGTGAAGCCTGGTCATCCCGCCCGCCTGCATTCCAGAACAAGCCGAGCAGACCAGGCCCCAGGGAGCAAGGTCGTTCTTCCGCTGGGAGCTCCACCTTGCGCCCTTGGCGCCTGGCCCGCTCCCCGTACGGGTGGGCCGAAGGCAGACGGGATGACCAGGCCGGGGGCGTACGCGTCAGGCACGCCAGACCATGGGCTGCATTGCGGGCCGATCTCTCGTCGAAGTCGACTCTTTCTGAGCTTGAAGCTCGTAGATAGTCTGAGCCCATGTGCACGTACGGGGAGATGACCTACAAGGTTCACTATGTGTGCGTTCCTTGCCGGCAGTGTTACAAGGCCCTGCGGGATGGGGCCGAACATCTTTGTCCGCGCTGCCGGATGCCGATGGTCCTCGCAGGCCACGATTTCGCCGCGCCACGTAAGACCAATGACCGCGGTTGGGCGGCGGTCGCTGCGGTTCTTGACGCGGGCCTGCGCTATGAGGGGTTCGAGACATGCGGCTGCGGCAGGGAGCCGAAGTACCGGCCATGGAACAGCGCGCAAGTTCGAGCGCGGCGTCGCGTCGCAGTTCGTAAAGGACTCAGCGATGTCGAGGCGCTCTCGCTGCGCGACCCCAGCGACGCATAGCCCGCATCGGTCCGCTGTAAGCCCGTCAGCCGTGCCCGCTACGTGCCCGTCAAAGCAGACGATCACGGTGCGTACGGTCGCCCACGGGGAGGACGCCGAGAACGCACAGGTCAGGAACACCGCAGGTAGCCGACGGTCAGCGGAAGCGACTTCCCAAGCTGCCGTCTAGCCTGTTCACGACATGGATCAAGTAGGCGGATAGGTGACTTCATGGGTGTCCTCTGCGACTACTTCAGGGCGCCGGACAGAGCGACCGCTTTGGCTCTTCACAGGCACCCGGACGGGCTATTGGAAGCGGCGACATCTGCCAAGACCGAGGCGATGGATTTCAAGGGGTTGGACCCGGTCATCATCCTCGGGAAGCTCGTGGGCCTACTGTCGGGCGTGTCCTATGATGCTTTTGGCCGGGGGCATGCCGACGAGGTACGCCCCATCATGGATGAACTCGTTGGCCTTGCGCGCCGCGCCAGAGACGCAGACCAGATGATCTACTGCGCTGTCCTTAGCCCACTTGGGGCGTCACTGACTCCACGGGATATGCGCGGGATACCATGGGGCACGCACCCCGCCGAAGCCATTGCAGGGCAGGTCACGCGCCACATGCCTACCGGATCGCCTGTGGATTCCTAAACCGCGTGCTCCAGATGGTCCCGCAAATGGCTACCAGGCGGCATTACCCGGAAGTCACCTTGGAGTCGTGGAAGACGTCGGCGGGTAGGGCGTTGTCCAGGCGCCAGAGGAAGCGGATCGGGCGTTCGCCGTCGTGCTCCTTGTAGGTCATCGGTCCGGCGTAGACGTACGGCGGTGCACCCCAGCCCTCATCCTTTGACTTGTCGATCGTGACGAAGAAGAGGTCGGCCTTGTGCTGCTCCACCCATTCCACACCTCCGCGCATGTGTGCTGGGCGGTCGACGCCGAAGGCAACCAGGACCTCGTTGTTGCTGTAGCGCGCATGCAGGTGGAGCGGGACCGGGCTGGACTGATCCCATGCTGGGGTCACCCGCCGGATCCGCTGGTGGAGCACATCGACGATCTCAATGAGCTCCTCGCGCCGCGCGGGGTCAGCCCACAGCATCCGGAGCTTTTCCTCAATGGCGCTGTTGGACTCGCTGCCGCCCCCCAGCAGGGCGTGGAGCATGGCGAAGAGCCGGCGCTCCCGCGATCGCCCGGGGGCCGGGGGATGTGGCGATGGATGCCAAACGGCGTCCTCGTTGCCGTTTGACCACTTGAATCGCAAGTCCTTGAGGGTGCCGGCGTGCCTCGTCGGCACCCTCAGTCGTCTCCGCGGATCTGGCATCCGCGTGACGATCAATCGGGGACCGTCGTCAGATCCGGCGCCCCCGCTCCTGGTCGAGCGAGCCGACACGGACAGCGGCATCCGAGTGGACGTGGACCGTGAGCGCTCTGCCCAAGTCGTGTGTCCGGTCAGCGATAGCTCCAGGCCTGACCGGTGCCTCGGTATTCGTCGACGGGGATGGGGCTTCACGCCTTCACGCATGCGGTCGGTGTACACACGCCCTTACAAATGGTCTATCTCGTGCCAGGCCGGCCGCGCGAGTCCAGCCTCGAGGACGGTGATCACCAGAAGGCCGTCGAGGCGGGTGTGCTCGATCTCCAGCCAGAGCGGACGTGGGACCAGGCCGCGGACGTCGAAGAAGCTGAGGCAGCCTTCGTACTGTTCGTCGGTCTCGGCCGACTCGGTGACCACGCGCGGGTTGAGCAGGACGATCGGCTCGGCGTCGGGATCGGGCGGGGCGATGACGGCGGCGGCCCGGACGATGCCGATCTGCGGGGCGGCCAAGCCCATGCCCTTGCCGAACACATGGTGCTCGCGGACGCGCTGCATGGCGGCGAACAGCCGGTCGATGACCTCGCAGGCGTCCTCGGTCTCCGCCGGAAGATCGAAGGGACGCGCTGTCGCTGACAACACCAGATCGCCTTCCTGGACGATGCCGGCGGCTCTCATTCGGTCACTGGCCGTACGTAGCTCAGGCTGGTGTTGGTCAACGTCTTTGTCACAGGCGCGGAATCGCCATTCCAGCCGGTACCGGGCGCTCATCGGCGGGTCGTCCGTGGCCCAGGAGAACACGGCCTCGTCCTCCCGGTCGGTACGGGTGATCGGGGTACGGAGCGGGACGGCTTCAGCGGCGGTGGAGGTCTCGGTGCCCCACACGGCCGGGTCCAGGCCGGCCGGGAAGACGAGGTGCACCGAGAGGCGGCGAGTCGGCAGCCGTACGGCGCGCTGGAACCACTGTCCCCACCTGCCGTCGTCGACGACGTACGAGTAGACCAGCGTGGCATGCTGGCCGGGGTAGAGCGGGAACCGGCCACGATCATTCTCAAAGCACAGCCACGCCTCTTTGAACGAGTCGCGGTCCTGCTTGGACCGCCAGGCCATCGACTCACCATCGCAGGTCGCAGTCAGGCCGAGCTCCGAGTGCGGCATCACCATCCAACAGGTCCTGACCGACAACGGCTCCTGCTACAAATCCCACCTTTGGCGCGACACCCTCGCCGCCGCCGGGATCACCCACAAACGCACCCGCCCCTACCGGCCACAGACCAACGGCAAGGTCGAACGCCTGAACCGAACCCTGCTGGAGGAATGGGCCTACGCCCGCCCCTACCGATCCGAAACCCAACGACGCCAAGCCTTCACCGAGTGGCTACACACCTACAATCACCACCGCGGCCACACCGCGCTGAGGGGCCAGCCACCCGCCAGCCGCGTCCCCAACCTCACGGGACAGAACACCTAGTGGTAAAGATCCACCAGTGAGGGGGGCGACAACCGAGCCTCGCACGTGGTCGTCGGTATCGACTGGTTCAAGCACGTGCTGGCATCTGGATCCAAGACAAGGAGGGAGCCAGGTTGGGCAGCGTGCTCACCGAGCTGCGCAACCGCGGACTGAAAGATGCCCTGATCGTCTGCTGCGACGACCTGAGTGGGCTGCCGAAGGCCATGGAGTAGGTGTGGCCCAAAGCCAACGTCCAAACCTGCGTCCCCCAGCGGCATGGTGTCGAGGTTGTTCCAGACAGAATGCGACACCTGGATGAGGGCAACGCCGGAGCGAAGTTTTGTCGCCGACCAATTGCGCGATCTGGTGAACCTGGGATAACTTGAGCGCTCTGCGAAA
>JAOPYH010000425.1 GCA_025964715.1 Streptosporangiaceae bacterium | reverse complement strand
CCGGCCAGTCGCGCCCCCTTTATCAACCCGGATCACAACCCGCTGCCGAACTCATGATCAGCTGAGCGCGCCGGCGCCATTCCGGCCACCACACCGCAGACACGACCTCGACCGGTCAAGGCCTGGGACCCCGCAAGGCGATCCCTCACCGGGCGGCCCGCTCAAGTAGCTCAGAAGGCGGCTTCACGGACACATTCGTCCGTGGGACGAGAAACGTTCTGCGTCGCGAGGTGTCGCGAATGATGACGACCGACGACGGCGCGCCATGGGGGGGTTGACGCCTGCTCACCGCCTCCGCTTGGCTGGCTCGGGCAGCTGCCCCGTGCCAAAGGAGGGTCACACACCAGCTGACCCGCCGAGCCCACCCTCACAGCGCGATGGGCCACCCACAGCGTCGAGGCGCGAGCTTCCCATCGCGAAGTCTCACCTCTAGGAGGCGCAGGTGTCCGCGCCCACCGCTCCGAACCCCTACACCACCACTGCCGATGCGGTACCCGCGCGGCGTGCCCCCGAGGCCGACCGCACCGCGATCCGCCCCTTCCAGATCCGGGGTCCGGAGGCGCCACGGAGTTGGGCCGAGTGGACCTTCGGCAATCTCGTCGACTGGAGCGAGGTCGACAAGGGCGGGCACTTCGACTTCGCCGCCTGGAAGCAGCCTGACCTGCTCGCCGCGGAACTTCGCGAGGCATTCGGGCCACTGCGCTAGCCGCAGCGAGGGGAGTGCACGCCGGTGGGCGCGTCCTCCCCGCACCGGAATCGAGGAACGGGTCATGGAAACGAAGCAGTCTCTGCTCGCCGCGATCAGCGGCGCGATCCGCGGCCCCGGCTGGGCACCGGGGCGACGCATCGCCGAGGGCAGGATGCCGTCCCTGGACGGCGCCACCGGGTGGCTCGAGTCGCCGCCGCTGACGACGGACGGTCTGCGCGGCCGGGTGGTCGTCGTCGACTTTTGGACCTACACCTGCATCAACTGGCTGCGCACCGTGCCCTACGTCCGCGCCTGGGCCTGCGCGTACCGGAACGCCGGAGCGGTCGTGCTCGGCGTCCACACACCCGAGTTCCCGTTCGAGCGGGACGTCGACAACGTCCGCCGGGCGGTCCACGACCGGCAGATCACCTATCCCGTCGCCGTCGACAGCGACTACGCGATCTGGACCGCCTTCGCCAACATGTACTGGCCCGCGCTCTACGTCGTCGACGCGCAGGGGTACCTCCGCTATCACCACTTCGGCGAGGGCGCCTACGAGGAGTCGGAGCAGGTCATCCGGCAGCTGCTCGACGAGGCAGGCGCCGGCGACACGATCCCCGCACCGGTCACCGTCGACGCCCGCGGCATCGAGGCCGCAGCCGACTGGGCCGACCTGGGATCGACGGAGAACTACCTCGGCTCCGAGCGCACCGAGAACTTCGCCTCCCCGGAACGCGCGACGACCGGCGCCCCCCGCCGCTACACCACTCCGCCGCGGCTGGACCCCGACCACTGGGCCCTCTCCGGTGAGTGGACGGTGCAGCCGGACTCCGTGCTGCTGGAAGAACGCGGAGGGCGGATCGCCTGCCGCTTCGCCGCCCGGGACCTGCACCTCGTCATGGCCCCGCCAGTGCACGGCGAACCGGTGCGGTTCGGTGTGCGGATCGACGGACAGCCGCCGGGCCCCGATCACGGAGACGACGTCGATGACGACGGCACCGGCACGCTCACCGAGCCGCGGCTGCACCAACTCGTCCGCCAGCACGGCCCGGTCACCGAGCACACGTTCGAGATCACCTTCCTCGACCCCGGCGCGCAGGCCTACGCCTTCACCTTCGGCTAGACCGGCCCGAGCGACGGATCGCGACCATTCCGCACAGAGAGGGGCAGACCCAGCCATGACCGCAGTCGCACAGGAGACCGGCAGGGCCATCCGCCAGTTCCACGTGGACGTGCCGGACGAGGCACTCACCGACATGCGCAGACGCATAGACGCGACTGTCTGGCCTGAACGCGAAACGGTTGCGGATTCCTCGCAGGGCGTGCCGCTCGCGACGATGCAGGAACTCGCGCGCTACTGGGCCACCGATTACGACTGGCGCACGTGCGAGGCGAGGCTGAACGCCGTGCCGCAGTTCATCACCGAGATCGACGGGCTGGACATCCACTTCCTCCACGTCCGGTCAAAGCACGACGATGCGCTGCCACTCGTCCTGAACCACGGCTGGCCCGGCTCGGTCGTCGAGCAGCTCAAGATCATTGACCCGCTCACCGATCCCACGGCGCATGGCGCGAGCGCATCCGACGCCTTCCACGTGGTGATCCCGTCGATGCCCGGCTACGGGTTCTCGGGCAAGCCGACGAGCACCGGTTGGGGCCCCGAGCGCATGGGCCGAGCATGGGTAGAACTGATGCAGCGCCTCGGCTACACGCGATTCGTCGCCCAGGGCGGCGACTGGGGTGCGTTCGTCGTCGACCAGATGGGATTGCAGGCACCTGCGGGATTGCTCGCCATCCACACCAACATGCCCGCCACCGTTCCCGCTGACGTCGACAAGGCTCTCCAGGCCGGCGACCCGCCGCCACCCGGTCTCGCAGCCGAGGAACGACGCGCCTACGACCAGCTGGTCAGAACCTTCAAGCAGGTCGACTACGCCAGGTACATGGCGGCGCGTCCACAGACCTTGTACGGAATCGCGGACTCACCCGTCGGCCTGGCGGCCTGGCTGCTGGACCACAACGACGCCGATGGCCAGCCGGCCGCGGCGGTCGCCGCGGCCCTGAACCGGACCACGAGCGATACCGGGGAACTGACCCGGAACGAGATCCTCGACAACATCACGCTTTATTGGCTGACGCGCACCGGGGTCTCTGCGTCTCGGCTGTACTGGGAGTACAAGGGGGGCTTCTTCAACGCCAAAGGCGTCTCCGTCCCGGTGGCCGTGAGCGTCTTTCCCGGCGAGCAGTACCAAGCTCCGCGCAGCTGGACGGAGCGGGCGTATCCCAAGCTCATCCATTACAACCAGCTCGACAGAGGCGGCCACTTCGCGGCGTGGGAACAACCGCGACTCTTCTCCGAAGAGATCCGCGCGGGCTTCAGGTCGCTGCGCACACCCCAGATCCCGGAACCGCGTCGCTGATCACGCACCTCGCGACTCCCGGGACACGGGGTCCCAGGGAGCCGGACAGTTGAAAGGACACCCCCATGAGCTCGTCTTCCACCCAGCTGCCCACTCCGGAAGGCCCCGGCTCCGTCTCCCAGGCGCCGAACCTCCCGGCCGGATTTACCGACACGTTCACCAGCCGGTACATCGACACCGGCGAGCTGCGCCAGCACGCGGTCATCGGCGGTGACGGCCCCCCGCTGCTGCTGGTGCACGGCTGGCCGGAGACCTGGTATGCCTGGCGCCTGCTGATGCCTGCGCTGGCACGCGACTTCGAGGTCGTCGCGGTCGACCAGCGTGGCATGGGGCTGACCGACAAGCCCCAGGACGGCTACGACACCGGCACCCTCGCCGGCGACCTGATCGCGCTGATGGATGCGCTCGGCCACCAGCGGTTCGCCGTGGTCGGCCACGACACCGGATTCGCGATCAGCTACGCGCTGGCCGCAGATCACGCGGACCGGGTCGAGCGCGTGGCCCTCCTCGAGCTCCCCGGGTCTCCCGGAACGGCTCCCTCACCGCCCCTGTTCCTCCCTGGGCCGCTCAACGACCGACTCTGGCACCTCGGCTTCAACCGGATCGACAAGCTGAACGAACAACTCGTCGCGGGCCGCGAGGACCTCTTCTTCCGCTGGGAGTTCGACGCGGCCGCCAAGAAGCTCCCCGACGAGGTGATCAACTACTACGTCGGCATCCTCTCGAACCCCGACTCCCTGCGCGGCAGCTTCGGGTGGTACCGGGCGCTCGAGACGACCATCGCACAGAACGAGCAGCGCAAGACCGGGCGGCTGACCATGCCCGTCCTGGCGATCGGCGGAGAGGCGAGCTTCGGTGAGAACGTTGGGAACGGGGTGCGGGCCGTCGCGGACAACGTGCAAGGCATTGTCATCCCCGGCACCGGCCACTTCCTCGCCGAGGAGTCTCCGGATGAGATGCTGGCGGCGCTGACCGCGTTCCTCGCCCCGTACCGCGACGGACCGGCGGCGGTGCCGGAGCCCAGGCGGCATGCTGCCGACGTGTCCGAATCGCGTCGCTAGGCGACCGTGTTGGCACGTCTACACGTGCCCTCGCTAGGCCCGCCACGTCGTTCTCAGTAGCAGCCGTCCGACAGGTGTCCCTCAGTGGGCCGCTCTGAGATAGAAGGCGACTTCAAGGACAACGGTCATTTCCCTGAAGCCGTGGGTCCGTCAGGAGCTACGCGGTTCAGGCACCGGGGCCAGCGGGCCAGCTGGCTGCGCGCCGCGGTGCTGGGAGCCGATGACGGCATCGTGTCCGTGGCGAGCGTGCTCATCGGCGTCATCGCTGCCAACGCGTCCCG
>JAOPYH010000417.1 GCA_025964715.1 Streptosporangiaceae bacterium | reverse complement strand
TCGGGTCGGTGGACACCACCGCGAACGAGACCCCGGGCGTGAGCGTGGCGACGAAGGTCACGCCGGGGGTGCCGCCCGGCGTCTGGACGGTCAGGAAGATCAGCGATTGCGAGGTCACTGCCGGGCTGAACACTGTGACCGGCGTGGTGCCGTTGAGGGTGACCGTGCCGGCGCTGCCGGTCTTCGGGACGAGGCCGGACAGCTGCGACGTCAGGGCGGTTAGAAGGTCACCCATGTCGCTTGCGAGCATCCACACGCGCGGCCCAGCCCCGCCGAACGCATCGGCCGCCATCTTCCACACATCGGCCGGCCCGTAGAACTCCGGTGGCAGGCCGTGGCTGTCGGCGGTGACCGTGGTGATCGGGTTGCCGGACTTGTCGGTCAGGTTGTCATACTGCGTCCCGCCGGCCAGGTCGGTCCAGAACTGGATCGCCGCCCCAGCGTCGAACACGACCGAGCCTCCCGCGCCCTGCGAGAGGACGTAGTCCGCGGCGGTGGCGCCGTACCTGCGCCGCCCCACGATCCCGCCGCCGCTGACGCCCGCGACGGAGATCGCGAGTTGCACGGTCACAGTCGAGCCGGCCGCGTCGGTGACGCCTACGGCGAAGCCGGAGCTGCCGCCGGTCGGCGTACCGGAAATGATCCCCGTACCGCTGTCGAGGACCAGGCCGGCCGGGAGCGCCCCAGACAAGATTGCGTACGTGTAGGGGAAGGTGCCGCCTGTGGCCTGCACGGTCGCCTGGAAGGCCACGCCAGCGGACGCCCCAGGCAGCTGCGTGGTGGAGACCGTCAGCGGAGCCGAGATGGTGATCGACAGGGTCGCGGTCGCGGTTGCGCCGAGATTGTCGGTGACCTTGAACTGGACGCTGGTCGTCGCGGCCGCGGTGGGGGTGCCGCTGATCGTGCCATCCGCGGCCAGGGACAGCCCGGCAGGCATCGCGCTCAGGTTCGTCCAGGTGTACGGCAGCGCTCCGCCGCTGGCGAACAGGCTTGCCAGGAAGGCCGTCCCGAGGGTGCCGCCGGGCACGCCGGTCGTGGTGATCGCCAGGGTGGACGCTGCGGCGATCGTCAGCGACAGGGACGGGGAAAGCGCGGTCGCACCGGTGGCGTCGGTGACCTTGGCGACGAACGTGGACGTCCCGGCCGCGCTGGGGGTCCCGGAGACCGTGCCGCCGGATCCACCGGAGCTAATCGGCTGGCCGGGGACGACACCGGCCGAGTTGACGATCCCCCGCCACGTCGCCTCGGTGGCCGCGTCGGTGAACAGGTACTTGGTGCTCGCGCCGCCGGAGACGCCGTTTTCCCAGTACAGCCAGCACAGCATCGGATCGTTGCGGACGCTGCCGCCTGGCCCGAACGCGGACTGCAGGTACGCCCAATCCGCCTGGATGCGCTGGTTGCGGGTCGCCTGCCCCTGAGCGTCTGTGACCTGGGTGTTGTCATAGGAGATGCCGTACTCGGTGAGCGCCAGCGGGCCCTGTTTCGCGGTGAGCGCGGTCCAGTTGATCCACCGGGAGTCGTGCGACATGTCCGTCGGCGCCCAGGCGGATTGCTCGTGCTGATAGAAGTCAGCGCCGTAGTAATCGACCAGGACCACGCCGCCGCCGTTGGTCGGGGGCGGGATGAACACGCCGTTGTCCCGGATCGCCGACACCCCCGCCGTACCGGAGGCATAGGGCGGCATGTAGTGGGAGGTGACCAGGATCAGCCGCGCCCCGGTCAGTTTCGCCGCGTTGCGGATCTTGAGCGCCTGATCGGTCCAGTCGTTCACAAACTGCTGGCCCCCGGCCGCAGTTGCCGGATAGGCGGCCTCTGGCTCGGACTGGTAGGAGAACCCGACGACCATCTGGTTGCCGTTGGCGTCCGTGTCGGGGATCGAATCGACGAAGCTGTTGATCTGCGTCTGGGTCATCAGCTGGCCCCAGCTGATGTAAACGAAAACGCCGGGGAACGCGGAGGTGATCTGGTCGGCCAGTGACCCCGACCACGAGGACGGGAGCGCCCCTCCGTACAGGCCCGAGCCTGAGAAGAACGTCTTGTAGCAGCCCAGCGGGCCGAGCGGCGTCTGCGCCGCGGCGAAGGCCGCTTCGGTGGGTGCGCCCTGCGGGCCGGTGTCAGCGCCGATGTAGGTGACCGGGGCGGACGATGAGCCGCCACCGGACCCGAGGAGCAGGTTCAGGCCCGCCGGGAGCGACCCGGACTGCCGCGACCAGGTCAGCGGCGCGACTCCGTTCTGAGCCGTCAGGGTGTCCGAGTAGGGGACGCCGACCTGCCCGCCGGGCAACGGCGAGGTGGTGGTGACCGCCAGTGCCGGTGCGCCCGCGACCGAACCGAACGCTACGGTCTGGGTCGCGCTGGTCTGGCTCGAACTGTCCGTCCACGTCGAGGCATAGGTGCTGGACCCGGAGGCGGACAGGACGTAGCCGATCCCGACGGACTGGACACCACCGGCGCCCTGGTTGGCGCTGCCGAGGGTGAAAGGCGAGCCCGCGCCGAGCGTGCCCGAGGACGCCCCGCAGAACGTGAGGACGAGGTCCCCGGCGGCCGGTGCCGAGGCGAGCGCGGGTGCGGCCGGGGTCAGGCTGGCCGCGTTCGTCAGCTTCTGGACGGCCCTAGTGATCGCCCCGGTCGTGCCACGCCACACATCCACCGCGAACGAGTTGACCGTGGACCCGGACGAGGGGGTGAAGGTGATGCTCGACCCGTCAGGGATCGCCTTCGGCGTCTGGAAGCAGAACGTCTGCATCCAGTGGGAACTGGAGCCGCCCTGCTGGGTCTCGTCGATCGTGGTGTAGTTCGTCCCGTTGACCGAGTCCTTGACCTTCATCCCTTTCGAGACCCGGGTGCCGGAAAAGTTCCCGTCAGCGACCACGGTGACCAGGTCACCAGCCTGGATGCCCGTCCCGGTGGGCACGGTCAGGCTGTAGGCCGTCGCGGCGTTGGAGCTGGCGCTCAGCGACGACGGGGTGACCCGGGTGACGCTCACAGCACCACCGGCCGCGCCACGAGCAGCAGCGGCGAGCTAGGCCCACCGTCCACCACCACATGCAGCGACCCCGCGTAGACCTCAGTGAACGACCATTTGATCGTGTGCGTCCCAGCCGAAGGTGTGTCGCCGACCACAGAACTGGTCCGGTGGAGCAGCACTCCGCCCCCACGGCTCGTGCCGTCGTTGAACGGGTTGTAGACGGCGAGGTCGGAGACCTGCGTCGAGCCGATCCGGATGATCATGATGGCGCGCATGTCGTTCCCGCCAGCGGAGCTGACGAAGATCCCCCGCCACTTGGCCCAGATTTCGATGTCGGTTGAGCCGTCGGTCGTGATGCTCAGGGTGAGGACCGTGGTTTCGCTGCCGGTGTTGACGACGTTGCCGCTGTTGTGGTTGACCTTCGGCGCCCACGGCAGGACACGCGCCTGCCGGGGACCCGACCCGGCTATGTGGAAGAGGCGGTCGTTCGCGGCCTCATAGCCGTACTGGCCATCCACCCCCGCCGGCGCGGCGGAGGCGGCAGAGACGGGCAGGACGCCACCCGGCGCGACCTGGAAGGCCCGGACGTCCGTCAGGTTCGCTGAGGTGATCGACAGCACGTTCGCGCCGACCAGCACCCGGTAGAGCGCGATCGTGTTCGACGGCGGCGACGGCGGCGACGGGCTGGGCGCCGGTGTCCCGGCGACCACCTGGACGAACCCGGCCGAGGTGCCGTCGCCGTTGTCCTGCACACCGGCGACGACCAGGTCGATCCGCGGATTGACCGAGTCGGGCGTGCCCACGGATACCGTGCGGGTCTGGTTGTTGGCCACCCGGTACGCGCCGTCGGTCGTGCCAGCGGCCGACGGGACGATCGCCGTCCCGGGCCCGACCGTGAGGTTCAGTCCGCTCGCTGCGGCGACGTCCAGCCGGTTCGGCCCCTGATAGACCCCGCCGCGGGAAGCGCCGTTGTAAGCGAGCGCCGCGGCGTCGGAGACCCGGAACACCGAGGCGTCGAAGCTAGGGCCGTCAAGGAACAGGCACGGCCCGAGAGACACGCTGGACGGCATCAGCACCTCCGGGGGAAATGGTCGAGTCAGACCCCGCTGATGCGGGTTAGATCCAGGCGTCGCGCCAGGCAGCGGTAACGACCGCGCCCGGGTTCGAGATGGATTGCAGCTTGATCACGGTCGTTCCGGGCGGCAGATTCCACCACAGCGAGGAGGGGTCGGCCGACCTGTAGGAGCCGTTGAGGAACGACTGCTGATTCAGGAAATCGACGGCCAGCACGTCACTGTCCGAGAGGGTCAGGCCGGACCAGGACACGGCCTGCCCGGTGGCCGTGTTGACCAGTGCCGGGCCGGTTACCGGACCCTGGATTGCGATGCCCGGCCGGGTCTCGAAGTCCCCGGCGTTGGTCAGCGACACCAGCGCCCCCGGTGCGGCCCCGGCGGGGAAGGTGACCGGGAACGTCAGCGGGAACGTGATCCCGCCCGCGGGCTGCGGCGAGGTGAGTTCGACGGTCTTGAGCTGGGTGGCGTACTTGCGGGGGTCTGGTGCGACCAGGCCGACCGTGAAGGTGACGTCGGTGAGCGTCGGGTACGCCTCGGTGATCTTCCCGCTACGGCGGACCTGCGCCTGCTTCGGTATCGGCTCGTCGTAACGCAGCAGCGCGAGGTCCGACACGGGGATGGCCTGGGACAGTTTCGACCTGGCCAGGTCCCGCAACGCCTGGGTTGGCGCTGACGCGGTCACGGTCCAGGTGAGCGTGCGCGGCTGGAAGAACTGCGGCGACGGCCACGCCCCCTGATCGCCCGCCTTTTGGAGGAGCCCGCCGGTCACGTCCGGGCCGTCCCAGCCTTCGAGTTTCTGCCACAGCCAGGTGATCCCGTCCGAGTCGGTCACACCGAACTCGATGTCAAGATCGCCGTAGCTGATGCCGCCGGTCCAGTAGCCGAAGTCCCCCGAGATCCGGGCCGGGAGGCTACCGCCGGTCACATCGAAGTTTTCAACCCCAAGGAACGTCTTACCGTCGTAGCCGCAGGTCCAGTTCGCGACATACACCCCGGAGGCGATCCCGGACGGTACCGGCCACGCGAACCCGAACTGGCCGACCCCGATCCGCCAGATCTGCCCGGTGGCCGGCGTGCTGGCCCCGTCGTAGACGAACGGGCCCGCGACGTCGCCGCCACCAAGGTCGATGGAAGTGCCGTAGGTGATGTCGAGCTGCACCGAGGCGGGGTTGGTGAGGACCCCGCTGGTCTCGTCGAAGAACTCGAGGAACAGGTCGGCCGGCTGGCCGGGAGCGACGGTCGGGCCGGGCATCAGCCACCCCCGAGCATGAGCGCCATGTCCCGCCGCTGCTGCGCCTGCTGCTCGGCCGTCGGGAACTGGGTGCCGTAGTAGTTGAAGTTGACCGCCTGCTGGCCGAGGCCAGCGCCGACACCCTGGTCGGTGAGCCGTTTCGCGATGGCGACGAACGCCGCGGACTCGGCCGGGGTGAGGACCGCTTCCGGCTGCCCGGTGTGGTTGACCGGCACGCTGCCCGGCATCCCGGTAGGCATCAGCCAGCCGCCGTTGTCGAACTTTCCCCAGCCCATCGCCTTATAGACGGCGTTGGCGGAGGCCATGCGCAGCGGCAGGGACGCGGTCAGGCTCGCGGGCCGCTCGTAGAAGTCCTGGTAGACCTGGGCAGCGTTCGAGGGGCTCTTGGCCCGGTTGACGAGCCCGGGGCCGCCGCCCCAGGTGGTGATGGCGCGCAACTGGGTGTTGAGGTCCGCAAGGTAGTCGCCGGTGATGTAACCCTGCGGGTAAGGCGTCCACTGGATCAGGCCACCGCCACCCCCGCCGCCTGCTTGGAGGATCTCGGGGTTGCCGCCAGACTCCGCCATGATGTTGCCGGCCACGCCTGCCGCCGCGTACTTGGTGAACCCGTGGCCGGCCAGGAATGAGGCGATGGCTCGCCAGTTCGCCGGGAGGCTGCCGACGGCCCCAGAGCTTCCGCCGGGCAGCTGGCCGCCGGACGTGGAGAACATGCCGACGAGTTGCTGCGCCGCCTCACTGACCAGGGTCTTCGGTATCCCGATCATCATCCGGCCGAGATCACCGGCGGCATTGGTGCCGATGAGCTTCCCGGCGGCGTTCGTGAACGCCGTGGTATTGCCGGTTACGACCGCAGCGATGATCTTGGCGACGTCAATGGCACCGGAGATGTCGTGGCCGAGGTTGCCGAGGAATCCGCCGATGCTGCCGAGAATCCCGCCATGGGCGAAGCCGGGCAGCACACCGCTCTTGGTTTCGCTGCCGCCGCGCCCGAACTTGTTGTTCAGCGCGTGAACAGCGCCCGGCCCACCGATGCCCCGGACCGCCTCCGGGACGAGCACGCCCTCTTCCGGCCGCATCGCGACGAGACGTTCGTCGCGGCCGCGGTCCCGGCCGGGCACGATCCCGCCGGCCGCCATTTGCGGAATGATCGGCAGCTTGATCGACCCGAGCCCGATGTGGGAGACCACGTCGTTCCACAGCCGGGCGATGCCCTTGTCGTACACCGTGCCGATCAGGAAGTTCACCGGCGTCTTGAACACGCTTTCTAGCCGGTGCCAGATTGTCTCGAACGCGCCGACGAAATCGCGGGCGCCGATCTTGATGCCGGTCCACACGTCCTCGGCGACGGACTTGATCGTGTTCCACACGGTCGTCCAGTGCTGCGCCAGCTCGATCACGCCGAGAGCGATCAGCCCGGCCGGCCCGAGGAGCGGCAGCAGGTACTTCCCGAACCCGTCGTAGATGAAGTGCCAGGCGACCGACGCCCAGTGCTTGATGTCGCCCCAGACCTGCGACCAGTGGGTGCCGAGGTAGATGATCCCCGCGACGAGGCCAGCTATCGCCGCGCCGATGCCGAGGGTGGCGGCGTTCTCGGCGATGAACGCGGCCGTGGCGGAAGCGGCCTGGGCGACGTTCTCGGCGATGAACGCGGCGGTGGCTGCGGCGTGCTCAGCGATCCAAACCCCGGTCGCTATACCGGCCCGGACGAGTTTCGCGCTGTAGTCGGCTACGAACGTGGCGACCGACCGGCCGGCGCTGAGCATCCCGCCGCGGACCTTGCCAGCGAAGCCGAGCACCTTGGAGGCGACGCCTTCGTCACCGAAGATCTTGCCCCACTTCTCACTGATCTTGCCGGGGAGGCCGATCAGCCCTTCCAGCGGTCCGATGACGGCCTTCTGGGCGAGCTTCCAGGCGAGAAACCCGGCGACAACATCGCCGAGGAGCTTGACGAACGGCTGCCCAGCCTTGGAGTTCAGGAACGAGGCGATGGGCTCCAGCACGTGCGCGAAGGTGCCGATCATCTGCCCGAGCGCGGGCCCGGCGGCGGTCAGGATCCGCCCGATGGCGGTCAGGATCGAGTTGATCGCGGTCTCGTTCTGCCCGATGACCCTGGCCAGCCCGGTGAACCCGCGCATGAGCCCGGCGAGGAGGTTGGCCAGCCCGGACGACGCCCCTTGCTGGGAGCCGATCTTGGCTAGCTCCCCGATGAACTGGGCGACGGCCGGCAGGACGATGTTCGCGAATCGGACGCCCTCGGTCATCAGCCCGGACAGCACGTGCGCGAACTCGGGGGTCTGCATCTGCTTGCCGAACTGGCCGAAGGCGTGTGAGATCGCCCCGCCCATCTCCCGGACCCCGCGGGTGATTGTCGGCATCAGGGAGCGGATGCCGCGCAGGAAGGTGTCCATCCCGGGCAGGACCGAGTTCTGCGCGGAGGCTTCGAGGCCACGCCACGCGCCACGCATCGACAAAAGCTGGTTGACGAAGTCCCGGCCCGCCGGGGTCAGCCGCGCCATGTCCCGCGCGAACTGCTGCGCCGCCTGGTTGCTCGATGCCCGGGTCGCGGCCAGCTGGAGACGCTGCTGCTTGTACGTGTTGGTGAGGTTCTGCTGCGCCTGCTGCACGGCGATGGCGTCGCGCTTCTGCTGGTAGGCGGCCTGCTGCTCCGCCTGGGCGACCGCCAGCTGGGCTTGCTTGATCGCGGCGGCGTTGTTCAGCTCGGTGACCCGCAGAGCGCGGGAGGCGTTCGCGGCCTGCTGCTGGGCCTGCGTAACCCCGTAGATGGCGTCCTTGACCGCGTGCTGCGCCTGGATCACCGACTGCTGGCCGTTGACGCCCTGCTTGTTGACCTGGTTCGCGGCCTGCGTGGCGTTGGTCTGGTTCTGCTTCGCCTCGGTGAGCTGCTGCTCCGCTTGAGCGACCGCGAGCGCGGCCTGCTGCCGGTCCAGCGACGTCGAATGAGCGTTCTGATCCGTGAGTGCCTGCTGGTATTGGGCCTGCTGCACGGCGAGCGTGGATGCCTGGACGTTGAGCTTGGCGTCCGCCTCGGCGTTGTTGAGCTGTTGCAGGGTGATCCGCGCCTGGATCCGCGCCTGCGTCAGGTTGTACTGGGCCTGCTGCTCGCCGAATTGGGATTCTGCGAGCTGGTGCTCCGACGACGCGACCGCCTGCTGAGCGGCGATCAGCGACTGGCTGGCGTTGCGCTCCGTCTCGGCCAGCGACATCTGGGACGAGGCGATCTGCTCGGCCGACTGTGTGGCGTCCTGGGCGGCCTGCATGTGTGCGGAGCCGACCGCCTGCTGGGCCTGCTGGATCTGCACCGAGTTCGCGAACTCGGTCGCCGCGAGTTGCTGCTGCGACGTGCCGATGTTGGTCGCGGCCTGGTGCGCGGCGGAGACCGCCTTGGCGATACCGCCGAACGCGAGCGCGCCCGTCGCGCCGAGGAGCCCCAGCCCGGTCGCCGCGCCGCCGATGCCGGGCATCAGCCCAGCGACCCCGGCGGTGACCCCGGCGAGCAGGCCGCCTCCGGCACCGCCCCCGCCGCCCGCGCTGCCGCCGCTGGCGCCGAGGCGCGCGTCCGCGCTTTCGCTCCTGAATGCGGCGAGACGTGCCTCGGCGTCGTCCATCTTCGCGTCGAAATCGGCCTTATCCAGGCCGAGTTTCGCGCGGGCTTCCTTGCCGTCGAACTCGTCCAGCTTGGCCTTGGCCTCGTCGGCCTTGGCGTCCAGGTCACCAGCGTCCGCGCCGATCTTCGCGTCGGCGTGCTCCGCTTTGAAGTCGGCGATCTTCTGCCGGGCCTCGGCGATCTTCGCGTCCAGGTCGGACGTGTCCGCGCCGACCGGGACGCTGGCCTTGACTCCCGCGATGGCTTCGTCGAGCGCCGCCTGCAGCCGCTCCTTGAAACCCTCAGTGGAGGGGTCCACTTCCACGAAGGCAGACGCAATTTTGAAGCCATCCGCCACGGGAAGTCACCCCTTTGCGAATGAGAAGATCCCTTTGAACGCCGGTGACGCCTGCAGGGCTGCCTTGCTGCTCGGGGTCTCGTGCCGCTCCTGGCTGTAGACCGGGCCGGCCTGCGCCGCGGCCATCCCGCCAGCTGGGCCGCGGGCGGGCCGCTCAGTTTCGATCGCGGCCATGCGGCGGGCCGCCATGACGCCCTGGTAGGCGGTCAGCCGGAACGCGAACCGGAAGAACGCCGGACCCGACAGGACGGTGACGTCACGGATGCCGTGGAACGCGGAGAAGTCCGAGGCGACGTCGTCGAAGTAGTCGAGCAGCCATGCGAGCTGGCTCAGGCGTTCGCGACTTTTGGGACTTCCAGTGCCCCGACCGTGAGTCGCTCAGCGACGGAGACGATCGTCGCGTACTGCTCGGCGCTGATCTTGCCCCGGTACTGGCACAGAGCCCGCCAGCCCTCCGCGCCGAGCATCTCGGTCATGAGGAAGTCGTAGGCCATCACCTCGCCCTGGGTGCGGGCGATGTGCAGGAACTCGAACCCGAGCCCCATCCGCGGTTGTGCCGGGACGGTGTAAGGCTTGTCGCCGATGTAGAAGAGGGGGAACCGGGGACCCTCGTCCTGGTCTTCGGGGACCTCTTCCAGCCGGACCGGCTCGAACGCGATCGTGCTCGGGAACAGCGCCTCAGTGCCGTCGCTGCCCGGGGCGGCCGACCTGCCGGGCGCGGCCGGGGCCGGGTCGCTGAGGTAGCCGGGTGCGCCGGGCGGCACCTGCGGCTGGATCGCCGGCCGCGTGGCCTGCCTGGCGGCTGG